>NZ_JBFREW010000002.1:0-500112 GCF_052114505.1 Labrys sp. KB_33_2 | reverse complement strand
GAAATCGGCCTTGGCGACATTGAAGGCCGCCCGCGCTGCCAGCAGGCCGGCATCGAGCTGGGGGCTCTCCAATTGGGCGATCACGTCGCCTTGCTTGACATTGTCCCCGACATCGACGGCCAGCTTGGCGATGCGGCCGCCCACCCGGGMACTGATGTCGACCCGGTTGGCGGTGACTTCYCCTTGCACGATCAGCGGCGGAGGGCGCGTCGCGAACCASAGCACCGCGCCCAGCGCGGCCAGCGCRCCAATGCCGATGATCGACCGGAAAACAGCACGTCCCTTGGTGTCAGCTGCCACGAAACACCCCCGCAAACAGGTGAAAGGCCTGGAAATGACGATTATCCCAGCATCGATCTAGGGCGCAGTTGCAGAATTGATCAAGCCCCGATCGGCATCGTGACGTGAAAAACGCTCCCTATCTCGTTTATTTCAGGTGCACGACGCATGGTTAATAAAGGATACAGCGATATTATACCAATGAATAGCAGAATAATACCTTCTTGGTTTTCTGAAAAGCAAAGCATTTATCGATGTGTGCCTGATTCCGGTAGGTGCTATGCTGCTTTATGAATTACCGGAATCGGCAAGAATTCCAAGACGTTCTGATGCAAAGTGTTGGAGTAAGGCAGCGTTCGGTCGTGAACAGCTTTGGCCTGGTCACTGAAGGCGGCAGGAATGCCTTCAGTGTTCTTGTAGCTCGAATGGCCCGTAGCCATGAGGCTATGGCGCCGCGAGAACGGGAGCGTGGTTGCTCCTCGGGTTCAGTTCGTTCCGGCCAGTGCCACGGCATCGGCGCCCGCGGCGATGCGCAGGGGGCAGGACGGATCGTTCGCCGCGCGCCACACCGCTTCTGCAACATCCTGTGCCTGGGTCGCCGTGGACGTCTGCCCCCATTCGGCGAAGATGCTCTGCGCCAAGCCGGCATAGGCTTCGGGAATGCCTTCCTGCATGCGAGCTCGCGCGTTTTCGCCGAAACGGGTCTCCGGCGCTCGCCCGGGCAGCACCAGGCTGACGCGTATATCGAAGGGATGCAGTTCAAGCGCCAGCGATTCCGTGAAGGCGTTCACTGCCGCCTTGCTGGCGCTGTAGACGGCGAGCAGCGGAAACGGCTTGTATGTCACGCTGGAGGTGACGTTTACGATGACGCCGGATCGGCGCTGCCTGAACTGGGGCAGCAGGGCCTGCGTCACCGCGATGGTGCCGAGCGTATTCGTCTCGAAGACCTCGCGGATATCAGCCATGGAAGTGCCTTCGAGGGCGTTCAAAACGCCGATCCCGGCATTGTTGACCAGGACGTCGATCGGCCCCGCGGCTGTCACAGCGTGTTTGATGCTGTCGGGATCGGTGACGTCGAGGGCGAGCAGGCGCATATGCTCGGAGTGGGGCAGGATCTCCTCGCGGGGCGTGCGCATCGTGGCGATGACCTTCCAGTCGCGATCGAGGAAGTAGCGGGCCGTTTCGAGGCCGAATCCGGACGAGCATCCGGTAATCAGGACGGTTTTCATCGGGGCTTTCGCAAATTCGTTGGCGGAGTCGGAAAGCTAGATCGCCGTTCTCGGACTTGCTACAATGAGAAGTCCATATATCATTTGCAGAAGTCCGGATTTGATCGACCCGCTCACCGAAATTGTCACGCTGCTTCAACCTGAGGCCCGGTTTTCGAAAGTCGTCGGCGCGGCAGGGTCCTGGCGTGTCCGCCGAACGGAAGCGGGCCGGCCATTCTACTGCGCGATCCTTGAAGGTGCATGTCGCCTCGTGGCCGATGGACAGGAGCCGATCGATCTCCAGGCCGGCGATTTCATGCTGATTCCCGCGGCTCATGGCTTCACCATGTCGAGTCAAGCCCCGATGGTATCGGACGCGATCGACAGCACGCCGATTGCCCTGGGCGACGGCGAATTCAGGCTCGGCTTTCCCGCTGGCCCGCCCGATGTCGTGATGTTGATAGGCTATTGCGATTTCGCTTCGCCCGATGCGGCCCTGCTGGTTTCACTGCTGCCGCAACTCGTCCATGTGCGCGGAGAGAGCCGGCTTACGACCCTGGTGCAACTCGTCGGTGAGGAGTCACGAGGGACGCGGCCCGCACGCGAGGTCATTCTGGCACGGCTGCTGGAGGTTCTTCTCATCGAAGCGCTGCGGTCGACGGCCCGGACCGCTGCCTCCGCCGGACTCCTGCGCGGCCTGGGTGACGGGCGCCTTACGGCCGCGATCCGCCGCATGCACGAAGATCCCGCCCGGCCGTGGACCGTGGTGCAATTGGCGCAGGAAGCGGCCCTGTCCCGTTCGGCTTTCTTCGAGCGGTTCAAGCGCATGGTCGGCGTCGCGCCGATGGAATATCTGCTGGCCTGGCGCATGGCCCTGGCCAAGCCCCTGTTGCGGCGCGGCGAGGGCGGCATCGCCGAGATCGCCGAACGGGTGGGCTATAGTTCAGCGAGCACGTTCAGTGTCGCCTTCACCCGGCATGTCGGTCTGCCGCCGGCCCATTACGCCCGACTGCATGGGCCATCGGGCCATCTCTGAAAGGGGCTGCTTGCCAGGCCCGAGCGCGCCGTACTCCATGGACGTAGTCACGGAGGAATCACGAGGCCGTGCGACAGTCGAGATACTGCCAGCCCCTGCCTTAGGGGGAGCTGGCGGGTGACACGGTCCTAAGAAAACGACCTTGCCCGGCGTTCACAGCGTCGGGCTCTTTGTGCATTGAGGGCGGAGGCTGCGACCCGCTCGCCTGTGCCATTGGGAATAGCCTGCCAGCTGGCTGCCGAGGACATTGTACCGGCTTGAATGAACGGGGTTTCCGGGACAGCTCGGTGTCCTTGGCAAAAGTTCGAAATCGCATCGGGTGCCAAAAGCCGAGATTGAAGCCTCTGGGAGGAGGCTCAGCATGAGCACTGGTACTGTCAAATGGTTCGATCCCGCCAAGGGGTACGGCTTCATCGCACCGGACAATGGCAGTCGGGATATCTTCGTTCATATTACCGCCGTGACGCGCTCAGGGCTTGGCGAACTGCACGAGGGGCAGAAGGTGAGCTTCGAGCTCGTCGTCGATCGCAAGACCGGCAGCTCAAAAGCAGGTGCGCTGAAGCGTTGCTGAAGCATCCACTGCCGCCAATATCTGGCGGGCAACTTCACTTCTTCGCACCCGGACGCCGGCTCTCCATCAATTTGCCGTCCTCTGCCGACATGCAAGGTGGGTAAAGGAAACGTAACGCTTCCCGGCTAGCCTGACCCCGTGCGGATTATGGCCATGCTCGCCTGGCTTTCGCATTGCTCGTGCCGCGCCTTCTTCGCGGGCCGGTTCGGCGATAAAGAGGGAAAGAACTTACGATGGCTCGGTCGGCGCATACCCCCAAGGCGGCCCTTCCCATCCGCAGGATGGAGATCCTGAAAGCAGCCCTCGGACCACATTACACAAGGAAAATCGGCTCGGTGCGACTGAAATCCAGGCTGGTGAAGGGCGTGGGCATCACCTGCCTGTCTCTTGGCGCCGCTGTCGGCGCGGGATCGTTCGAGGCTTTGGCGGCTGGCCAGGCCGCCGGCATTCCCGGCTGGTTGATGACGTATGTCGGCGAGGGGCAGGGACAGATTGCCCTGCCGGTCCTGCAGAGGGCGCGAGCGCTCTATGTTCAGAAGGCGAGCCAGGGAACCGTCAACAATCCCTGCTATTTCGCCATGGATGCGACGCGCCCCAACGATCCCGGCAGCTCGGGCGGACGCTTCTACATCATCTGCGAATCCCAGCACTCGTTCCGGGCCATTTCGGCGGGGCATGGTGGCGGCCGCAATCTGAGGGGCGTGGCGGATTTCTCCAATGGACGACGCTGCGCGAGGCATTTCGGCAATGCGCAGGATTCGGAACTGACGACGGGCGGCGCCTATGTGACTGCCGAGACAAAAACCTCGTTCAAGGGCTATTATCGCGTGGCCGTAAACCAGGACGCGGCATTTCTGCGGTCCTTCATCCAATTCGATGGTGTGGGCGAGACCGCGAACGCCCGCCAGCGCGCCATCGGCGGCCATGCCGCCGTCGCCCTGAAGGGCGTGTGCTTGCGCAAGGCTCCGAGCAGCCCCTATGCGAACCAGGATGGTTACGTTCCCTTCGGCAAGCTGGTGGATTATGCGGGCGGCCGCAGCAATGGCTGCACCAGTTGGTCGCTCGGAGACGTGAAGCAGATCCTGTCCATGGTGAAGGACTATCCGACCACGCTCTACATCTATCCCGAAGCCGCCGACGTCAGCAATGTCGCACGCTCGGTGGCGGCCGGGCAGTCGCCTGCCCGCGCCGGCCTCTATTGGAACGCTGCCTGCCTGAGGGAGATCGGGGCTCCCAAATACTGGTCGCGGCAAGTGCTCGAGCCGGTCTTGGCGCAATACAAGCTCGACCACCCTGCGCCGCCGCCACGGCCGACCCCGATCTGCGAAGGCAGCGAATAAGCGCGACCACCACGTAAAGTGCGCGCGACAGCGCGGGAAAACTCGGCGCAGCCTCGCCCTCTGGGGACCGAGGGCGAGGCTCCCCCAAACCGCGGCTTTTCCGTCGGGTCGTTTGTCTCGGGACGCCGCGTGGGCTTCATCTGCCGCGGCGAAGATCAGAACCGGCCTCATAGTTGCCAGGAATAGCCGCCGTTATGGTGGCCTGACGATTGAACGGCTTTGAGAAAGTCGCCAATATCACCCTCCGGTCTGGAGAGTTCACCAATGAGGATTACCTTCGCCTTGTCTTGCGCCGGCCTGATCACCTGCTTGGGCATCGCGCCGGCTTGGGCCGATGGTGCCAGTTGCAGCGACATCAAGCGGGCATTGGTCTCTGCCAATATGGACTTCATGCGCATCGAGCGGGGGCCGCTGCCGGTGGCGCCGGTGCAGGCCGCCCTGGTGATCGGTCAGATGTCCGCCCTCACGCAACTCACCCGGCTCGCTTGCGAGGAGGAGGATGCCCGCCAGATCGCGAAGGTCGTGGGGATCCGCCTGCACGCCCTGCAGGCGATGCTGCCGATCGGTTCAGCCCCCATCGAGACGGCGGAGGCCCCCGAAACCCCACCCACCGCAGCCACCCCACCCACGCCGCCCCCGGCGCCACCCAGCGAAGACCGCCGACAGACCACGCGAAAGCCGGCGAGTGCTGTCGGCTGCCATCGCGTCTATTATACGAGAGACGGTCATCGTTATTGGCGCTGCCAGCGCTGACGCCAGCCGGCCTCGCCATGCCCAAGATTTACCTCGGACCGGGAGCGAGGCTGAGGTCCGCTGCTTTGCGCCACGATCCTGGTGAGTAGCTGCCATCGCCGCTGCCGACCACCGATGGCTGCCTTTTTCGCAAGCATATCGACAGTCTTGGGCATGGCGTCCGAAGGTCGATACGGTCGAATCGTTGGCCCTGTCGGTGTTGCCTGCGGACAGGTTCAAAGACTTCCCCGACCCGGCTTTACACGCGTCGCAATTTGCTTGAGAATTTCTGAATCGCCGCAGCAATCGGGTCCACAACGCTGCGGCCACTAAGAAAACTTCACTCACTTTGAAATCAACACAACAATGAAAGTGGTTGAACGTGCTTGAAGCTGACACGAAACTGGTCGACCTGACGGTCGACATCGTCTCTGCCTACGTCGCAAACAATCAGGTCTCCTCTTCGTCCCTTTCCGAACTGATACAATCGGTGCATGGGCGGCTGAGCGATCTGAATACTGGTAAACCGGCCGAAGCCGCCGTAGCGGCAACGCCCGCAGTACCGATCAAGAAGTCCATCACACCCGACTTCATCATCTGCCTGGAAGATGGACGCAAGTTCAAGTCGCTGAGCCGGCATCTGCGCAGCGCCTATGACATGACGCCCGAGCAATATCGGGAAAAATGGAGCCTGCCCGCCGATTATCCCATGGTGGCGCCGAACTATTCGGCTCATCGCTCCCGGCTGGCAAAGGAACTTGGCCTGGGTCAGCAGGGCCGCCAGACCAAGGAGAAGGCCCCGGCCCGCACCGCGCGCGGCAGGGCCAAGAAAGCCAACGCCTAAGGCGTTTTTGGGAAAGCCGATAAGTAACTGCTCACCCCCTGCCGTTGAGGTCGTACTGTTCCTCACCCCTCGCCCTTGCAAAGCAAAGGCTGGCCTCTCGCTGTAAGAACGGGGCGAGGGTATGGGTGGGGTGACACCACCGTGAGCAACTACGCCACGAGGCTTCTCGATTAAGAAAACCTGTTGAAACAAAGAGTTGGAGCAAGGTTCGATTTTTCGAAAACGCGCTTTGGCTCCAGCTTCTTGTTTTGGCGCGCCCCTTGCCGGCCCTGATGGTTCCACCGAATCGCAAAATGCCGGGGCGAGGGAGGCTTTGCCGTCGATCGCCTGTTTCTCGCCGATTTCGTCGTCGGCCGCCAACCAGCGGTGATTTCCATGCTTGGGCAGCTTGGCACGAGGCGACAGTCTTAAAAGGTTGGTACGCTTTCCCGATCCCCCTATGCTACGTGCATGGAGAGACCAAGCAGGGTTTTTCGGCATGGCACATGGACGAGCTTCGCCGGGAACGCCTGCAATGTCTGGTGTCTTGCAGCTTTCTGTTGATCGCGCCTGTGCTCGATCAACAGAAAGCTGCTCAGGGGAGAGTGATGCGTGACCGGTGAGGTAATCTTGTTGAACGGTCTCGGCATTGTCGCCAGCGATCTGGTGGAGCCGGGAACAGTGGCGATCATGCTGCATGGCGGTGACGTGCAGGTCGTGCCGGTGCGTGAGCTGAGGGCGACCGTCGGCCAGATCGGCAGCGAGAAGATCGAGGGCCTGTCGATGGCGCCCTCCGATTTCACGCAGGTGCAGGCGGTCATCGAACGCCGTAAGGCCGATGGCGACGACGACAGCGAGGATACGAAGGAATAGGGCGTGATTTCGTAACGCCTGCCGGGATCGCAATGTCGCTCCGGCGTGCGCAGGCGAAGCTGGTAACTACGGCTATCGCGCTCAATCTGCGACTGGAGTGAACCCCTGGACTGAGACAGACAAAATAGGGACAGTTCTCGTTAGGAGAATGGATGTCCGACCAAGAATGTCGAAGTTTCAGCCGCGAGTTCAAGCTGCGAGCGGTGCAGCGCACATCCACTCACCGGCCGGCGGGCAGGGACTCGACCAGGGCTTCGGCGGCGCCGCGGCGCTCGCGCGCCTCCTGCTGCCGGTACTGCGCGGTGAGGCGAACGCAACCGGCCTCGATGCCTATGGCTCGGCGCGCTTGGAGAAACGCCATGATTGAATGGACCGTGGGTCACGCTGTCTCGCGCGATGGAACGATCATCGGTTACAGGCAGGTCGGCGCTGGCCCGAGCCTCGTGCTGCTGGCAGGCGCCATGCAGAGCAGCCGCAACTTCACCCAGTTGGGGGAGTTGCTGGCCGATCGCTTCACACTGCATTTGCCTGACCGGCGCGGACGTGGCCTCAGCGGCCCACCGGGGCCGGACTACGGCATCGAGACCGAGGTCGACGATCTGTCGGCGGTGCTGGCGCAAACGGGCGCGCGCGACGTATTCGCGCTGAGTTCGGGCGCCATCGCCACGCTGTGGACGGCGCTGCACCGGCCGCAGGCGCTCGCTAGAATTGCGCTCTACGAGCCGCCGCTGCCGGTCGGCACACTGTCATCGCTGGACTTTGTGCCGCGCTATGAACGCGAGCTTGCCGCCGGCAATTTGCCGGCCGCCATGGTCACGGTGATGAAGGGGACGGGCGACCGACGCGATTGGTTCACCGGCTTGCCCCGGCTGCTGCTGACTCCGATGATGGGCATGGCGCTGCGCGGCGACGGCGAAGAGGCGGCAGCGATCCGCGAACTGGTGCCCTCCGTCCACTACGATCTGCAACTGGTCGCCGCCACGGCCGGGCAGGTTCAGCGCTTCGGCGCCATCCGCATGCCGGTCCTGCTCATGGGCGGTGACAATTCCAATCCCTATCTGCCGATGGCGCTCGACGCGTTGCAGCACGAGTTGCCTCAGGCGGAGCGGGTCGAACTCAAGGGCATCGGCCACATGGCCTCCGACAATGTCGGCAAGCCAAGATTGGTCGCCAGCGAGTTGCGGCGCTTCTTCACTAGCCCACCGAGAGTCTGACTTAAGTAATTACGGTGAAGTGCACTTAATTTGCGATATGTGAAGCCAGAAGCAGAAATAAATGCACTTCACTTCACTGTATTTCCCGCAAGGCCGATGGCGATCGAGACGACGACAGCGAGGATGCGAAGGAATCGGGCGTGATCTCTTGAGCTTGCCGGGATCGCAATCCGTTGCAGTGCGCTTCAGCCGAGCTTTCCGGCCGCCTCGCGGATGGTCCTGAGCAGAATGGCGAAGGCGGGATGGGCAATCATGTCGGTGCGCATGGTCAGGCCTACCGGTCCCTTCGTGTCGCTGGTCTCGATGGCCAGGGCTCTCAGGGTGGCTTCCTCGATGTCGTTGCTGACCACGCCGTGTGAGATGACCCAGATCGCATCGCTCTGGCGCACGAAAGCCCGGCCAAAGGAATCCGACACCGTCTCGATTTCCGTGGGAACAGACGCGATGCCATTGGCGATGAAGATACGCTCCACGAAGGGACGGATGACGGAGCCGCGCGTCGGCATCAGCACGGGATAGGTGCTCATCTGCTCGAACAGATTGCCGCCGCTGTCGAGGAGCGGATGTCCAGGCCGCACCACGAACACGACCTGTTCCGAATAGAGATGCTCGAAGAAAAAACCGGTCATCTTGTCCGGTGCCGCCAGGCGCCCGACCACGAGGTCGAGCTCACCGATGCGCAACTGCTCCAGGAGGACACTGTTTTCCCCGGTGACGATCTTGACGGTGACGCCGGTGTCCTCCTTGAGGAAGAACCGCATGGCGAGCGGCATGATATGGGCCGAGACCGTCGGCAGCGCTCCGATGCGAAGGGGCGGCCCCACTTTGGCACCGGCGAGGGCGACGGAATCGATCCCTTGCCTGAGGGCGCTGACGGCGAGGCCGGCATGCTGCATGAACACTTCGCCGGTCCGGGTTATCCTGATGCCACGGCCGTCCCGCTCGAACACGCAAACGCCCAAGGCTTCCTCGAGCTCGCGGATCGTCTTGGTCACCGCCGGCTGGCTGACATGCAGCACGCCGGCTGCCTTCACCACGCTTTTCTGTCGCGCGACTTCCAGGAAAGTCTGAAGATGGCGGAACTTGACACGGCTGTCGATCATGGCGATCCATAACCCAGCAGTTAAGATAACGCTAGAAAATATGATTTTACCAAACCAATTGCATCATCCATCTTCGCGGGGAGGAGACGGCCGTGCAGTTCATCACCATCGGCGGCATTACGCTGCATTTCGATCGCAGACCGGCCGGGCAGGGCCGACCCCACCTCGTCTTCATCAATTCCCTCGGCACGGATTTGCGCATCTGGAGCGAGGTGGCCGGGGCGTTCGACGGCTCGATCGCCACGCTCGCCTATGACAAGCGCGGCCATGGCCTGTCCGATCTCGGCCCCACGCCCTATACGATCGAGGACCATGTCGACGATCTCCTTGGCCTGATCGATCATCTCGGCATTAAGGAAGTGGTGCTGTGCGGCCTTTCCGTCGGCGGCCTCATCGCGCTCGGCCTTGCCGGCCGCCGACCCGGCATCGTCAAGGGCCTGGTGCTGTGCGACACGGCGCATAAGATCGGTACCGCCGATGGCTGGAACAGCCGCATCGCCGCTGTTCAGAAGGGCGGGATCGCCGCGATCGCCGATACCGTGATGAAATTGTGGTTCACGCCGCGTTTTCATGCCGAGCGCAAGCCAGCGCTGGATGGTTGCCGCAACATGCTCGCCCGTCAGCCCGTTGCGGGCTATGCGGCGACCTGCGCGGCGATCCGCGATGCCGACTATACCAGGACCGCCGAGGCGATCGCCGTTCCTACACTGTGCATCGTCGGTGATCAGGATGGTTCGACGCCGCCGGCTCTGGTGCGTTCCATGGCCGATATCATCCCCGGTTCGCAATTCGAGGTCATCGCCGGCGCCGGCCACATTCCCTGCATCGAGCAGCCGGCCGTGCTCGTTGCCCTCATCACCCAGTTTCTCGCACGCTTGCCATCGGAGTGACCCTGCCATGAGTGTTTCGGCGCCACGCTCGGCCAGATATCGCGAGGGCCTCGCCGTTCGCCGCGCCGTGCTCGGCGATGCCCATGTCGATCATGCGGAGGGGGCCTCGACCGCGTTCGACCGTCCGTTCCAGGAGCTGATCACCGAGGCTGCCTGGGGCACGGTGTGGTCGCGCCCGACCTGGACGCAGCGGGAGCGCTCGATCGTTACCCTCGCTTTGCTGGCTGCACTCGGCCATGACGAGGAAGTGGCCATGCATGTCAGGGCAACCGCCAATACCGGCGCGACGCGGGAGGATATCTGCGAAGCCTTCCTGCATGTGGCCGTTTATGCCGGCGTGCCGGCAGCCAACCGGGCCATCAAGATCGCCAAGCAGGTGTTTGCCCAGATGGACGAGGAGGCCGGAAAATCCGATGTCCGCTGAACGCACCGACCTCCGGCCCGAGACGGGCGCTTTCTTTCAGCGCGACCGGAGCTGGCATCCGCCGGCCCTGACGCCGCCCTACAAGACGTCCGTGCTGCGCTCGCCGCAGAAGGCGCTGCTGTCGCTCGACAATACGCTGTCCGAGATCACGGGACCGGTTTTCGGCCACGATCTGCTGGGCCCACTCGACGACGACCTCATCCACAATTTCGCCAGGCCCGGCGAGAGCGCCATCGGCGAGCGCATCATTGTCTATGGGCGTGTCCTGGATGAGCGCGGCAAGGGCGTGCCGGGGGCACTGCTCGAATTCTGGCAGGCCAATGCCGGCGGGCGCTACCGGCACAAGAAGGAAGGCTATCTCGCCGCACTCGACCCGAATTTCGGCGGCTGCGGCCGCACCATCACCGATGTGGACGGCGGCTATGCCTTCCGCACCATCAAGCCCGGTCCCTATCCCTGGCCGAATGGCGTCAATGACTGGCGTCCCGCCCATATTCATTTCTCGGTGTTCGGCCACGGCTTTGCCCAGCGTCTGATCACGCAGATGTATTTCGAGGGTGATCCGCTGATCTGGCTGTGCCCGATCGTGAAGACGATCCCTGACAGGGCTGGTATCGAAACCTTGATCGCAGCCCTCGACATGCAGGCGACCATCCCCATGGATGCCCGTGCGTATAAATTCGACATCGTGCTGCGCGGTCGCCGCTCGGCGATGTTCGAGAACCGCCTGGAGGGCAATTGATGGTTCAGGCTCTCGATCGCCTCAAGGAAAGCCCCTCGCAGACCGCCGGTCCTTACGTGCATATCGGGCTGACACCGAATTTCGCAGGGATAGCGGGCGTCTATGACCGCGACCTCGGCGATGTGATGGTCAATGCCGCGACCAAGGGCGAGCGCATCGGCGTGCGGGTGCGCGTGCTCGACGGCTTGGGGACGCCGCTCAAGGACGCGCTCGTCGAGATCTGGCAGGCCGATAGCGCCGGCCTTTACAATTCGCCTTCGGAACGGCGTGGCAAGGCCGATCCCAATTTTGCCGGCTGGGGCCGCAAGGCGACGGATATGACGACGGGTGAGTGCCTGTTCGAGACGGTCAAGCCGGGCCGGGTGCCGTTCAAGGATGGCCGCCTGATGGCGCCGCATCTCACCTTGTGGATCGTTGCCCGCGGCATCAATCTCGGCTTGCAGACCCGCATGTATTTCGCCGACGAAGCGGAGGCGAATGCCGAGGACCCGGTGCTGGCACGCATCGAGCATCGCCATCGCGTCGCCACGCTCGTCGCGGCGCGCGAAGGCGATCCCTATGTCTTCGACATCCACCTGCAGGGCGAGCAGGAAACAGTGTTCTTCGATATATGACAGTCTCGCCCCTCGATCATCCGGTTCTTGCCTCCCTGTTGGGCGATGAGGAAACGGCACGCCAGTTCTCCTTCGAAGTGGAGATGGCGGCGATGCTGGCTTTCGAGCTTGCCCTCGCCGAGGCGGAAGCCGAAGAGAGGGTAATCGAAGCCGATGCCGCCGCGGCGATCGCCGCCGGCCTGGCCTCGTTCGTCCCCGATCTCGAGGCGCTCAGGCGTGGCGTTGCCAGTGATGGCGTCATCGTGCCGGAGTTGGTGCGCCAATTGCGTGAAGCGGTTGGAACGCCGCATGGCGACAGGCTGCATTTCGGCGCCACTAGCCAGGATGTCATCGATACCGCGCTGGTGTTGCGACTGGTGGCGATAGTGCAGCGGCTGGATGACCTGTTGGTCGAGGCGGTCGCGAAACTGGCTGGCCTGGAATTGGAATTCGGCAGCCGCAGGCTGATGGGCCGTACCCGCATGCAGGCGGCGATCCCAATTACGGTCGCCGACCGTATACAGGCTTGGCGCGAACCGCTGGAACGGCACAGGAAGCGGCTCGAAGCCATGCGGCCGGCGCTGCTGGTAGTGCAGTTCGGCGGGGCCGCGGGCACGCTGGACAAGCTCGGGACCAAGGCCGCTGCCGTTCGGGCGGGGCTCGCCGCTCGCCTCGGTCTCGGTGATGCCCCGCAATGGCACAGCCAGCGCGACCGGCTTGCCGATTTCGCCGGTCTGCTGTCGCTGATCACAGGAAGCCTCGGCAAATTCGGCCAGGATATCGCCCTGATGGCCCAGGACGGCGGCGAGATTGGCTTGTCCGCCGGCGGAGGATCCTCCGCCATGCCGCACAAGCAAAATCCGGTGGCGGCGGAGATGCTGGTTACGCTCGCTCGCTTCAACGCCACGCAGCTTGCCGGCATGCATCAGGCCTTGCTGCACGAACAGGAACGCTCGGGCGCGGCGTGGACATTGGAATGGCTGCTTCTGCCACAGATGGCCGTGGCGGCCACTGCGTCGCTGCGGTTGGCGGATGAACTCGCCACCCAGATCGAAAGTATCGGTGTGCTGGCCGACGGATAGTCGCGATCCCGAAACAGAAATGGAACGAAAACCGACCCGAGCCTGCCGATGGCATGGAATTCGCGGCGATGAGGGCAGGACATGCGCACACAGGTGGTCATCGTCGGTTCGGGTCCTTCCGGCCTGTTGCTTGGACAGTTGCTGGCCAATGAGGGCATCGCCAACATCATCCTCGAACGTGCCAGCCGCGGTCATGTACTCGCTCGCGTGCGTGCAGGCGTGCTCGAGCAGGGCACACTGGATCTCATCGATGAAGCCAAGGCGGGCGAGCGCATGCATGCCGAAGGCCTGCCGCATGACGGCATCTCCCTGGCTTTCGACGGCCGGCTGCACCGCATCGACCTGGCAGCCCTGACCGGCGGCAAGCGGGTGATGGTCTACGGCCAGACCGAGGTGACGCATGACCTGATGGACAAGCGCGAGGCTGCAGGCCTGACCACCATCTATGAGGCTGGCAATGTCGAGCTCCACGATTTCGGCGGCGAGGCGCCCTACGTCACCTATGAGAAGGACGGTGCCGGCCATCGCATCGATTGCGACCTCATTGCCGGCTGCGACGGCTTCCATGGTGTCAGCCGTAAATCGGTGCCGTCGACCGCGATCAGGACCTATGAGCGGGCCTATCCCTTCGGCTGGCTCGGCATTCTCGCCGAGGTGCCGCCGGCCGGTCATGAATTGATCTATGCCAACCACCCACGGGGTTTTGCGCTCTGTTCGATGCGTTCGGCTCATCGCAGCCGTTACTATGTGCAATGTCCGCTCGATGACAGGATCGAGGACTGGAGCGACGATCGTTTCTGGGACGAACTGCGCCTACGCCTGCCGCCCGAGGCCGCCGCCGGCATCGTCACCGGACCGTCCTTCGAAAAATCGGTTGCGCCGCTGCGCTCCTTCGTCGCCGAGCCCATGCGTTTCGGGCGCTTGTTCCTGGTTGGCGACGCCGCCCATATCGTGCCGCCCACCGGGGCCAAGGGGCTCAATCTTGCCGCGAGCGACGTGCGCTACCTCTATTGGGGGTTGCGGGAATTCTATCGGGAGAATTCATCGGCTGGCATCGATGTCTATTCGAGCCGGGCGCTTTCCCGCGTATGGAAGGCAGTGCGTTTTTCATGGTGGATGACGACGATGCTGCATCGCTTCCCGGACACGGACGATTTCGGGCAACGGATCCAGGAGGCCGAACTCGATTATCTCGTTCATTCACAGATGGCGTCAGCGGCACTTGCCGAAAACTATGTCGGTCTTCCCTACTGAAATCTCGGAGTCCCATGCCCGTCACATATCCTGCAGGTTATGGTTCGAGCGTTTGTTTTCATTTTACATTACCAATTAACGCGTCACATTTGACCAATATGGAAAGCCTGCGATCGGCGTGCCCAAAAGGTGCTGGTCCGGCTTTCAAAGCGTTTTGTGATTTGATCGTATCATTTCAAATCGCAAAGACGCGCCGAACCAAAGAGTTAGAGCAAACAAGCGTTCACACCTGGACGCGCTTTGCTCTAGGAGGAAAGAATGAAAAAAACCGTTCTCGCCGCCAAATCGGTTCTCGCGACCTTGGCGGTCGTCATGCTGTCCGGCAGCGCCCTGGCCGAAACCATCAAGGTCGGCGTGATCGGTCCGTTCTCAGGCCCCTTCGCCATCCAGGGCAAGAATTTCAAGGCTGGTATCGACACCTACCGGGCTCTGCATGGCAGCAAGGTCGGTAGCGACGACATCGAGATCGTCTATCGCGACGTGCCCCAGGCCGATCCCGCGCAGTCCAAGGCCCTTGCCCAGGAACTGGTGGTCAAGGAACGCGTCCAATATCTCGCGGGCTTCTATTTCACACCGGACGCCATGGCCGTCACCCCGCTGCTGAAGCAGGCCAATGTGCCGCTCGTGGTGATGAATGCCGCGACGTCGGCCATCGTGACCAAGAGCCCCCTGGTGGTGCGCACCTCCTTCACCACCTGGCAGACCTCGGCGCCCATGGCCAAGGTTGCCAAGGAGCGCGGCGCCAAGAAGGCGATCACCGTGGTCAGCGACTATGGTCCTGGCGTCGATGCGGAAAATGCCTTCAAGACCAGCTTCACCGGCGTCGGCGGCGAAGTCGTCGGCACGATCCGCATGCCGTTGTCGACCAACGATTTCAGCCCGATCATGCAGAGGGTGAAGGATTCCGGTGCCGATACCCTGTTTGCCTTCCTGCCGTCCGGCCCCACCACGCTCGGCTTCGTCAAAGCCTATAATGACAATGGCCTGGCAAAATCAGGCGTGAAATTGCTCGCGCCTGGAGACCTGACCCAGGAATCGGATTTGCCGGCGCTCGGCCAGGCCGCCGAGGGCTTGCCGACCACCTTCCACTATGCCGTCTCGCATGACTCCGCCGAGAACAAGAAATTCGTCGAGGCGGCGCGCAAGGCCATCGGCAACCCAAGTGAATTGTCGTTTCCCGCGGTCGGGGCCTATGATGGCATGCATGTCATCTACAAGATGATCGAGGCGACCGGCGGCAAGCAGGACGCCCAGAAGGCGGTGGACGCCGTCAAGGGACTGGCCTGGGAAAGCCCGCGCGGGCCCGTTTCGATCGATCCCGACAGCCGCCACATCACGCAGAACATCTATCTGCGCGTGGTCACCAAGGCCGAGGACGGCAGTTATTACAACAAGGAAATCGCCACTTTCGAAAAACAGGGTGACCCCGGCCTTGCCGCTTTGAAATGACTGCGCCGCGCCGAGATCCACAGAGTGCAAGGCGGCGCCGGGGAGAGAGCATCTTCTGGAACAGTCAAGCCTTGAGTTCAGAAAATGCATTAGAAAAAGGACATAGAGTAAGTGGTAGTTTAACAAAATTGCCATTCCTCTAGTGCTGGATCAGACCATGCAAACCATTCTCAGCGTGGGTATCGACGCCCTTGCCTATGGCATGGTGCTGTTCGTCATCTCCATCGGGCTTTCCGTGACCATGGGGCTGATGCGGGTGGTGAACCTTGCCCATGGCGCCTTCGCCATGATCGGCGGCTACATCGCTTCCTATGCCGTGCAATCCCTCGGCCTGGGATATGCCCTCGCCATCCTGGTGGCCGTGGCCGGCACGGTGGTGATCGCCCTTCCGCTGGAACGCTTGCTCTACCGCCGGCTCTATGGTGCGCCCGAATTGACCCAGGTGCTAATGACCATCGGCATCACCTTCTGCGTCATCGGCATCGCCAATTACGTCTTCGGCCCCACGCTGAAGACCATCCCCTTGCCCGAGCTGTTGCGCGGACCTGTCGATCTCGGCTTTCGCACCATCGCCGCGCATAAATTATTCGCCATTGCCTGTGGCTTGGCCGTTGCCCTGGCTCTCTGGTATCTGATCGAGAAAACCGGGTTCGGTATCAAATTGCGCGCCTCGGTGGACAATGCCGCCATGGCTGCTTCGCTCGGCGTGCGCACCACGATCGTCTATGCCGTGAGCTTTGCGATCGCCGTCGGGCTCGCCGCCTTCGGCGGTATCGTCGGTGCCGAGCTCCTGCCGATCGAACCCTATTATGCCTTGCGCTACATGGTGACCTTCCTGGTCGTGGTCTGCGTCGGCGGAGCAGGCTCGATCCCAGGTGCCTTGCTGGCCTGCCTCGTGCTTGGACTCGTCGACACTACCAGCCGCTATCTCCTGCCCGAATATGGCGAATTCTTCTTCTATCTCGCCGTGATCGCCATCGTCTGCGTCTTCCCACGCGGCCTCATGGGCAGGAGAGCCTGAATGGACATGGTGGAGAGCAAATCCGTGCCCGGTCGGGAAGAAATGCCGAAAACCAACTGGCTGAGGCGCGACCTGGCAGGTCTTGCGGCCGTCCTGGCCGCCGCCGTCGTCGGCTATTGCCTGTTTCCCGACAATCTGGCGCTGCTGACCCGCATCCTCTCGGTCGCGCTGCTCGTGCTTTCGCTCGACCTCGTCACCGGCTTTTGCGGCGTCGCCACGCTGGGCCATGCGGCCTTGTACGGTGCCGGTGCCTATGCCGCGGGGATTGCCGCCGCGCATTGGAACGTCACCGATCCGTTGGCGATGCTCGCCATCTCAGCCGTGGGCGGCGCACTCGCCGGCCTGGTCTCGGGGGTGGTGATCCTGCGCGGGGAGGGGCTCGCGCAATTGGTGCTGTCGATCGCGGTGGTCCATCTCTTCCACGAAGCCGCGAACAAGGCTTCGGCCTATACCGGCGGCAGCGACGGCCTTTCGGGCATCTCACCCGACCCCGTCTTCGGTCTGTTCGAGTTCGATCTGTGGGGTCGCACTGCCTATGGCCTGGGTGTGGCGCTTCTCATCGTTGTCTTCGTCATGCTCAGACTGCTGGTGCGCTCGCCCTTCGGCATGCTCTGCCGGGGCATCCGGCAGGATCCCGTGCGCATCCGTGCCATGGGTGCTTCGGTGCAGGGCACGCTTTTGAAGATGTATGTCATCTCCGGTGCCGTGGCCGGGTTGGGCGGCGGGCTCAACGCCCTTTCCACCCAGGTGGTGGGTTTGGACAGCCTGAGTTTCACTCTCTCGGCCGAGGCCCTGGTCATGCTCGTGCTCGGCGGCACCGGCTCGCTTTATGGGGCGCTCGTCGGTACCATCGCCTTCATGGGTTTCGAGGATTTTGTTTCGGCCGCCAATCCGTTTCACTGGCTCACCATTGTCGGCGCCCTGCTGATCGCCGTCGTGCTGTTCGCGCCGCGTGGCCTCTATGGCTCGGCCGTCCTGCTTCTTGCCCGTTTCAAGGGGAGGGGCGGATGAGTGCGGTGTTCCAGACCCTTGATTTGAAAAAATCCTTCGGCGGCCTTGCCGTCACGCAAGGCCTGTCGATCAGCCTGAACGCCGGCGACCGTGTCGCCCTGATCGGTCCGAACGGTGCCGGCAAGACCACCTTCGTCAACCTGGTCACCGGCCACCTCGAGCCCGATTCCGGCAAGGTGGTGCTCGCCGGCAGGGACGTCACCGGGCTCGGACCGACGGAGCGTGTGCGCCAGGGCCTCGTACGCTCCTTCCAGGTCACCCGGCTCTTCCCCGACATGACGCCGCAAGAGCATCTGGCGCTCGCCGTCCTGCAGCGCACGGGCCGTACCGGCCGCCTTTTCGGCCATTATCGTGCGAAACCCGACGTGATGGTTGAAGTGGCTGCATTGCTGGCCACGCTCGGCCTCGCAGCGATCGCCACCCGTCCGGTCGCGGAGATCGCCTATGGCCAGCAGCGCCTGCTCGAGATCGCGCTGGCGTTGGCGCTCAAGCCCAAGGTTCTCCTGCTCGACGAGCCGGCCGCGGGCGTGCCGCAAAGCGATACGCCCCGCATCGAGGAGGCGCTGGCCGGCCTGCCCCCCGATCTCGCCGTGCTGATGATCGAGCACGACATGGACCTGGTCTTCCGCTTCGCCCGGCGCGTCATCGTGCTCGCGGCCGGCGCCATCATCTTCGACGGTTCTCCCGAGGACGTGACGAAGGATGCGCGTGTCCGCCAAGCCTATCTTGGAAACTATGCCCATGAGAAGCAGTCAGCATGACCGCAACGCCGCTTGAAATCAGCGATCTCAGCGCCGGTTATGGCCCGACCCGGGTGCTGGAGAACATTTCCTTCGCCGTTCCCGCCGGCGGGCGTCTGGCCGTACTCGGTCGCAATGGCATGGGCAAGACGACCCTGCTCGCCACCATCGCCGGGCAGACCCGGCGCTACGGCGGTACGCTGCGCCTTGGCGGCAGGGATATCAGCCTGCTCGACATCGCCTCGCGCGCCCGCGGCGGCCTGGGCTATGTCCCGCAGGCCCGCTGCATCTTCGCCTCGCTGACGGTGGAGGAGAATCTTTTCGTTGGCCTCAAGAACCGTGGCCGCCCGGCGATCGAGGAAGCCTATGAGATGTTTCCGCGCCTCAAGGAGCGCCGCGGGAATCTCGGTTCCCAGCTCTCGGGAGGCGAGCAGCAGATGCTCACCACGGCCCGCAGCATTCTGGGCAGGCCGACGGTGCTGCTGCTGGATGAGCCGCTGGAAGGGCTGGCCCCCGTCATTTGCGAGGAACTGATGGCCGTGTTCTCGCGCCTCGCCGCCGAAGGGCAGATGACTATTCTGCTGGTCGAGCAGCGCATCCAGACCGCGATCGACTTCGCCGATCATGTCGTCATTCTGGAACGGGGGCGCATCGCCTGGTCGGGCGCCTCGGCCGCGCTCTCCGAGCAGCCGGAGGTAATCGAGCGGCTACTCGGGGTCGGCGGGCTGCATTGAGCAGGGCCCGGCGCCGGGGCGGATAGCGAGGCGGGTGGCAAGTCAACGTTTCCCGGAACAGGCGCTCGGGACGGCTCGCGTGCTGCACCCTAACGGATCATGTCGAAATTGATATCGCCGTAATCGGCAAATAGAGCCGGACGCTGCTTTCGCAATAGGCGGAGGTTTTCGAACATGCTGTCGAGCTGGAATTGAAGTGCCGTGACAGCGGCCTGCTCGCTTCCGGTTCTCAAGCCTTGGTAAATCGCGCCATGTTCGGCGATCACGACGTCGAAACTGTTTTCGAAGGCAAAGGCGAGCAGCCTGACGCGGTCGAGCTGTCCCGTTGCGGCACGGAGTGTGCGCCAACTGTTGCCGACGCCTGAGACTTCGCAGATCAGCTTGTGGAAGGCGTTGTCGAGAGCGAAGAATGCATCGGTATCGTGCCGCGCGGCGGCTTCGCCCTGCAGGGCCAGAGAATGCTCGAAATCCTTGGCCAGGGCCGGGACGAAGTGCCGGGCCGCGAGGCGCGTTATCCGGACTTCCAGCGTTTCCCGGACGATCTGGCCGGTCAGCACTTCGTCGATGTCGATCGCGGCAACGAGCGCCTGGCCATCGGGCTCGATAATGACGAACCGTTCGCCTGCCAATTGCTGGATTGCATCCCTGAGCGGCGGGCGGGAAATCGATAAACGGGCGCAGATCTCTTCTTCCTGAATGGCCTCCCCCGGTGCCATTGCCATCGCGATGATGGCACTGCGCAACAGTTCATGAATCTGAGATGTCTCGGACAGGCCCGTATCCAACTTGACGGCTTTGAACAAATCGAGGGCCGATGTCATTGCCTGCCCCTCTGCGCCGGATTGTTGTGGCGGACTAACCCGCTCTTGCCTCAATAAAACACTGCACTGAAGCAATTGACAACTGTATCTTTTAAAATATCGATCGGATTTGATCAGACAAATTGTCAAAATGTACTGTAAAACGATTGATCCTATGACGTGTATATGAGGTATGGCCGACTTCGGCGCTCAATTCAGGCGAAGGGCAATCCCACCGGCGGCGAGCAGGCCGACGACGATCCAGGGTGGGGCTTTCCACACCGTCAGCAGCAGGAAGCCGGCCAGCGCCAGCGCAAAGTCTCGCGGCGAGAGGATGGCACTGGTCCAGACGGGGCTGTAGAGCGCCGCAGCGAGGATGCCGACGACGGCAGCATTGGCCCCGCGCATGGCTGCCTGGGCCGCCGGCCGCAGCCGCAACGCGTCCCAGAAGGGCAGCATGCCATAAACCATGAGGAGGCCCGGCGCGAAGACGGCGACCAGCGCGATCAGCGCACCGGCAATGCCGTTGGGCATTGGTGTCATGATGGCACCGAGATAGGCGGCAAAGGTGAAGAGGGGGCCTGGCACAGCCTGGGCCACGCCGTAACCGGCGAGGAAGGCCTCGTTGCTGACCCAGCCTGGCGCAACCACCTCTGCCTGCAGCAGCGGCAGGACGACATGACCACCGCCGAAGACCAGCGCCCCCGAGCGGTAGAAGGCATTGAACAGAGCGATCACGCCGGAGAAGATCGTGTCCGGGCCGGTCGCAGCCGTGAGGAGGGCGGGAATGACGAAGAATGCCGCGAACAGGGCCAGGGCGATGGCACCTTTGCGCCGCGATACGGCAAAGCCGAGACGGCCGACGGCGGTGCTCCGTTCGCCGCGGCAGAGCCAGAGCCCGGCGATGGCGCCAACCACGATGGCGCCGATCTGGCTGAACCAGCCTGCCGTCAGGACGGTCAGGGCAACAGCCGCCAGGGCGATGGCGGCGCGTTCCCTGTCCGGCGTGAGGGTCTTGGCCATGCCCCAGATCGCCTGAGCGACGACCGCGACCGCCACCAGCTTCAGGCCGTGTAGCACACCTGCAGCCAGGGGGCCGGCAAGGGCCGATGCGCCGAGAGCGAATGCCATAAGGATAATGGCCGAAGGCAGGGTGAAGGCCAGCCAAGCTGCAAGGCCGCCCAGCAATCCCCCGCCACGCAAGACTCCGAGGCAGAAACCGACTTGGCTGGAAGCAGGGCCCGGCAGGAACTGGCAGAGCGCTACGAGGTCGGCATAGGCGGCCTCGCCGATCCACTGGCGCCGCACCACCAATTCGTCGCGGAAATAGCCGAGATGGGCAATCGGTCCGCCGAAGGAGGTCAGTCCGAGCTTGAGGAAGATGCCAAAGACCTCGAGCGGCGAACCATTGGCTGGCTCGACATGGGAACGGGCTTGCCTACGCCCATCCATGACCGACCTCCAAACGGATAGCGGCGGATCGAGTGGATGTCGCAGGCCTCGCGCGGAGCTGCATGGTGGAGACGGGGCGGAGCAAAACCGGCCGGTCGAGACGTCTTGCTGCGCGGGCCGCCATCATTTCGAAAACACCTGTATCGCCGAAAATCGATATCGATAGCCGACGATACAGGTGGGAAGTCTCGGGTCAATGACGATGTCCAATGCTGAAGCGGGCAAGCGCTTCAGCGTGCGCCCCAGGTGTCGCTCAGCTTGTAGCCTTCGGGCCAGGGATCCGAAGGGTCGAGCATGTGCTGGTGGGTGCCGGTAATCCAGGCCCTCCCGGAAATCTCGGGCAGCACTGCCGGACGGCCGCCGACCTCGGTGGTGCCGACGATGCGGCCCGTGAAGGTCGAGCCGATTACCGAAACCGCGGTCAGGCTGTCTTCCATGGTCATCTGCCCGCGTGCGTGCAGCACGGCCATGCGGGCCGACAGCGCCGTGCCCGTCGGCGAACGGTCGACCTTGCCGGGCTGGATCGCCACCGCCGCCCCGGCGCGCAGGCCCTCGGCCGTACGCTCGACGGCACCGGCGAACAGGCAGAAGGAAAAATGCTGCCAATCGGGATTTTCAGGATGGTGGAAGCCGAGCGCCGCATTGGCGGC
Organism: Labrys sp. KB_33_2; assembly: GCF_052114505.1. Classification (NCBI taxonomy): domain Bacteria; kingdom Pseudomonadati; phylum Pseudomonadota; class Alphaproteobacteria; order Hyphomicrobiales; family Xanthobacteraceae; genus Labrys; species Labrys sp. KB_33_2. Next base: position 478,091 of record NZ_JBFREW010000002.1, on the reverse strand, counting down.
ATTGGTGATGCGCACGCCGAGCGTGGCGATGTCATGCGCCTCATCGGGCTTGAGCGAAAAGCCCAGGGCGGCGGCGTCGACGATGACGAAACTGTCGCCGCCATAGGCGGTGTCAACGGTAAGCGTGCCCAGCCCCTCGACTTCAAGCTTTGCATCAAGCTTGTCAGCGAAGCTCGGAAGGTTGCGTACGAAAATGCGTTCGGCCTTGCCGTTCCGACACTCTGCGCGAACGCGAACGAGCCCGCCGGGCGCTTCCAGGGTGATCTCCGTCACCGGCTCGTGCATCGGCAGGATGCCGCTGTCGAGCAGCACGGTGGAGACGCAGATCGAGTTCGAGCCGGACATCGGCGGGGTGTCTTCCGGCTCCATGATGATGAAGGCCGCATCCGCTTCGGGGTGCTTGGGCGGCACCAGCAGGTTGACATGGCGGAACACGCCCCCACGCGGCTCGTTCAGGACGAAGTTGCGCAGGGTCTGGTCGCGGGCGATCCAGCGGCTCTGTTCCCAGATGGTGTCGCCGGGCGGCGGGGTGACGCCGCCGACGATGACGTCGCCGACCTCACCCTCGGCATGGGCCGAGATCACATGGATGGTCTTGGTGCTGCGCATGGGAATTCCTCAGGAAAGCCAGGTCGGCAAACGGCGCGGGGCATGGCCGGTCAAGGCTGCGGCCACGCAATCGGCAAGGTTGCCCAGGCGCACGGTGCGGCCGGACAGGCCAGGACCGTAATGGGCGTATTTGCCCGAATTCGTCATCACGGCGCGGGTCCGCGTCGGGAAGACCGGTTCGGAAATCGAACACCAGCACAGGTCCGGCAATACCTGCACGCCGCTCTCCTGCAGGCGTGCAAGCGTGCCATCGCTTTGTGCTTCGCGGATGACCTGCTGTCCGGCGGTGACGATGACGGCGACATCCGCAAGACACCTGCGGCCTGCCAGCGCCTCGGCAAGGTTGCGGCATTCGTCGAGCGACGCATGCGGGCTGCCGATTGCGACGAGTTCTACCTGTTCCGGCCCTTCGTTGAGGCGCTGCCAGGCTGCAGCCATGTCGGCGCGGGTGATGACGGCATGGTCGGCGTCATCGGCCACGGCACCGCCAGCCTCTGGCGTGACCCCTTCGACATGCAGCATCGGCGCGGCCGAGGTGGTGCCGAAGGCGGCGCAGAGCGCCTTGAGGTCGTCCCGCGAAGGACGGGCCGTGGCAATGCCGCGCAGGAGCGGGATGCGTTCGGGCGCGGCGCGGCCGGCGAGATAGCCGATCAGCGGCCAGAAGGCATCGTCCACATCTCCGGGCAGTTCGACGTCGAGGACGCGGCGGGCTTTGCGGTGCCGATCGAGATAGACACCCGACAGGGGAGCCCGTCCCGTCACCGCGATGCAGAGGTCGAGGAAGTCGGGATGCTTGGCCGTTCGCGCGCCGAGCACGGTGTTGGCGAAGATCACCGCATTGGACTCGGCCCAGGCGATGGTTTCGCCGGCATTGGGGGCGCTGTCGAGCAGATAGGGCGAACAGGTGAAGGTCGGTCGGCAGCCCATGCGGACATAGGCATCGGCGAGGCTCGCGGCGGGGGCGCCGAAGGAGGGCGGCACGCCCTGTTCCCGCCAGTGGGCATGATCGACCGAAATCGCGTTCATCGTGGTGGGCACGCGGACCCGCGCGCCCATCTCAGCCATCTTCTCGGCAAAGGTCAGGTTGGCGGGGCTGGCATAGATGCAGCCGTCGATATGAGCCTGGGTGACGTCCACAAGCCCCTGGGCGCCCTGCTGGGCGGCCATGGCGCAGATGATGCGCATGGCCTGCTGTATCGCCGGTCCGTCGCGTCCATCGAGCATGGAACGGTCGGTATCGGTGAGGTCGAGCGTGGCAAGAGCCGGGGGCGCGAGAGACAAAGTGAGACCCTCGGCCTCGATGCCTGTATCGTCGATGCGTGCGGACTTTGCCCGTGCCAAGGCCGCGAAAGCCTCCGGCGCCAGGCGCAACACGGGCAGGGGCCTGCCGAAGAGTTCGGCGGCAATCAGCGCACCCAGGGTCAGCACGTCCTCGGGTTCCGAGAACACTAGCGCGGCAGGCGCCCGCCCGTTGAGGACGAGGTCGAGCAGCACGCCTGAACCCGTGCACGAGCCCCGGCTGGACGGCATCATCAGGATGCCACCCGTGAGGCAGGTTCCGTGCAGGGGATGGTGCACGTCAATCACCTGCCCGGTGGCGGGATCGACACCGCCCCAGAAGCTGAGCGCTTCCTCGCTGGCGATGACAGGCCCGTGGGCGGAGCCGGCAAGGATGCTGCGCGCGGATAAGGCGGTGTTCATTTCACCACGAAACCAGTTCACTTGACCACAAAACCATGGGCGAAGGGGTCGCGATCGTCGATGAAGATGGTGTTGATGCCGGTCATGCGCGCCCAGCCTGCGATGGAGGGGATGATCGCCGCGCGGCCGGCAACTTCGGTTGCCGCCTCGACCCGCCCCTTGAACAGCGAGCCGATGATCGATTCATGCACGAATTCGTCGCCGACCTTCAGCTTGCCCTTGGCGGCGAGCTGGGCCATACGGGCCGAGGTGCCGGTGCCGCATGGCGAGCGATCGATGGCCTTCTCACCGTAGAACACGGCATTGCGGGCATGCGCGCCTGCCTGCGTGGGCTTGCCCGTCCACTGGATATGGCTGAGGCCCTGGATCTCAGGATGTTCAGGGTGGACGAACTCATATTTGGCGTTGAGCGCGGCGCGCAGTTTCGGGCTCCAGCCCACCAATTCGCCGGCGGTATGGTCGGCCATGTCGCGGAAGTTCTTCTGCGGCTCGACGATGGCATAGAAATTGCCGCCATAGGCGACGTCGACCACGATCTCGCCCAGCCCCTCGACCTCGGCCGTCAGGCCTTCCGCGTGGAGGAAGCCGGGCACGTTGGTGAGGCGAACCTCCTCCACGAAGCGGCCCTCCTGGCGGTAGGTGATGTCGACCTTGCCGGCGGGGGCGTCGATCGAGAGCTTGCCGGGTTCGCGCGGGGTGATCAGGCCGTGCTCGATCCCCATGGTGATGGTGCCGATGGTGCCATGGCCACACATCGGCAGGCAGCCGGAGGTCTCGATGAACAGCACGGCAACGTCACAGTCCGGCCGCGTCGGCGGATAGAGGATCGAGCCCGACATCATGTCGTGGCCGCGGGGCTCATACATCAGGCCGGTGCGGATCCAGTCGAATTCACGCAGGAAGTGGGCGCGCTTTTCCAGCATGGTCGCGCCTTCCAGGCGCGGGCCGCCGCCCGACACCAGGCGGACGGGATTGCCGCAAGTGTGGCCGTCGATGCATGAGAACGTATGGTTGGCCATGGCAGGACCTTTTCGTCAGAAACGCTGAGGCGAGAAAGAAGCGATATCGATGGCGGGCTTATGGCCGGTCAGAAGATCGGCGACGATGCGCGCCGTACCGGCCGACTGGGTCAGGCCGAGATGGCCATGACCGAAGGCGTGGATCACGCGCGGCGTGACGCGGGCACGGCCGATGGCGGGCAGGCTGTCGGGCAGGGAAGGGCGGAACCCCATCCACTGCACGCCACCTTCCGGCTTCAAAGCGGGCAGGAAGGCCTGCGCCTTCTTCAGCATGGCCTCGGAACGACGGAAATTCGGCTTGAGCTCCAGGCCACCGAGTTCTACGGCGCCGCCAACGCGAATGCCGGTCGACAGGCGCGTGACCACGAAGCCGTGGCCGCCGAAGGTGATCTGGGTGCGTAAATCGAGGGCATCGGGCGGCAAAGTGGTGTTGTAGCCGCGCTCGGTTTCCAGCGGAATGATCTCGCCAATGGTCCGGACGATCCGGTGCGAGAAGGCGCCGGCCGCGAGCACCACCTTGGCGGCTCGCCGCACGCTGCCGTCGGCACCAAGGATCTCGACGCCGTTTTCGAGGGGGCGCAGCGCCTTGACCGCCACCCGCTCGATCAGCCCATCACTGGCGCGCAGATGGTCGGCCAGCGCCAGGGTATAGAGCTTGGGATCGGCGATGGAGTACCAACCGGGCGTGAAGGTGCCATGGGTGAAACGTCGGGCCAGCCCGGGCTGGATTTCGGCCATGCCGGCGGCATCGAGATGACGGAATTCGATACCGTGCGTCTGCCGAACGGCCCAGCCCGGCAGCGAGGCTTCGAGTTCCGCCTTGCTCTCATAGACCTGCAGATTGCCTTCCTTGCGCAGCATCGGCAGTGTGCCGGTCTGGGTGAGGAAGGGCTCGAGCTCGGCTTTGGACAGATCCATCAAGGCGGTCTGGGCAGCGGTCGAATGCGCGACGCGTGACGCCGAGCAGGCCCGCCAGAAGCGGAACATCCAGGGCGCGATCTGCAGCGCATAGGCCGGCGGCACGCTCAGGGGGCCCAGCGGATCCAGCAGCCATTTCGGCGCCTTCTTCAGGATGCCGGGCGAGGCGAGCGGCAGGATGTCAGTAAAGGCGAAGGCCCCCGCATTGCCCGCCGAAGCGCCGGCTGCCGGGCCTTCCCGGTCCAGTACCGCGACCGAGAGCCCACGCGCCTTGGCGGCGATGGCGCAGGACAGGCCCACCACGCCGGCACCGATGACGATGACATCGAGATCGGAACTCACCGCACGCTCGCCAGGAATTTCTGGGTTTCGGGGTTCTGCGGCGCACCGAAGAGCTGGTCCGGCGTGCCGATCTCCGCCATCACACCCTGGTGGAAGAAGGCCACCCGCTTGGAGACATCACGGGCGAACGCCATTTCGTGGGTGACGCAGATCATCGTCATGCCCTCTTCTGCCAGCATCTTGAGCGTATCGAGCACTTCGCCGACGAGCATCGGGTCGAGCGCTGATGTTACCTCGTCAAACAGCATATATTCGGGCGACATCGCAAGGGCCCGGGCGATCGCCATGCGCTGCTGCTGGCCGCCCGACATGCGGCTGGGATAGACGGAGAGTTTCTCGCCAAGCCCGACATGGGAGAGCTGCCTGACTGCGATCTCCTCCGCCTTGGCCTTGGCCATGCCGAGCACCTTGCGCGGGGCAAGCATCACGTTTTCCAGGACGGTCAGATGCGGAAAGGCGTTCCATTGCTGGAAGACGATGCCGACCTTCCGGCGCAACTTGTTGAGGTCGGTGCTCTTGGCGTGGACCTCGGTGCCGTCGATGGTGATCCTGCCCGAATTGATCGGCTCCAGTCCGTTGATGCAGGTCAACAGCGTCGATTTGCCCGAGCCGGATCCGCCGATGATGCTGACCACTTCGCCCTTGTCGACGGTGAGGTTGATGCCCTTCAGCACTTCGAGAGCGGAAAAGGATTTACGGACGTTCTGGATCTCAATCATGGGGGGACCACCGTCTTTCGAGATAGCCGCCCAGCCGGGCGATGGGGAAGCTGATGAGGAAATAGATGGCGCCGCAGATCATCAGGATGAACAAGGGCTCCTGCAGGCGGGTGACCAGGATCTGCGAGGCGCGCAGGAGCTCGATCAGGCCGAGCCAGAGCACCAAAGCGGAATCCTTCATCACACCGAGCGTGAGACCGATCCAGGAGGGCAGCGAGACGCGTATCGCCAGCGGGGCCACGATATAGCGCATGTCCTGCCACCAGCTCATGCCGAGCGAGCGGGCGGCCCGGCGGGTGGTTGTCGGTACCGAGCCGATGCCGCCGCGCACGATCTCGGTGCAGTAGGCGGCCGTATACAAGCTCAACACCACGCAGGAGGTGGTGAAGGGCGGCCAACCCAGTCGCGCGATGGACTGGAAGGCATTGGCCAGCACGAGCTGGATCAGCAGCGGGACCGAGCGGAAGATGTCGAGCAGGAAGGTCAGCGGCACCGACCAATAGGGGCCGAGCTGGACGCGGATCACGCCGAAGAGGATGCCGAGAACGGTACCGGCCGCGACGGAGACCGCCGTCACAGCCAGCGTCATCCCTGCGCCTTGAGCGAGGAAGGCGAAATCGCTCCAGGTAAGGGCGGTGTTGAACATGATCAGCCCTCTCAATACCGGAACATGCGCCAGGCAACCGCCCGGGCAGCCAAAGTGACGGCCTTGGCGATCAGGTAGTAGATCACCGCGGCCAGCGCGAAGAATTCGAAGGTGCGGAAGGAGCGCGCATTCAGCTCCTGCGTGACGCCGGCGAGATCGGTATTCATGCCCACGGTGACGCCGAGCGAGGTCATCAGGATGGCCCACACCATCTGGTTGGTGGCAGGCAGGAAGGCGATGCGCAGCATCTGTGGCACCACGATCATCCGGAAGGCCTGCAGAGAGGTCATGCCGAGCGAGCGGCCGGCACGGGCCTGGGTGTCGGGAATGGCCTTGAGGGCGCCGCGGAAATTCTCGGCCAGATAACCCGCATTGTTGAAGGCGATACCGACAAGCAGCGCAGTGAACGGCGTCAGATGGATGCCGAAATTGCCGAGGCCGAAATGGGCCATGTAGATCTGGAACAGCGCCGGCGTATTGCGCGCCACCTCGACCCAGGCCGAGGCGAAACCGCTGAGCAGGCGATTGCCGGACAGGCGGAACAAGGTGAGGACGATGGCGATGGCCAAGCCGATCGCCATCGACAGGAGCGCGATCTGCAGGGTGACCAGGGCGCCTTCGAGCAACTGCGGCAGCGCCTTCAGCGCCTGGTTCCAATGGAAGGCATATTTGAACATGCCGTTTCACCTCTCGAGTAGGATCGGCGGCGCGAAGCTTGCCAGCGCGCCGCCGGTGAAACGGTCAGGTCAGCGATAGGAACCGTTGACGGTGAGATTGGGAACGTGGTCGTCGACCCACTTCTTGTAGAGCTCGGCGTAGCGGCCGGTGCGAACCTGCTGGTTGATGAACAGGTTGAGATAGTTGATCAGGCCGTATTCGTCGCGATTGGTGAACAGCGCCACATAGTCGATGTCGAAGGGCGCCTTGCCGACCACGGCGATGCCGGGGAACTTGCCGGTCTTCACATTGGCCTGTGCGACCGTCGAGGTCGAGACGGTGGCGTCGAGCTGGCCCTGGCTCAAGGCGAGGAAGACGTCGGCCTGGGTCTGGTAGGGACGGAATTCGCCGCTGCCCCAGGCCTTGACCTGCTTTTCCAGCGCGATGGCTTCATAGGTGCCGGCGGTCGCGCCGACGACCTTGCCCTTCATGTCCTCGAAGGACTTGACGCCAGACTTTTCATTGGCGGTCACCGCCATTTCGAAGGCGAAGTAGGGGATGGTCATGCCGACGGTCTTGGCACGCTCCAGCGTGTCGGAGGTCGAGGCGACGCCGACATCGACGCGGCCGGACATCAGGGCCGGAATGCGCTCGGGGAAGGGTGTCTCGACGATCTCGGCCTTCACGCCGAGGGCCTTGGCGAGATCGTTGCAGTAATCGACGTCGAAGCCGATCGGATTGTTGTTGGCATCGCGCGCGCCCATGGGCGGGAAGTCGAGCACGACAGCGCAGCGCAGCGTTCCCGAAGCGATGATGTCATCCAGCTTGTCAGCCTTGGCGGGGCTGACCATGGCGATGGCGGCCATGAGGCCGAAGGCGGCAACCGATTTCCTCATTCTAACGCTCTCTCCCTGCGTTGGCCCGTGTTTTTCACGGCGGGGCCACTATTGCGTTTTCGAGCGCGAAATCAACAAAAAATACAACATGAATACAAAAAGAATTTTATGTGTGGGCATAAGTTATTCTCGTGAGTGCCCATCACTCGTCGCCACACCGCTTCTCGACAATGGTCTGAAGACGCAATCTGTTACTCCCGGCGCCGCCGCAGGTGACGTTATTCTCAGAAGCTCCGCTCGGGAGCGGGATCCGAGGCGCGCCAGCAATGGCCCTTGATCTCCTCCCAACGCCTTCGGCTATGCCGAAGATGAGAGATGCCCTCATTTGGGCATGATCAGTGCGGCGGATCGGGATTATCCGCGTTTGGACCAGAGCTTATCGGGATTTCCGACTCAGATTTCGGGCGCAGTGACTTTGCTTGGGCTCACGTTTGACGGCACTGAGTTCGGATTGTTTAAGACGGACTCAATAATTTGGGGTCGTCTTTTGGTAAGAAATACGGATAGTATCTGATCGAAGAAATTTCGATACCGCAAACATGGATAAGTTCTACAAAGATCTGCGCTATAGAACAATAACTTGACCAATTTTCTTAGATTTTGCGTGTCTGTACGCGATATCGGCCGCTATCATGTCTTCCATTGCGATGCCCATCGCTTTGTAGACGGTAATGTCCGTTTCTAATTGCCTGCCGCTTTTCAAGCGCGAAAGCATGTCACCTAACGTTGTCGCGACGCCGGGATCGATCCCGCAAAGCTCGCCGCAACCAACGGGAGGTCCCTCGAAAGCCTCAAGGCTTTCGACAAAAAGGCTCGCCTTTTCCAACAATTCGACCGGCAATTCTCCGTGCGGAGGCGCATACCCAACGGATGTGACATGCGTCCCCGCACGTACCCACCCTGCCTCAATCACCGGTGTGTAGGAATGGCTTGCCAAGCAGACTATATCCGACGTTCGGACCGCGGCTTCGACATCCCTGACGGCAATGGCTTTTGGATTCAGGCGCGCGAGCTTTTCAGCATCTTCATACTCAAGGGAGGCGATGCGGATCTCGGTGAAATCACCAACCAAGGGCAGTAGCAGCAAATGCTCGCGACCTTGGACTCCGGCCCCAATGATCGTTGCGACCCGAGCATTCTTGCGGGCAAGCGCGCCCACTGACAGAACGGCCGATGCCGCAGTTCGGACCGCGGTAATATACGTGCCGTCCATGATGCAGACAGGCGCCCCGGTCTGCGCATCAAACAAGGTGATCGTAGCCAAATGGTTCGGAAGGTTGATTGCGAGGTTTCCCTCGAACACATTTACGACCTTAACCGCGATATTCATCCCCTCCATATAGGCGGGCATTGCCAAGCTAAATCCTTTTCCAGGAATCGTGATCTCGGGCCGGTGCGGAGACTGTACGGCACCTCGTGCAAGAGCCTGAAATCCGCTCGACAGGCGGCTAAGGAGTTCGCGGGGGTCAAGGTGCCGCATAACATCCTCTTCGCTCAGCGCCAAGATCGGCATGTCTCCTTTGCGGATTTCGGCTGCACTTTTTACGGCGTGCCTTTGCGCTTCACTACCCATGGACTTTGTTACCCTCCAAATTACATTGGTGCTAAGAATGTTGGTATCTTGTTTGAAATCAAACGATTAAATTTACTACATCATAACTTGAGGTAATGGCTTATGGGCGGACGCAAGCTGCCATCCTTGACCGCCCTTCGGTCTTTCGAGGTCGTCGCTCGGACGTTGAGCTTTACAAAAGCCGCAGAGGAATTGGGTGTCACTCAAGCGGCGGTAAGTCGTCAGATCAAGAATCTCGAGCGGGAACTTGCGGTAGAACTGGTATCGCGACGGTCAACGAAGAATGCACTGACGGATGCAGGCGACTTGTTGTTCGACGGCATCTACCGTGCCTTCGAAACGATCGCCGGCACCGTTGATAAGATCACCGACACCGGCGATAGGGAGATCCTCACCATAAGCGTGGCACCCTATCTTTCCGCGCAATGGCTGACTCCACATCTCATGGAATTCTTGGCCGTCCACCCCGAAATTGATTTACGGCTACATCATTCTTATCACCCCTCCGACCACCGCAGGGAGGGTATCGATATAGGCATCAACTGGGGTTCGGGTGAGTGGCTAGGTGTTGAGAAGATAAAGGTGGTTGACGGATCCCTAGAGGCAGTCGCCAGCCCGGCGTTGATTGAAAAAATCGGTGTGCCGGTCGATCCCCACAAGCTTCTGGGCCAACCCCTCTTTTACGAATTCGATTTGCAACATTGGCGGCTGTGGTTCGAAAATGCCCATGTGAAAATGCCTGACAATTTCAGAGGGCAGCGAATCTCCGATTCTCACGCACTTCGGCGCGCCATCGTCGATGGACATGGCGTTGGGCTGTTTTTCTCGGCGTTGCTCGATGAAGACGTTGCGACAGGACAACTCATTAGATTGCAGGGCGGCGCCATACATACAGGATATGACTATTATTTGAATTATCCGAGAGATGTCCAATTGCCCAAGAAGGCAAGGGCCTTCATGAGATTCATATTAGCAAAAGCCGGCATTCGAGGATGATTATGGTGGACGCTGGCCCCGCGCGAATCGACTGATGAAATACTCATTGTCGGGACCGAATTATGACTGCGGCCCACCTAAATTCAGATCATCAGGCTTGAAATAGTGTGCCCCTCGCGGATAGTGGCGATCCGCTACTATCGAGGGCTGCAGCCGTTGCCCTCAGCCGTCCAGATCCTCAGGCAGCAGGCCCTGCGGCAGGTTCTGATAGGCAACAGGGCGCAGGAAGCGGCGGATCGACAGCGTGCCGACGCTGGTCGCGCCGAAATTGGTCGAGGCCGGATAGGGGCCGCCATGCACCATGGCATCGACGACTTCCACCCCGGTGGGGAAGCCGTTGACGAGCACGCGCCCGGCCTTGCGCTCGAGGATTGGCAGCAGGCGGCGTGCGGCCGCAAGATCCGCCGGCTCTATATGAAGAGTCGCGGTCAACTGCCCCTCGAAGGAGCGGGCCAGCCGCTCCATGTCTTCCGGCGACGATGCCCGCACCACGAGGCCGAGCGGCCCGAATACCTCTTCGCCGAGCGCGTGGTCGGCGACGAAGCGATCGCTCGACGTTTCGAACAGGCTGGGCGCGACCTCGCGGCCGGACATCGGCGTCGCCAGCACGGATCTGACGGCGTTGCGTTCGGCCATGCGGGCCTTGCCTTCATGGTAGGATCGGGCAATGCCGTCCGACAGCATGGTCTGCGGCGCCACCTTGCCGAGAGCTTCCGTTGCAGCGGTGGTGAAGCGGTCGGCGTCGGGGCCCTCGATCACGATAGCGATGCCGGGATTGGTGCAGAACTGGCCGGCCCCCATGGTCAGGGAGGCTGCCCAGCCTTGGCCGAGTGCCTCGGGTCGTGCCTTGAGGGCTTCGGGCAGCAGGAACATTGGATTGACGGATCCGAGCTCTCCGAAGAAGGGGATCGGTTCCGGGCGGGCCGCGCAGAGATCGAACAGTGCGCGGCCACCTGCGAGCGAGCCGGTGAAGCCGACGGCCTTGATCAACGGGTGCTGCACGATGGCTTGGCCGATCTCGCGGCTGTTGCCCTGGATCAGGGAGAACACGCCCGGATGCATGCCGCTCCTGCGGATGGCGGCGTCGATGGCCTCAGCCACGATCTCGCCCGTTCCCGGATGGGCCGAATGGCCTTTGACCACCACGGGGCAGCCGGCCGCGAGCGCGGCGGCGGTATCGCCGCCGGCAGTGGAAAAGGCGAGGGGGAAGTTGGAGGCACCGAACACCGCGACGGGGCCGATGGGGCGCTGCATCATGCGGATCTCGGGCCGCGGTGCGGGCTGGCGATCGGGTAATGCCACATCCACGCGGCGGTCGAGATAACCGCCAAGCTCGACATGATCGGCAAAGAGCCGGAGCTGGCCGGTGGTGCGAGCGCGCTCTCCCTGCAGGCGTGCGGCAGGCAGGCCGGTTTCCTGGCTGCCGATCTCGGTGATCGCCTCGCCGCGCGCCTCGATCTCCTCGGCGAGCAGGCGCAGGAAGGCAGCGCGCTCCCATCGCTTGGCATAGCCGAAATGCCAGAACGCGTCCTCGGCCGCCTCGCAGGCTCGGTTCACCAGCGCGCTCGTGCCGATCGAAAACCGGTGGGTGGGCCCATGGGCGGGGGCCGATGCGAAGAACCCTTCGCCTTCGACCCAGTCACCTGCGACAAGATGCTTGCCTGTGGGAGTGAAGCCCATATGCCATTCCTTCCGAGCCGTGCGGGGGAAACGCGAAATTTCATCGCGCTTGTCGATTATATGTATACACCGTGTATTTTTTCTATCAACCCGTGATATCGAGCGGCAACGCGAACGACCAGGAAAGGCATGCCATGACTGACAGCCGTCTTTTGACGACGAGGGAACTGAGCGAGCAGGTGGAGGCGATCTTCCGCAAGGCCGGCTTCAATACCGCGCAGGCCGGAGCTGTGGCGCGGGTGATCGTCGCCGGCGAGCGTGACGCCTGCAAATCGCACGGCATCTATCGTATCGAGGGCGCGTTGCGCACGGTGAAGGCCGGCAAGGTCCGCCCCGACGCCGAGCCGGAACTGTCGGCTCAGGACGCCTCGGCCATCGTCAAGGTCAACGCGAAGGGCGGCTTCGCCAATCCGGCCTTCGAACTCGGCCTTCCCTTGCTGGTCGAGCGGGCGCGTTCCTATGGCCTTGCCGCGCTGGTGATCAACGACTGCACCCATTTCTCGGCGCTCTGGCCCGAGGTGGAGGCCTTGACGGAGCAGGGTCTCGCCGGTCTCGTGATGTGCCCCAGCTACTCGGCCGTGGCGCCCACCGGCGGCAACAAGCCCTTGCTCGGCACCAACCCCTTCGGCTTCGGCTGGCCGCGCCAGGGCAAGCCGCCCTATGTCTTCGACTTCGCCACCTCCGTCGCGGCGCGCGGCGAGATCGAACTGCATCGGCGGGCCGGCAAGCCATTGCCCGAGGGCTGGGCCATCGATGCCGAGGGCAAGCCGACGACGGATCCGGTGGCGGCTCTTGCCGGTGCGATGCTGCCCTTCGGCGGCCACAAGGGCTCGGCGATCGGCACCATGATCGAACTCCTGGCCGGCATCATGATCGGGGATCTCACCAGCCCCGAAGCATTGGAAGCCCTGGGCACCACGAGTCTGGCGCCGGCGCATGGCGAGTTGATCCTTGCCTTCTCGCCCGAGAAATTCGCCGCCGGCCGCCCGGGAGATCCCTTCGCTCGCGCCGAGATTCTGTTCGAAACCATCGTCGGGCAGGGCGCCAGGCTGCCGTCCCAGCGCCGGTTCGTGGCGCGCTCCAAGTCACAGGCGGAAGGCATCCTCCTCAGTGCAGCCGAGGTCGAGCAGCTCGACCGCCTGCTGGCCCTCGGCCTCGACGCCGTGGACTGAGGGGCCTCATATTGGCTGGGTGACTGCTCTTCAGAACCGGACCGATCGCAGGAACCTTCGCTTCTTGTCATCACCGGGCTTGTCCCGGTGATCTAGCCACTATCTCGATGGGTTGCGGTATCTGGATGCCCGGGACAAGCTCTGGCATGACAAAATCGAGTTCTTGTCGGCCTCGTTGCGATTGTAGAGCCGGCCAGCAGCAAAAAGGCCCTCCGGATGGGAGGGCCTTTTTCAGTTCGGTGCTTTCGACAATGCCGTCAGGCGGCGCATTTCTGTACGGCGCCGGGGAGGCGGCTCCACTGTGCATACCACGTGTCGAACAACTTGAGCTGAGTCTCGGCGTAGCCGCGCTGGCTGTCGGACAGCACATCGGTTTCGTTGAAGTTGAGGGCGTATTCCTTGTCGCCCTTCACCACCATCATGTGCTTGAAGAAGAGCACGAGGTCCGGTCCTTCGTCGAAGGAGGAGAGCACGGCCAGGGCCTGCTCCAGTTCCTGGGCGCGCTGGCGGGCGTCGACATCACCGGCGGCGGCGGCCTGCGACAGCTTGCACAGATGGATCACTTCCTTGGGCAGCACATTGCCGATGCCGGTGATCGCGCCGGTGGCGCCGCAATTGACAAAGCCATGGAACACGGCGGTATCGACGCCGATCATCAGCGAGACGCCATCGTCGCGGCTGGTGATGTTCTCGGCCGCATAGCGCATGTCGGCCGGGCCGCCGAACTCCTTGAAGCCGACGAGGTTGGAATGCTCGGCCCTGAGGGCGAAGAACAGGTCGGCACGGGTGGCGAAACCATAATAGGGGCTGTTGTAGATCACGGCCGGCAGATCGGGTGCAGCCGTAAGGATGGCCTTGAAATGATCCTTCTGAGCCGCGACCACCGAGCCGCGCGACAACACGCGCGGGATCACCATCAGGCCCTGAGCGCCGACTTTCTGGGCGTGAGCAGCATGCGCCACGGCCGAAGCGGTATTGACCGCGCCGGTGCCGACGATCAGCGGGATGCCGGCCTTGACCAGACGCTCGACGCCTTCCATGCGCTGGGCGTCGGTAAGGAGCGGCCAGTCACCCATCGAGCCGCAATAGACCACGGCAGACATGCCGTCGGCGATGAGCTCCTTGCCCTTGCGCACGAGAGCATCGAAATCCGGGCTGCGGTCTGCCTTGCACGGGGTCATCAGCGCGGGGATGACACCGGAGAAAATCTTGGCCTTCATCTCGGGTTCCTCTGTTGGCCTGTCGGATAGGCTTGATCGTAGCACCGCAAGGGCGCCGGTTCCTCGCCTTCGACGTCTTCATACGCGTTTGTATATTATTTGTCGACAAGAAATCGACATACAAAGATACTAAGCCCCTCTTATATGAACGATACTTATCGTAATGAATTGTTTTCGCTTGTTCTTTTCGTTTCGCGGCGAGCCGGGAAAATTGGAGAAAAACGCCTCAAAGCGCGATGTCGAGACGGCGGTCGCGGACCAGGAGCTTGCGAATTTGCTCGACGATCTGCTCGGCGTGGATCTTGGCCAGCCGTTCGGCGAGGTCGACGTCACGCGCCACGACGGCATTGATCATGTCTTCGTGCTCGTCGACGAAGCGCTGCGGCAACCGGTCGTCAAAGGATTGGTAATAAAGGCGCAGGAAGCGCCGGCCCTCGTCGAGCAACCGCTGGAACAGGCCGGCAAAATAGGGATTGCGGCCGGCTTCGGCGATGGCCGAATGGAACGCGGCATTGGTGGCGATCATCGCCAGGGCATCCTGGGCCTCGACCGCCGCGGCAAATTCTGCCTGGCGGGCGTGGATCGCGTCCAGATCCTGCTGGCGATGATGCTCGGCTGCCAGCCGTGTCGTCACCCGATACATCAGCACCAACGCATCGAAAAAGGGCGACATGTTGAGGAAATCGATGCTCGAGACCATGGTCGAACGATTGGGGAGGGTGTCGATCAATCCCTCGCCGGCGAGTCGCACCAGGGCCTCGCGGATTGGCGTGCGGGACATTTTGAAGCGCTCCGCCAATTGGACCTCATCGATCGGGCTTCCGGGTGGCAGCACCAGATCGAGGATTTCGTCGCGCAGGAGGTCGTAGACCATCTTGACGCCGGAACCGCGCTTGCGCTCCGTGGACGGGCCGCCCTCTGACTTTTTCTTCATTTCAGAATCCTCTTGTCGACAAGAGGGATACTGTCGAGCGGACAAGCGATCAACCGTTTCGCGGCAATACCGTTTGCCGGTGCCGGGGAGCCGGCATTACGCTCTACCCTATGAAAGGCATAGATACTTAAGTTTTTCAGTAAATTAGAATGAATATATAATTCAAAAAATTAACTCTTGGAGAGCGACTCATGCTTCCGTGCTTTTCCTGGGGCACTAGCCGCGCACCGCGGCCCGAAAGGCGGCGGACAGAGCGGCAAGTGCTTCGCGTGGCCGGCCATTGCCAAGCCGGCTATGCAGCAGCACGGGCAGGCGCGGCAAATCGGGAAGGCCGAGCCTGGCCCCCACCTCGACCGCACCGAAGGGCAGCATGCGCGGCGCCAACGCCGCGACGCCGAGTCCGGCCATGACGGCGGCGGCTACCGCCGCAACACCGCCGCCGACGAAGATCTCCGTCCAGCGTATGCCGGCCGCGTCGAGCAGCCGGCCGGCCATCACCCGCACGCCGCAGGGTTCAGCCAATGTCGCAAGCGGCAGAGGCTCGTCCGCCCGGTGCTGCCAGCCCGGCGCCGCGAACCAGCCGAGCTTTTCCTCGGTGATGATCTCGCCATCGCTCCGCCCGGCATGCAGGCGCACGATCACCGTGTCGAGTTCCCGCCGGTCGAAGCTTTGCAGCAGATCACCGGACGAGCCGATCCGGATCTCGATCAAAAGCTGCGGGTCCTGCGCATTCATGCGCGCGATCAGCGCCGGCAGTTCCGGCCCGGCGACATGATCGCTGATGCCGATGGTCAGGCGCTGACGAGCCCCAGCAAACACGCCGAGCGCGCGGTCATGCACTTCGAGAAGCTCGCGGGCATGATCGAGGAAGGTAGCGCCCTGGGCCGAGAGCTGCACATAGCGAGGTGTCCGCTCAACGAGCCGGCAGCCGAGCCTGTCTTCGAGGCGCTTCAGCTTCAAGCTGACGGCGGCCTGCGTCGTCTGCATGGCTTCGGCCGCCCGGGTGAAGCTGTCGAGCTCGGCAATATGGACGAAGGCCCTGATGGCATCGAGGTCGAGGGGGCGTTCCATCATTTCCAATCGTTATCATTGATATCCACTTTCATAGAATATCAAAATGTTGGGGCGGCCGCTAATCTCGAACGGAAATCATGGAGAAGAACGGATATGCCGCTTACACACATCTCGTTGCGGGCCGGAAAGCCGGAGGCCTACCGGCAAGCCATCTTCGACGGCCTCTATCGCGCGATGCGCGAGACCTTCGACGTGCCCGAGGACGATCAGTTCATGACCATCACGGAACATGAGGCCGGGAATTTCCGCTATGGCGCTTCCTATCTCGGCGTCGCCCGCAGCGACGATCTCGTGTTGATCCAGATCACCGCCAACGACACCCGCAGCAAGGAACAGAAAAAGGCGCTGTTCCGGCGGATCGCCGAACTGCTCGGCCAAGAGCCCGGCATCCGGGCCGATGACGTCTTCGTCAGTCTGGTTGAGGTTGCGAAAGCCAATTGGTCCCTCGGCCATGGCCTCGCGCAATATGCCTGAGGGGGCAGGCGGAGGCATGGTCTTGGTGTGCCGGTCTTCTCAGCTCCATCAAATGACGGAGCGAGATCGGGACACCGAGTTTCAGGCATCGCCATCGTCCTCGATGTGATCGGCAAAGGTAGATCCGCGGTATTCGTCGCGGCACAGGCGGGCTTTTCAACCAGCCGGGGCACCAGGTCCTCGAGTGCCAGCTGCAATGCTTCGGCCGACCCGCCCGGCAGGATGATGAAGCCGTCGATGGCGCCGGCACCGGCCTATTGCCCGATCTGCCCGGCTGCGTCCTCTGTCGTTCCGATGACGCACCAATGCGCCGAGCCGATTACCTCGGGATGGGTCAGAAGCTCGGCATGGGTATGGCTGCGGAAAATCGACGCTGCTGGAGGCGATCATGGGCTTCTTGCCCCTGAGCGCCGGCGAGATCACACTGGCGGGAAGGCCCCGTCGGCGCCATCAGGCGGAAAGTGCTCGCCCGCGATATTGCCTATCTGCCGCAGGACATTCATTGCCCCCACTATATGACTCTTGGCGAGTTGATCGAACTGGCCGGCTATGCCGAAAAGGACCGCTCGCAGGCAGCGATCCGCGCTCGCCTCGACAAGATCATGCCGGGCTGGGACAAGTTCCTCAGATCGGCGCGGGAAGGGCGCATTCTCTATCTCGACTTCGGTGAGGTCGCCACTCCCACCCTCGCCAGTGCCGAACACACGCTCGACGCCTTCGCCGCCAGGAAGGAATGAGCCAGGCCCCCGCGACGGCGACAAAGTTGCGCGTGGAGAGCAACGCCTTCGTTCCGATCGTAACTCGTCTCGTCGGCTCTCAGCATTCCGGCAGGTTGACGGCAAGCCCGCCGGTCGAGGTCTCCTTGTATTTGAGATTCATGTCGATGCCGGTCTGGCGCATCGTCTCGATGCAATTGTCGAGCGGCATGAAATGCTTGCCGTCGCCGCGCAAGGCCAGGCTGGCGGCGCTCACCGCCTTGATCGCACCGAGCCCATTTCGCTCGATGCAGGGCACCTGCACCAGGCCCTTGGCCGGATCGCAGGTCATGCCAAGATGATGCTCCAGAGCGATTTCGGCCGCGTTCTCCACCTGCTCGTTGGAGCCGCCGAGCGCTGCGCAAAGCCCTGCCGCCGCCATGGCCGAAGCAGATCCGACCTCGCCCTGGCACCCGACCTCGGCTCCCGAGATCGAGGCGTTGTATTTGATGATGCCGCCGATGGCGGCGGCAACCAGCAGAAAGTCGCGGATGCCTTCATGGCTCGAGCCACGGCAGTGATCGCGATAGTAGCGGATCACGGCCGGCACTACGCCGGCGGCCCCGTTGGTGGGCGAGGTGACGACGCGTCCACCGGCGGCGTTCTCCTCGTTGACCGCCATGGCATAGATCGAGATCCAGTCATTGACGACATGGGGCTGTTCGAGATTGCGGCCCTGTTCGGCTAGAAGCTGCTGATGAATGGTGCGTGCACGACGCCGCACCGACAGGCCGCCCGGCAGAATGCCGTCGTGTCGTAAACCCCGGTCGATGCAGCCGTCCATCGCAACCCAGATCGCATCGAGCTTGTCGTCGAGAGCGCCGCCGTGGACGACGCCTTCATTCGCCCGCTTCATCTCGGCGATGCTGAGATTGGCGGCGGCGCCCATCGCCAGCATTTCGGCAGCCGTACCGAAGGGATGGGGAAAGCCGAGCGCACCCGGCTCATCGGACGAAGACGCATCCTTGCTGCGCTGGGCTTCGAGTTCTTCGGCCGACAGGACGAAGCCGCCGCCGATCGAATAGAAGATCCGGCTGAGAAGCACCGCGCCCTCTGCATCCGTGGCCGCGAGGATCAGGCCATTGGCGTGGCCGGGCAGAGGTGGGCCATAGTCGAAGATGAGGTCGGTGTCGGGGGTAAAGCTCAGCGGCGGCAGGCCTGGCAGCCTGATCACGCCGGCATGGCGGAGTTCTGCTTCCTTCTCCTGTGCCAGGTCCGGATCGATGGTGGCAGGCAGAAAGCCCATCAGCCCGAGGATGACGGCACGGTCGGTGGCATGGCCGTGACCGGTGAAGGCCAGCGAGCCGTGCAGGCTGGCCTTGAGCCTGAGGCCCGTCATCGCAGGCTCGTGCCTGACCAGGGCACGCAGTTCCTCCAGAAAACGGGCCGCCGCCACCATCGGCCCCATGGTGTGGGACGAGGAAGGCCCGATACCGATCTTGAAGATGTCGAAAATCGACAGAAACATGCCAAGCTCTCTAATCAACGCTCTCTAATCAAGGCAGGCGGCCCTGGAGGACCGCCTGCCGGGCGCGTGGCTATCAACCTTTACTCGGCCGCTTCGACATAGCTTTCGAGTGGCGGGCAGGAGCAGATCAGGTTGCGGTCACCATAGACATTGTCGACGCGATTGACCGGCGACCAATATTTGTCGACCCGGAAGGCGCCGGCCGGATAGCAGGCAATTTCGCGGCTATAGGACCGGTTCCATTCGCCCACCAGATCCTCGACGGTGTGCGGCGCATGCTTGAGCGGGTTGTCCTCCGGATCGAGTTTACCCGCCACGATCGCCTCGGCCTCCGCCGCGATGCCGAGCATCGCCGCGATGAAGCGGTCGAGCTCGGCCTTGGGTTCGCTTTCCGTCGGTTCCACCATCAGCGTGCCCGCCACCGGCCAGCTCATGGTCGGAGCATGGAAACCGCAGTCGATCAGCCGCTTGGCGATATCGTCGACGCTGACGCCGGCGCGATCCTTCAGCACGCGGGTGTCGAGGATGCACTCATGCGCCACCCGGCCCTTGGCCGAATAAAGGATCGGATAGGAGGCCGAGAGGCGGCTGGCGATGTAGTTGGCGTTGAGGATCGCCACCTTGGTCGCCTGGGTCAGGCCCTCGCCGCCCATCAGCAGGCAATAGGCCCAGGAAATGAGCAGGATCGAGGCCGAGCCATAAGGCGCCGAGGATACCGCGCCCTTCTCGCCGGTCTGCGGCAGGGTCGGCAGGTAAGGCGCCAGATGGGCCTTGACGCCGATCGGCCCCATGCCTGGACCGCCGCCGCCATGCGGAATGGCGAAGGTCTTGTGCAGGTTGAGATGGCTGACGTCGGAGCCGATGTCGCCGGGACGGGCGAGGCCGACCATGGCGTTCATGTTGGCGCCGTCGAGATAGACCTGGCCGCCATGGGCGTGGGTGATCTCGCAGATCTCGCGCACAGTCTCCTCGAACACGCCATGGGTGGAGGGATAGGTGATCATGCAGGCGGCGAGATTGGCCGAATGGGCCTCCGCCTTGGCACGGAAATCGGCAAGGTCGATGTCGCCATTCGCCGATGCGCCGACCACCACCACCTTCATGCCGCACATCTGCGCCGAGGCGGGATTGGTGCCATGAGCCGAAGTCGGGATCAGGCAGACGTCGCGATGATGGTCGCCGCGCGCCTGATGATAGGCCTGGATGGTCAGAAGGCCGGCATATTCGCCCTGCGCGCCGGAATTGGGCTGCATCGAGAAGGCGTCATAACCGGTGATCTGGCAGAGCTTGACCTCGAGATCGGCGATCGCCTCGGCATAGCCCCGGGTCTGGCCATCGGGTGCGAAGGGATGGACGTCGGCAAACTCAGGCCAGCTCAGCGCCGTCATCTCGGCGGTGGCGTTCAGCTTCATGGTGCAGGAGCCGAGCGGGATCATCGAGCGGTCGAGTGCGAGATCGCGATCGGCCAGACGGCGCATATAACGTGTCATTTCCGCTTCGGCGCGGTTCAAATGGAAGATCGGATGGGTCAGATAGGCTGACGTCCGTTCCAGGGTCTCGGGAAGCCGATATTCATGGGTGAGGTCGTCATCCTTGCGGTCGATACCGAAGGCGCGCCAGATGGCTTCGGTATGGCCGCGGCGGGTGCGCTCGTCATAGGCGATGCCGATCTTGCTGGTGCCAACCCGGCGCAGATTGATGCCTTCGGCCTCGGCCGCCTTCAGGATGGCGCCCTGGACCGCGCCGACCTCGACCGTCACCGTGTCGAAGAAGGTCGATGGTTCGACCTTGTAGCCCTGGCTCTCCAGGCCCTTGACCAGGCGTACCGTCTTGCGATGGACGCGCTCGGCGATCGCCCTGAGCCCGGTCGGGCCGTGAAACACCGCATACATCGAGGCCATCACCGCCAGCAACGCCTGGGCGGTGCAGACGTTCGAAGTCGCCTTTTCGCGGCGAATATGCTGTTCGCGGGTCTGCAGCGACAGGCGATAGGCGCGGTTGCCGCGCGCATCGATGGAAACGCCGACGATGCGGCCGGGCATGCTGCGCTTGAGCGCGTCGCGCACCGCCATATAGGCGGCATGCGGGCCGCCATAGCCCATCGGCACACCGAAGCGCTGGGTCGAACCGACGGCGATGTCGGCGCCCATCTCGCCCGGCGCCTTGAGGATGGTCAAGGCGAGCGGATCGGCGGCGACGCAGGCCAAGGCCTCGGCGCGGTGCAGCGCCTCGATTACGCCGCTGAAGTCATGCACATGGCCGTAGGTGCCGGGATATTGGAACAGCGCGCCGAACACGCTTGCCGGATCGAGATCGGCGAAGGGATCGCCGACCACGACCTTCCAGCCCAGCGCGGCGGCGCGGGTCTCGATCACCGCGATGGTCTGGGGATGGCAATGGTGATCGACAAAGAAGGCGTTGGCTTTCGACTTGGCGGAGCGCCGACACAGGGCCATCGCCTCGGCTGCGGCCGTGCCTTCGTCGAGCAGCGAGGCGTTAGCGACGTCGAGGGCGGTCAGATCAGAGATCATGGTCTGGAAGTTCAGCAGGGCCTCGAGGCGCCCCTGGCTGATTTCGGGCTGATAGGGCGTGTAGGCGGTGTACCAGGCCGGGTTCTCGAAGATGTTGCGCTGGATCGCCGGCGGCGTGACGGTGCCGTAATAGCCCTGGCCGATCAGCGAGATCATCACGCGGTTCTTGTCGGCGACCTCGCGCAGGCGGTTGAGCACACCGTGCTCGGACAGAGCCGGCCCCCAGGCGAGCGGCGCCTTCTGACGGATGCCCGCCGGCACGATGGCATCGATGAGCGCGTCGAGGCTGTCAGCGCCGACCGCCTTCAGCATCTCGGTCATTTCAGCCGGAGAGGGGCCGATATGGCGCCTGTTGGCGAAATCATAGGGATCGTAGGTGGTTTCGGTATGAGACATCGTACCCTCTCAGAGCAAAGCGCGTTCGAGACCGAACGCTTGTTTGCTCCAACTCCTTGTTTCCAAGCCAATTCAAAGAATTGGCTCGAGCGCCTTTGCGATTCTTGATGTTTCCGTCACATCACAAAACGCTTTAGCCGATGTGAGCTTTATAGGTGGCCTCGTCCATCAGGCCAGTCGCATCATCGGCATTGGCCAGCTTGAGACGGAAGAACCAACCACCGGCCTGCGGATCGGAATTGACGAGAGAGGGGTCGTTGACGATGGCCTCGTTCACCTCGACGATCTCGCCATCGAGCGGGCAATAGACGTCCGAGGCGGCCTTGACGGACTCGACCGTTGCCGCAACGTCCCCCTTCGACAAGTGCTTGCCGACCCCGGGCAGCTCGACGAAGACGAGGTCGCCGAGTTGCTCGGCGGCATGACCGGTGATGCCGACCGTGGCGACGCCGTCGGCGATCTCGAGCCATTCATGGTCTTCGGTGAATTTCGTCATGGTGGGCCTCTCAGCTGCGCTTGTAGCGCGGGGTGATGAAGGGAAGGGTGGCGACGACGACCGGCAGGCGCTTGCCGCGAACCTCGGCGAACAGCCGGGTGCCGGGCTCGGCGCTGGCAGTGGGAACATAGCCCATCGCGACGGGAGCGCCGAGGGTGGGACCGAAACCGCCGGACGTGACGCGGCCGATCGGCGCTGCCGCCGTCTCGTCGGCGAACAGCTCCGCTCCGTCCCGGATCGGCGCGCGGCCTTCGGCGGCGAGCCCGACGCGCCGGCGCAGCGCACCACGCTCGAATTCGGGCAAGATCACCTCCGCCCCCGGGAAGCCGCCCGCGCGGGCGCCACCGGGGCGCCGCACCTTCTGCACGGCCCATTCGAGCGCCGCCGCGACCGGTGTCGTCGAGGTATCGATGTCGTTGCCATACAGGCAGAGCCCGGCTTCGAGCCGAAGGCTGTCGCGCGCGCCGAGTCCGATGGGATGCACGTCGGGATCGGCAAGCAGGGCCTTGGCCAGTTCTTCCGCATGGGCCGATGGCACCGAGATTTCGTAGCCATCCTCGCCCGAATAGCCCGAACGGGAAACCAGGCAGGAGGCGCCGAGGATGGAGAGCTCTCTTACATCCATGAAGGCCATAGCGGCGACTTCTGGAGCAAGCTTGGCCAGCGCTGCCTCCGCGGACGGGCCTTGCAAGGCAATGAGCCCACGATCCGTCAGTTCCTCGATCTCGCAGTCTTTAGACAGATGAGCACGCAGATGGGCAATGTCCTGCTGCTTACAGGCCGCATTGACCACCAGGAAGAGATGGTCGCCGCGATTGGCGAACATCAGATCATCGAGGATACCGCCCCCCGCATCGGTAAAGAGCCCGTAACGCTGGCGACCCGGCTTCAGCCCGAGCACATCGACCGGGACCAGCCGCTCCAGCGCGAGCGCCGCATCCTCGTATTTGCCGGATTTCGCACGCAGCACGACCTGGCCCATATGGCCGACATCGAACAGCCCTACCAGGGCGCGGGTGTGGAGGTGTTCCTTCGCCACGCCCTCGGGAAACTGCACGGGCATGTCATAGCCCGCAAACTCCACCATTCTGCCGCCGAGCGCGGCATTGAGCGCGGTCAGCGGCGTCTTTCCAAGTTCATTCCTGCCAGGTTCAATCTTGTCGTCCATGGGCATGTCCTCGGTGGTGGTTCTTCTCAGGCCAAATATCGAGAATATCGACCCATGCGCAGGCATGGCATCCCAGGACCGTCGACTGCGCCAACGTCTTCGGACAGCTCGGATATGCCAGATCGTTTGACATTGCAGAAATTCATAGTTCAAATGCTAGGATTGAAATTTCTCATGATAACGCCATGCAGAATATTCCTACAGAACTCCTGCGTACCTTCGTGAAGGCCATCGATTCAGGCAGCTTCACGCGCGCCGGTGCATTGGTCGGCCGCAGCCAGTCGGCGGTGAGCCTCCAGGTTCGCCGGCTCGAGGAAATCGTGGCGGCACAGCTCTTTCAAAGGGATGCGCACAAGCTGCAACTCACCCAGGAAGGAACGTTGCTCGCCCAGTTCGCCCGGCGCATCCTGGCCTTGAACGACGAGGCGCTTGCCAGCATGCGCCAGCCCAAGGTTGCCGGGCGCATCCGGCTGGGTGCCCCCCATGAATATACGGCTTCGCTGCTACCGGACTTCCTGGGCAAGTTCGCCCAGTCCCATCCGAATGTGATGCTGGAAGTAACGAGTGACCTGAGCAAGAACCTGCTCAGCCGCCAGGCCGATGGCGATCTCGATCTCGTGATTGCTTTGCACGACGAGCCGAACCTGACGGAGGGACGCCAGATCTTCACCGAGCCGCTGGTGTGGATGACGAGCGCCGACCATGAGCGCCACACCCAGAGCCCTTTGCCCCTGGTGGTGGCACCGCCGCCCTGCATCTACAGGCACCGCATCCTGGAGACACTGAACGGGCTCGGCAGGCCCTGCCGGATCGCCTATCTCAGCTCGAGCTATGACGGCATTTCCGCCGCCGTGCGGGCGGGGTTGGGCGTGACGGTGATGGCGGAGAGTGCGGCGCCGTCGGGCGTGCGCATGCTCGGTGAGCGCGACGATTTCCCGCCGCTCGGCCATCTCGAACTCAGGCTGCACCGGCTTGCCGGCAATTCGAGCGAGGCGATCATTCGCCTCGAAGACTATATTGCCGAAAGCTTCGCCGATACCGAACTCGGGCGGGGCGGCCGGCCGCGGCCCTTGCCCCTGTCGGAATAGAACCGCTTCCGATACGAATACCTTCCCCGGAATACGTCTGGGGACAGGAAAGACGGTAGGAAGACACTTCAACGCTTCTTCAACGCCTCGGCCAAGGCCGCCCCGAAAGCCCCTTGCGAGGATGGCTTGTCGGGACGGCCCTGGCTGGGACGAGGCGGATTCGGCCTGGCCTTGTCGTCGCGCCTGGCCGGCTTGTCGGAGTTGGCATTGCCGTCCCGCCGCATCGACAGGGCAATGCGCTTGCGGGGAATGTCGACTTCGACCACGCGCACTTTCACGACGTCGCCGGCCTTCACCACCTCGTGCGCGTCCTTGACGAAACGATCGGCCAGTTGCGAGACATGCACCAGGCCGTCCTGATGCACGCCGATGTCGACGAAGGCGCCGAAGGCGGCGACGTTGGTGACCGTGCCTTCCAAAAGCATGCCGGGCCGGAGGTCCTTGATGTCGTCGATGCCGTCGGCGAAGGTCGCGGTCTTGAATTCGGGACGGGGGTCGCGGCCGGGCTTGTCCAGCTCGGCGATGATGTCGCGCACGGTCGGCAGGCCGAAGCGTTCATCCACGAAAGCTTGCGGATCGAGCTTTCTGAGGGCGGCACTGTCGCCCATCAGCGTGCGCACGTCGCGCCCGCAGGCGGCGACGATCTTCTTGGCGACGCCGTAGGCTTCGGGATGCACGGCCGAGGCATCCAGCGGCTCGCTGCCATTGGGAATGCGCAGGAAGCCGGCGCATTGCTCGAAGGCGCGCGGGCCGAGGCGGGAGACTTTGAGCAGGTCCTTGCGGCTGGCGAAGGGACCGTTGGCATTGCGATGCACCACGATGCCCTCGGCAAGTGAGGCGCCAAGGCCGGAGACGCGAGCGAGCAGCGAGGCCGAGGCGGTGTTGAGATCGACGCCGACCGCGTTCACCGCATCTTCCACCACGCCATCCAGCGAGCGCGCCAGGCGATATTGGTCAACATCGTGCTGATATTGCCCGACGCCGATCGATTTAGGTTCGATCTTGACCAGTTCCGCGAGGGGATCCTGGAGCCGTCGCGCGATCGAGACCGCGCCGCGCAGCGACACGTCGAGATCCGGAAACTCGGCAGCGGCCGTTGCCGACGCCGAATAGACCGAAGCGCCCGCCTCGCTGACGATGACCTTGAGCGGCTTGGGCGGGGGCAGGGTAGCGAGCATGTCGATCACCAGCCTTTCCGTCTCGCGACTGCCGGTACCGTTGCCGATGGCGATCAATTCGATACCGTGACGGCGGACGAGGGCCGCGAGCTCCGTCTGGGTGCCGCGCAAATCGTTCTTAGGCGGGAAGGGATAGACGGTGGTGGTGGCCAGGACCTTGCCGGTGCCGTCGACCACCGCGACCTTCACGCCCGTCCGGATGCCGGGATCGAGGCCCATGGTGGCGCGCGAGCCGGCGGGGGCCGCGAGGAGCAGGTCCTTGAGATTGCGGGCGAAGACCCGGATCGCCTCTTCCTCGGCCCGTTCGCGCAAATCGCCCATCAGGTCGACATAGAGATGCAGGGAGAGCTTGACGCGCCAGGCCCAGCCCACAACCTCCATCAGCCAGCGGTCGCCGGGAAGGCTGCCCGCGATCGCATAGGCCTGGGCGATCATGCGCTCCACCGGCTTGACCGCGGAGGCATTGTCGGCGTCGACCTCGATGTCGAGCGACAGCACCTCCTCGTTGCGGCCGCGCAGCATGGCGAGCGCGCGATGGCTGGGCACGCCCGACCATTTCTCGACATGGTCGAAATAATCGGAGAATTTAGCGCCGGCCGCCTGCTTGCCGTCGATGACGCGGGCGCGCAGGAAGGCATGTTCCTTCATATAGGCGCGCAGCCGGCCGACCAGCTCGGCGTTCTCGCTGAAGCGCTCGACCAGGATGTCGCGCGCGCCCTCCAGGGCCGCCTTGGTGTCAGGGACCTCGTCGCCGAGATAGGCAGCCGCCAGCTCCGCGGGCACCGCCGCCCTGTCGGCGAGAACGGCCTCGGCGAGCGGGCCGAGCCCGCGCTCGCGGGCGATCTCGGCCTTGGTGCGCCGCTTGGGCTTGTAGGGCAGATAGATGTCTTCCAGCTCCGCCTTGGTGGCGGCTGCGGCGATCTTGGCTGCGAGTTCGTCGTCGAGTTTGCCCTGCTCGCGGATGGAGGAAAGAATGGTCTCGCGCCGGGCCTCGAGCTCGCGCAGATAAGCGAGGCGTTCGGCAAGATCGCGCAACTGCGTGTCATCGAGCCCGCCGGTCACTTCCTTGCGGTAGCGGGCGACGAAGGGGACGGTGGCGCCTTCGTCGAGCAAAGCGACGGCGGCAGTGACCTGCTGCGGCCTGGCGCCGATCTCGGCTGCAATGATCGTGGCCAGGCGCAGGCCGGCTCCGGTGGCGTGTTGCTTGCCGTTCATGCGCTCCTCGCTCGACAATGAGTCGCGCACCATAGGCAAGGCTGGGCGGGATCGCCATGCCTCTGGCCACAGGCCCTTGCTTCTCCACAACCTGTCTTTCGCTTGCTGTTGGAGGGGCCTCAATTCCACCCCGGCCCCCTTTAGGCGGCATGACCACTCGGTCCTGACCTCATGGCACGACGACTCTACTTGGCTCGAACGAGCGGGAGAAACACGCTGTCGACCCAAGCTTTCCACAAGGCGGGCGGCGGCGCCGAAAAGGTCATGAGGATATGCCCCCCGAAAAGATCGCTCAGCAGGGAATCGACGGGCGGGGCGAGTTTTTCCCGATCAACCTCGCCGCGCGTCACGGCACGCTCGAGGATCGTCGGAAGCATTTGCCCATGCCCCCCCTTGATGAGCGAAGCGCGCAGGTCTTTTGGCGTGGAGGTGGTTTCGGTGAAATAGGCGCTCGAGAGCAGCGAGAAAGTAGCGACGATCGCGGAGGTGCGTTCCGAGGCCCGGTCCAGGAATTCCAGTAGCTCCGTGCGCAGATTGCCTCGATCCGGCACGTCAATCGGGTTTTTCGCCATTTGCTGCCGAATGGCCGCGACGACGAGGGGCGCCTTGCCGTCCCAACGACGCCCGAGCACCGGGCGGCTGGTACCGGCCCTTTCGGCCACGGCCTCCATCGTCAGCCCGGCATAGCCGCGTTCGACCAGTTCGGACCACGCTGCTTCCAGAATCGCCTGTTCGAGATCCGCTCCCCGACGTCGCTGCTGCATGAAATTCCTTATCTAAATAAGATGCATTTTCGCATCTTATTTCCACCATAATGCTATAACTAGATGCGCCAGTGTATCCTATATTTGGAGCTGGGCGTGACAAGTTTTCCTCTTTCACGGCGGCTGGCCGTGTTTCGAATCCGCACGGGCCTTGTGACATTCGGTAGGGTGAGCGAAAAGGCAACCGATCCCCACGCTGCTATGACGGCCTGTCTGCGGGATGTCCTGATACAAGTTCGGGTAACGACGGCCTGTTTGATTCTGCCTTTACTGTCCACCGGATGTGCTTCGGTTCCTCTCAAGTCTGCAGGCACGTTGACGAGCTATGACAAGCTCAGCGAACCAAAAGGACTGCTGTCAAAGTCGAGAAATTACGTCGATGCCAGTGCTTTGGCTTCCGTGAAGACTGTCGGTATCGTGCCGACCACGCTGACTCAGTCGGCCTCCGCGCGGGTGAAAACGCTGAGCGATCGGGCGATGGTTGCCAATGCGCTTGATCGCGAGATCTGCGTCGCCCTGAGCGACAAGTTTCAGATCGTTAGACCGGGCGCGCCTGCCGACCTGATGGTTCGGACTGTGGTCACCGACATCGTACCGACCAACAGGGCGGTGGCGGTGCTCGCGACTGCCGTGACATTGGGCAGCGGCTTTGCCCTGCCGGTCAGCGTTCCCAGGCTTCCTTTCGGCCTGGGTGGTCTGGCGGTCGAGGCGGAAGCCGTCGACAGCAAGGGCAACCAGCGCGCCGCGATGCTCTGGGCCCGCGGCGCCAACTCGATCTCGAACAAACCGCGCATGTCCGAAGTCGGTGACGCCTATGGCTTGGCGACGATGTTCGGGAGCGAGTTCTCCCGCATGCTCGTTACCGGAAAGGAGCCGCGCACGTTGGATATCAGGCTGCCATCCGGACAGCGGATACGATCCTGGCTGGGCGGCAAGCCGAAATATGCGACCTGCGACAGTTTCGGCCGGGCGCCAGGTCTTCTGGGCGTCGTCGCCGAAAAATTCGGGGCGCCGCCGGAATGGACCGACAAGCGCCCGCAAGCCGCCCCCCAGCGTTAGATCGGTGCTTGCTTGTATCGTGGATGCCATGGCCTCGCCTCGGCCGGCCATCGCGGGGCGCTGTCCGGGAATAGCGCCTGCGTCGCTGCCTCCCGTATTTTCTCTCGGTACCCAAGAGGCTTGCCTCAATAAAATCGATGTGATTTATTCGCGTGGCGTCACTGCGCCCATCACGAGGCGGAACCGATCCGCCCGATCGAGGAAACACCCCAGGGAGAAACAAGATGCGCAAGCGTCTGGTTACCGCGCTGCTCGCCTCGGCCGTTGCCTTCGCAACCGCCTCGTCACAGGCCGAAGACCTCGTCACCAAGAGCCGGATCGGGCCGGCCGATGCTCCGAAATCACTGACCTTCCGGCTGACGGGAGACGGGCCTGACAGCACCGACCCGGTCTGGGCGGAGGGCTACAAGAAGCTGTTCGGCGACTTCATCCAGCGCCATCCCGGCTGGAAGATCGAGCTCGAACGCATGTCCGACAATATCGGCCAGGAACAGGCCCGCATGCTCGAACAGGCCAAGGCCGGGCGAGGACCCGATTGCGCCGCGGTGGATTCCTTCGTGCTGGCCCTGTTCATCGGCGCCGGCGTGCTCAAGCCGCTAGATGCCTATTTTACGAAGGACGAGGTCAATGATCTCTTCCCCTTCGTGCGCCAGGGCATCACCGGCAAGGACGGCAAGATCTATGCCTGGTGGTGGGATACCGATCTGCGCGTGCTCTACCGCAAGAAAGACGTCGTGCCGGATGCCCCCAAGTCCTGGGACGAGTTGAAGGCAGCGGCTCTCGCCTCCAAGGAGAAGGGTATGGAGGGTCTGCTCTTCAATGCCGGGCGTTGGGAGGCCACGACCTTCGACTGGCTCGCCAATTTCTGGAGCCAGGGTGGCAAACTCGTCGACGACACCGGCAAGCCCGTCTTCGCAGAGGGTGAGAACCGCGAGAAATTCCTGAAGGCCGTCAAATATTTCAAGGAACTTGTTGATTCCGGCGCCGCGCCCAAGCGCGTCACCACCATCATGAATTATGACGAGTTGAACGCCGCGGCCGCCGCCGGGACAACCGCTCTGTTCATCGGCGGCAACTGGCAATATGGCCAGCTCAAGACCATTCTCGAACCGGAAGCCTTCGAGCAATGGACCTTCTCGGAGATCCCGGGACCGACCGCCGGCCAGAACGCCACCGGTACCGGCGGCTGGACGGTCGGAGCCTTCGCCAACGATCCCGAGAAGGTTGCCATGTGCGCGGCGATCGCCAAGGAGGTCTATTCGGGCCTGGGCAATGCCCTCCAGCAGCAATTGCCAACCTCCAAGGCGCAATATGACAAGTTCGACGTCTTCAAGACCGAGGCGAACAAGACCTTTGCGGCGGCGCTCGCCCACGGCCAGGCCCGGCCGGGCGTGCCGATCTATGCGGAAATCTCCAACCAGATCCAGGTGATGATGGGCGAAGTGCTGGCCGGCACCAAGACGCCGGAAACGGCCCTCGATGCCGCCAATGCCGCCGTGCAGGCGGCCTATACCCGGCAGAAATAGGGGAGGGGCAACCGAATCCGCGGACTGATGCCAGACAGGAGAGGGACGTCATGTCGACGACCAGGGCCGCCATCGCCGCCGTGCCGCGCCGCCAGCGAGGGCTCGGCCTTGCAGGGCGGATCGACACCAATGCCTTCTCCTGGCTGGCGCCAGCCGTCTTGCTGCTCGCCGCCTTCTATCTCTACCCGATTATCGACGTCTTCCGCCTGTCCCTGACCAATGCGACGCTGCTCAGTTCCGAGGAGCGCTACACGCTCGACACCCTCTACGCCATGCTCGGTAATGCCGCGCTCGGCGATATCCTCCTCACCACCTTCATCTTCTGCGCGGCTAGCGTGATCGGCCAGCAGGCGGTCGGCTTCGGCATCGCCCTGGTGGTGGTGCGTGGCGAGCGCCGCCGCCTTCCCGGCATGACGGTGATCCGCACCATCGTGCTGATCGCCTGGGTCATTCCCGGTATCGCCAACGGCTTGATCTGGCAGATGCTGTTCTCCGAAGCGCCGTTCGGTGCGATCAACAGCGTACTGCGCCTGATGCACATCGCCCCGGTGGCGTGGCTGTCCGATCCCACCAACGCCATGATCTCGGCCATCATCTCCAATGTCTGGCGTGGCACGGCCTTCTCGATGATCGTGTTCTATGCCGCGCTCAAGGGCATCGACCCTACGCTCTATGAGGCGGCCAATGTCGACGGCGCCAATGGCTGGCAGAAATTCCGCTTCGTCACCCTGCCGATGATGCGCAGTGCCATCCTGGTCAACTCGATCCTGATCACCATCCAAACGCTCAACACCTTTGACGCCATCATCTCGCTCACCGGCGGCGGGCCGGGCCGGGCGACGGAAGTGCTCTCGCTCTTCACCTACAACACCGTCTTCCGCAATTACGACCTCGCCGGCGGCAGTATGCTCTCGGTGCTGATGCTGGCGATCAGCCTGGCACTGGCCCTGTTCTATGCCGCCTTCCTGCCGCGTTGGGAGGATCGGACATGAAGGGCGAGCGCCGCGAGAAATGGGGCGATGTCGCCACCTATATACTGGCCGTGTTGATCGCCGCCTTCTTCCTGACGCCGCTTCTATGGCTGCTGTCGCTGGCGCTGCGCTCGCGCCAGGAGGTCTTCCTCGGGGCTGCCCGCTTCATCCCCAAGCGCCCGACGCTCGCCAATTTCGCGCAGGTGCTGAGCGATCCCACCTTCCTGGTCTATCTGTGGAACGGTCTGAAGCTCTCGGCGCTCGGGGGGCTCGGCTGCCTCGCGGTGGCTGCACCCGCCGCCTATGCCTTTTCGCGCTTCTGGTTCGCCGGCCGCTCGGCCCTGATGATGGCGATCCTCGCCTTTCAGATGGTCTCGCCGCTGGTGATCCTGGTGCCGCTCTATCGCTATATGAGCGATCTTGGCCTGCTCAACAGCCATTTCGGCGTGATCATGGTCTATATCGCCGTGGGCATTCCCATGTGCACCTGGCTGCTCAAGAGCGCCATCGACGCCATTCCGCGCGAATTGGAGGAGGCGGCCGCCATCGATGGCTGCAGCCACTTCGGCATCTTCTGGCGCATCACTTTGCCGCTGATCACGCCGGGCATCGCCTCGGCCTTCATCCTGATCATGATCCTCAACTGGTCGCAGTTCCTGATCCCCTTTCTGCTGCTCAACAAGGATCCGCAGCTGCCGATTTCGGTGGCGATCTTCAATTTCGCTGGCACGTCCAATGCCTCCACCACCCAGGTACTGGCGGCTGCCTGCCTGGTGGCGGTGGTGCCGGCCATCATCGCCTTCGTGGCGCTGCAGCGCATGGTGGTAGGAGCGCTAACTGCCGGAGCAGTTAAAGGTTAGATCGTAACATATTGTTTTATCTAGGAGTTTAAGATGTCACTCACGATCCAGCAGCGGATCGATCGCCTGAATGTCCGCGTGCTCGAGCTCGGTTTCTGGCGAGAGCACGAAAAGGTTGCCATCAAAGGCTGGACTTTCAATGGCGAACCGATCGCTCTCGGTGCCGACTGGCCCAGGCGCGACGGTGTCGTGCATTTCATGGCCAAGGCCGAGGTGCCCCAGTCCTGGCCGCTGGAGGAGACTCGCCTGATCCTCGATCTCGGCGGCGAGAGCCTGATCACGCTGAAGAGCGAGGCGGGACAGAAGCGCTACGGCCACGATCCCTATCATCAGGAATATCCGGTGCCCGGCCGGCATTTCTCGATCGAGACGGACAGCGTCGCCCGGCTGCCCTTCGGCGAGCCGGTGGCCGAGCCTCGGCTGGTTGCGGCACGCCTCGTGCGCCTCGAACCATCCGTGCATCGCCTGCGCCTGCTGCTCAAGCAGGTGGCCGAGGTGGCGCACCTGCTGGGCGACCACGAGGTCGTGCCCCATCTCGTCGGCGCAGCGGAGCGCACTTATGCTGCGCTCGACTGGCCCTCGGCGACCTCGGACTATGTGGCACGCATGGGCGACTACACCCAGCAGCGCTCGATCTGGCAATTGCCGGCACTGAAACCGAACCCTGACGGGCTGCGGCAGGACCACCGCGCCAGCGTGGCGGCGGCCCATGACAGACTGGTGGCCGAATTGCGCGCGCTCAAGGCCCGCTTTCCTCAGCAGGGCAAGCTCGGCATCACCGGCCATGCCCATATCGATCTCGCCTGGCTCTGGCCCTATGACGAGACCCGGCGCAAGGCCCGGCGCACTTTCCACACCGCGCTACGCTTGATGGAGCAGTTCCCGAGCTTCATCTTCAACCAGTCAACGGCCGCCTATTATGCCCAAATCGAGGAGGACGATCCGGCACTGTTTGCCGATATCGTCGCCGCCGTGAAGAAGGGCCAATGGGAGACCATTGGCGGCATGTGGGTCGAACCCGATACCAACATGCCGACCGGCGAGAGCTTCGTGCGCCAGATCCTGTATGGCCAGCGCTATTTCCTGCGCCAATTCGGCGTGCGCCATCGCGTCTGCTGGCTGCCGGATTGCTTCGGCTTCTCGCCGGCTCTGCCGCAACTGCTCAGGCAGGGCGGCATGGATTCCTTCTTCACCATCAAGGTGAACTGGTCGGAAACCAACCGCTTCCCGCACGACCTCTTCTTCTGGGAAGGCCTCGACGGCAGCCAGGTGATTGCCCACACCTTCGACAATCCACTGCACGGCTATAATGGTTCGACTGAGCCGGCGGCCATCATTCCGACCTGGAAGAATTTCCGCCGCAAGGACATCCATGATGAAAGCCTGCTCGCCGTCGGTTATGGCGATGGCGGTGGTGGCACCACGCCCGAAATGCTGGAACGCCAGGCCCAGCTCGTCGATTTCCCGGCGATCCCGGCGCTCAGGCCGGTTCGGGTCGAGGATTTCTACGCTCGTATACACGATGAAGTGCCGGCGGAGAAAATCCCGGTCTGGTCTGGCGAGATCTATCTCGAACTGCACCGTGCCACGCTGACCACGCAAAGCCACACCAAAAAGCTGCATCGCCATGCTGAACGGGCGCTGATCACGGCAGAGACCGTCGCTTCATTGGCGGCGTTGCTCGGCGGCCCTCTGCCCGAGAGCCTTGAGCCGGCCTGGCGCAAGGTGCTCAAGAACGAATTCCACGACATCCTGCCGGGCTCGGGCATTCGCGAGATCTACGAGGATGCTGAGCGCGAACTCGGCGAGGCGCTGGCGACCGGCCGTGAAGCGCAGGAGGCCGGGCTCGCGGCAGTGGCGGCGCAGCTACCAAAGAGCGGGTCGACGGACGTGCTGGTGGTGGTCAACCCTGATCTCCATGCGCGACCCATCCGCTGCGAAATCGGTGGTGTTCCCCTTGCACCGGAAGGGACGGTGCCCCCGCTCGGCATTGTTGTTCTCGACCGCGGCGGGCTACACCCGTCAGATGGCCTCACTGTCTCGAAGACCGGCCTCGAAAACCGCTTCGTGCGGGTTGCCCTCAATGGCGACGGCACGCTCGCCAGCCTCTACGACAAGCGCGCCGGGCGCGAGGCGCTGGCCGGCCGTGGCAACCAGCTCTGGGCCTATGCCATGGACAAGCCGCGCAATTGGGATGCCTGGGACATCGACGACGACTACACCGCCAATGGCCAGGAGCTGACTGCGGTGGAGGCGATCGACGTCGTCGAGACCGGTCCGCATCGCGTCGCCGTCAGGATCGTGAGGCGCTTCCGCGATTCCACCATCACCCAGACCCTGCGGCTATGGGCGAACTCGCCGCGCCTGGAGATCAGGACCGATCTCGACTGGCATGACCGCCGCGTGCTGCTCAGAACCCTGACGCCGGTGGCGGTGCGTTCGGACTTCGCCACCTTCGAATGCGCTTTCGGTGTCGTCAGGCGCTCGACCCGCGACAACACCTCCTGGGAGAGCGCCCAATATGAGGTGCCGGCCCATCGCTTTGCCGATCTGTCAGAGCCGGGTTTCGGCGTCGCCATCCTGAACGACGCCAAATATGGCCACAGCGTCAAGGGCAATGTGCTCGGGCTGAGCCTGGTGCGCGCACCCATCTATCCCGATCCGCTGGCCGACGAGGGCGAGCAGAGCTTCCTTTATGCGCTCCTGCCGCATCAGGGCAGCTGGCATGAGGGCGACGTGCGCGAGGAGGCGCTCGATCTGAACCAGCCGGTGCTGGCGCTCGCCGCCACCGGCCTCCAGCCCGGATCACATCAGCCGCTCGCCGTCGAGGGCATCGCGGCCGGGCTAGGCGGTCTCAAGCAGGCCGAGGAGGGTGGGGGGCTCATCCTGCGCGTCTATGAGCCCGCCGGCGCCCGCGGTGCCTTAGCCGTCAAACCAGCCACGGGCTGGCGGCTCGGCGATGCCGTCGATATCCTCGAAGAGTCGGTATCACGTGCCGACGGCCCGGATCTCAAGCCTTTCGAGGTGCGCAGCTGGGTGCTGAAGAAAGGCTGAATGGCTACCGCAGAGTGGCTTCCTGGGAGCGCGGACGTCCCTACGACACTCAAGTGAGAGTCGGACGATCCGCTTTTCCCTCTCATTGAGCACCTCCTCTCCGAGAGCGGGCGGGGACCCCGCGCTGCCAGGAGAATGCCCACACCGAGCGCCATGGTTGACAAGATGGGATACCGTGCGGCTTGATCGGTCCGGATATGAAGTCTTCCCTCCTGCCGGGCGAACTCGCCGGCTCCAATTCCGGCCATGCCGCGAGCCACAATCAGGCTGTCATCCTGCGCACCATTCGCTGGAGCCAGCCGATCTCGCGCACCGAGCTCGCGCGGCGCTCCGGCCTCAGCAAGCAGGCCGTCGCCCGCATCACCGAAAAGATGCTCGACGACGGGCTGATCATCGAGGCGCGCCGGCGCTACGGCATGCGTGGGCAGCCGGCGATCGAGCTCGAAATCAATCCGGAAGGCTGTTTTTCGGTGGGTATCGGCCTCGGGCGCGATCACCTCACCATCGTCGCCGTCGATGCGCTTGGCACGGTACGCGACCGGCTCCATCGGGAGATACGCTATCTTCTACCTGACGCCTTCTTCGCCGAGGTGAAGGAAGCCCTGAAGACCTTCCGCCGCCGCCATGCCATCGACGAGAACCGGCTGGTTGGCATCGGCCTCGCCATTCCCGACCTCCTCGGCGAGATCCCCTTCATCGGCATGCCGGAGGCCTATTCCGTCTGGGAAGAGACGGATATCCGCGCCCGCTTTGCCGCCTTCACGGAACAGCCCGTTTTCATCGACAATGATGCAACGGCTGCGGCGATCGGGGAGCTCACCTACGGGCTCGGCGTGGAGATTCGCAGCTTCTTCTACATCTTCATCGGCGCGGGGCTCGGCGGAGGCATCGTGCTCGATGGTGCCTGCTATCACGGCTCGAGCGGCATCAGCGGGGAAATCGGCTGGCTGCCGCTGTCGCCGGCGGGGGGGCGGGAAGGCGACGGCGTCCAGCCGCTCGGCCAGCTCGTCTCGCTGCTGCAGCTCTACGATTTTCTCGCCAGGCACGGCATCGCCGTCGCGCAGCCGCAGCAATTGCTGGCCCTCGACGAACGCGGTCGGGATCTGGTGGTGATCTGGCTGCGCATGGCCGCCCGGCATCTGGCCGAGGCAGCCATCGATATCGGCCTCCTGATCAATCCCGATGCGGTGCTGATCGGCGGTCGCCTGCCGGTGACCTTGATGGACAAGCTGCTGCTCTTCGTTCACGAGGAGCTTGCGCGCGATCCAAGGCCGATGCCACCGGTCTATCGTGCCGGTGGTTCGGAAGATGCGGCGGCGCTGGGGGCGGCAACCATGCCGCTCGCCCACGCCCTCAGGCTGGAGGCGGCCGATCCGGCACAGCGGACGCGTTCGCCCTTGCGTGCCCGCGATCTTCGCTAACGTTCTGGCGGACAAGGACGGTCCGGCGCATGTCCGGCAGCAGGATGTCGAGGAAAGGGATCGCCGCCATCCCTTGAGCCACGCCCTGCTCGGACAGCGTACTGCAGCGGATTTCCGGCAACCAGAACGGGTGTGTCGGGTCGATCATCCGGCTCCGGCGCAGCACCTGCAGGCGTGCGGCAAGCGCTTCCAGAAGCGGCGTCGGCAGGCGGCCGCCCACCACGATCAGGCGCGGTCCGATGAAGGCCGCCATGGCGATGATCATGTCGGTCAGATGCTCGGCGGCATCGTCGAGCCATTGCTGCACGGCAGGGTCCGACAGATCATGGCTGGGCAGGCGGCTGGTCGCCGCCACCTCGTCGAGATAGCGCCCGTCGCGGCCGGTGCGCATCAGTCCAACCAAGCCAGCCTTGTGCTCCGCACCGTCGAAGACGGTGCCGCCGATGATCATGCCGGCGCGAACGGTGGCGCCGAGCAGGACGAAGACGAAACTATCATCGGCCGTTGCAATCCCGGATTGCCTCTCGCTGATCGCTGCGGCGACCGTATCGCGTTCGACGATGGCCCGGTAGGGAGAAAGCGCGGCACGGATAGCCTCGGCATGTTCGCCTGCCGTCACTCCGATGCCGAACAGACGGCCGCCCGGCGCCGCCGTCGAGAGCCGGGAGATCGCCCGCCGGATCCAGGTGGAGGCCTCGGCCGGTTCGCGCACCGAGCCCGGCGCTTCCTCGGCAAAGAGGAGCGTGCCGGCAAGATCGGTGGCGATCAGCCTCGCCCGCTCGCCGGCGAGGTCAACACCGATCGACACGGCGCTGCCCTGGCGAATGGCGAAGCGGTTCGAACGCGCCGAACTATTGGTCTCGATCAGGCCTTCGCCGGTCAGGCGGCGAAGGATATTGGCGATGCCCGGCACGGTGAGGCCGGTGACATGGGCGAGTTCGAGCCGCGTCATCGCACCGCCGCGCCGCAAGGCCTCCAAGGTGACGCGCAGATTGTGATCGGCGGCCTGTACCAGATTGAGGCCCGAAGTCTGGTCGCGCCTTTCGGGAAAACGCACGGGAAGCGGGGGGCTGCGATCGATCGGCATGGCTTCTTCGTCAGAAAGCTCGAGACGGGACTCCACCGACGATAGCCCATTGGTGCCCGCCAGGGCAGGGCTCGCCTGCGCGAAAGTGCGAAATCCTGTGCGTGCGACCGCGTAAATCACCCGCAAGGGCCATGTGGCTATAGTCGCCGAATCTCGGTACCGCCGTCATGCGCCGAATACTCGTTCGACTGCACCAGAGGAAATGAAGAATGGCGAATAATGGTCACGCCAAGATAATTCCCAGAAGAACACCAGAATCAGCGGCCATGCTGGCAAGTGTCAAGCGGGCGATGGCGATCACTGCCGCCCTCAACCGCTTGACGTTCAACGATGCGGATGAGGTCAGGGCGCTGTTCAGCGAACTCATCGGCCGGAAGGTGGACGACAGCTTTATGTTGATCCCGCCATTCTACACCACCGGTGGGACGGACATCCGCGTGGGGTGCAACGTTTTCGTCAATCAGAACTGTACATTCTACGACCTTGGCGGGCTGGATATTGCCGATGACGTGATGATTGGCCCGAATGTAAGTATCCTCACATCCAGCCACCCCGTCGAGCCTTCGCAACGGCGCACCTCCGTCATCGCAAAGCCCGTTGCGATTGACAGGAATGTCTGGATCGCAGCCGGCGTGACGATCATCGGTGGGGTGACGATCGGCGAAAACTCGGTTGTTGCGGCGGGTTCCGTGGTCACCAGGGACGTGCCCCCAAATATGCTCGTCGCAGGCAACCCAGCCAGGATCATTCGTTCGATTGGCGACTGAGGGCGCTTCCGCGAGAAACCCGTTCCAGGCAATGCGCCTGGCCTTGATGTCGGTTGACTTTCCGATAGTAAAGCTATTTTCTTTTAGGAAAAATAACTTTCCAAGAAGAGGAGGGCGCGTTGAAGCTGTTCATCGCCGGTCTCGATACCGAGACCAACACGTTTTCGCCGATGCACACGGGCTATGAATCCTATGCCGAGAATCTGATCGCCCATGGCGATGCCACTTCGAGGCCGCTGAATTGCTGCTCGGCGCAGCTTGCCGTCTGGCGAGCCCGAGCCGAGGTGCGGGGATGGCATGTGGCCGAGAGCCTGTGCGCCGTGGCCGAGCCCGGCGGTGTCACCACGCGCTCGGTCTATGAGACCTTCCGCGATGAGATCCTGCGCGATCTCGCCACCGCCATGCCGGTCGATGCCGTCCTGCTCGCTTTGCATGGGGCCTGCGTGGCCGAGGGCTATGACGATGTCGAGGGCGATCTTCTCGGTCATGTTCGCGCGCTGGTGGGACCTGACGTAGCGGTGGGCGCCGAACTCGACCTGCATTGCCACCTCACCGAACGCATGCTTGATCAGGCCACTTTGCTGGCGACCTATCTCGAATATCCCCACACTGATATCGAGGAACGAGCCGACCATTTGTTCAGGCTTATGGCCCAGGTGCTTGCCGGCGAGACCCGTCCCGTGATGGCGCTGTTCGATTGCCGGATGATCGGCACCTTCCGCGTCCATGAGCAGCCCTTGCGCGACCTCGTCGACCGCATGAAGGCACAGCAGGGGCGTGACGGCATCCTGTCCGTCTCCTTCGGACATGGCTTTCCCTGGGGCGATGTCGCCGATGTCGGCGCCAAGATGCTGGTGGTAGCCGATGGTGACGGGAGGCAGGCACGGGCGGTGGCTGCCCACTTCGGCCAGGAGATCTTCGCACAGCGCCACAGACTGCAGCCGGATTATCTCGACATGGACGAGGCGCTCGATCGGGCCTGCGCCATCGAGGGCGGTCCCGTCGTGCTGGCCGACGTCTCCGACAATGCCGGCGGCGGCGCGCCGGGCGACTCCACCTTCCTGCTCCGTCGTGTCATCGAGCGCGGCATTCGCAATGTCGCGAGCTGCCTTTATTGGGATCCGATCGCCGTGAGGCTTTGCCGGGAGGCGGGCGAGGGAGCCACGCTGCCGCTCAGGATCGGCGGCAAGATCGGCGTTGCTTCCGGCGATCCGATCGATCTGACCGTCACGGTCCGGCGCGTCGCTTCCGGCATCACACAGCGTTTCGGCCAGGTGCCGATTGCGATCGGCGATGCGGCCTGGGTCAGCGCCGACGGGATCGATCTCGTGCTCAACAGCGTGCGCAGCCAGGCCTTCCATCCCGAATGCATGACCGCGCTCGGTCTCGATCCGGCCACGCGCAAGCTCGTGCTGGTCAAATCGATCAACCACTTCCGCGCGGGTTTCGAGCCGATTGCTCGCGAGATCCTATATGTTGCGACACCGGGGGCTCTGCAGCCGCGGTTCGAGCGCATACCCTACACCAAGCTCGCGCGGCCTTATTGGCCCAAGGTGGACGACCCCTTTGCCGAGGCTGGCACCTGACGGAACAGCGCCCCGATGCAGTAGCCACTACGAATATATAATTATTCGTTTTTTCAATAATTTAGTAGAATTATCTAATGTATTTTTTATCGAAGACTCCCTGACCGTCTGCGGGATACCCTAGATTGTCGCCTTCAACCCTGCAGCCCTGTGGCAGCGCACCCGGCGCCCCTCCATGGCGGCAATGGCCTCGTCATAGACCGTCAGTGCCTGGGGCCTGTCGCAGCCTGCGGCGGCGGATTGGCAGCGTTCACGATAGAAGCAGCCGGCGGGCAGCACCCGGTTGTTGGGCAGTTCGCCGACCCGGTTTGCCGCAAGCTGGGGCAATGGGTGCTCGAGGCTCGGCACCGTTGCCAGCAACGTGCGGGTATAGGGATGGGCGGGCTGCTCCAGCACCGCCTGCGCCGGGCCGGATTCGACGATCTGGCCGAGATACATCACTGCGACGCGATCGCAGAAATGACGCACTAGCGAGACGTCGTGGGAGATCAGGAGATAGGCGAGATTGCGCTCGCGCTGCAGCTTGAGCAGCAGATTGATGATCTGCGCCTGCACGGAGACGTCGAGCGCCGAGGTCGGCTCGTCGAGGATCAGCAGGTCCGGATCGGTGCTGATCGCCCGGGCTACGGCGATGCGCTGGCGCTGGCCGCCGGAGAAGGCGTGTGGCAGGCGGTCGAGAAGCTCTGGTCTCAGGCCCACCGCCGCCGCGAGTTCGGCGGCGCGCGCCCTGAGGGCCGCCCTGGTCATGCCGCCGCGCACATGCAGCGGTTCGGTGATCAAGCGCCATACCGGCATGCGCGGATCAAGCGAGGATTGCGGATCCTGAAAGACGATCTGCATGCGCTGGCGGATGTCGCGCTGCGCCTGGCCCTGCGCCAGGCGCAATTCGGCGCCGCCGATCAGCACGCGTCCAGAGCCGTGGCCGACAAGGCCGATGATCGCCTGGACCAGGGTGCTCTTGCCGCAGCCGGATTCACCGACAATGCCGAAGCTTTCGCCCGGTCGCACGACGAGGTCGACGCCGTTGACGGCATGGACATAAGGTCTCTCACGCTCGAACCAGCCGCGCGGCAGAGGAAAACGGACACGCAAGTCCTCGACGGCGAGCAGGGGCGCCTCCGTCACGAGGCGCTCCCCTGGTGGCGAATGGCCTGGCGCTGCCAGCAGGCGACGAGACGTTGCGGGGCCGGGGAGGTCGACTGCGGCTTGGTCAGGCATCGGGCGGTGGCCTCGGGACAGCGGGGACGGTAGAAGCAGCCTTCGGGCGGATCGAACAGATTGGGCACCGTGCCGGGAATGGCTTCCAGCTCGGCCTTGGGCGCGACGCGCTCCGGCAGGCAGCGCAGCAGAGCCTGGGTATAGGGATGCTGCGGCTCCTCCAGCACGGCGCGGGTCGGGCCTGCCTCGACGATGCGTCCGGCGTACATGACGTAGAGGCGATCGCACAGCTGCGACACCACCGCCATGTTGTGGGAGATGAACACGACGGAGGTGCCGGTGCGGCGGGCGCGGTTCTGGATGAGCCGCAGGATGACCGCCTGCACGGTCACGTCGAGCGCCGTGGTCGGCTCGTCGGCAATGATCAGGCCTGGATTGCAGGAAAACGCCATGGCGATCAGGACGCGCTGGCGCATGCCGCCGGAGAGCTCGAAGGGATAGGCCCGCATCACCCGTTCCGGCTCGGGGATGAGCATGTCGGCCAGGATCGCCCGGGCGGTTCGCTCGGCCTCGTCCCGGCCGACCTGCTCATGCCGGCGGATCACCTCTACGAGCTGCCGCCCTATGCGGATGGTCGGGTTGAGGGCGTTCATCGGCTCCTGGAAGATGGTCGAGACCAGCTTGCCGCGCACATCCTGCAGCGTTGCCTCATCCATGGCAAAGGGATCGCGGCCGAACAGGCGGATGCTGCCGGCAGTAA
Source organism: Labrys sp. KB_33_2 (assembly GCF_052114505.1). Lineage (NCBI taxonomy): Bacteria > Pseudomonadati > Pseudomonadota > Alphaproteobacteria > Hyphomicrobiales > Xanthobacteraceae > Labrys > Labrys sp. KB_33_2. The sequence goes on along the minus strand of NZ_JBFREW010000002.1, from coordinate 436,153 downwards.
CGCGATAGCCCCCTTGCGGGAGCAGGCGGGTCGCCGCCATGGTGGTGACGGACTTGCCGCAGCCGGACTCGCCGACGAGGCCGACGATCTCGGCCTGGCCGACCTCGATCGAGACGTCGTCGAGCGCCTTGACGGCGCCGCCATAGGTCGGAAATTCCAGCGACAGGCCGCTGATCGACAACGGCAGCGCGGAGGGAGCAGTTGCGGCGGCCATCAGCGCGACCTCATTTTCGGATCGAGGAGGTCGCGGATACCATCGCCGAGCAGGTTGCAGCCCATGGCCGTCACCAGGATCGCAAGGCCCGGAAAGGTGCTGTACCACCACTGGTCTAGGATGAAGCGGCGGCCGCTGCTGACGAGCGCGCCCCATTCCGAGGTCGGCGGTTGCGCCCCGAGCCCGAGAAAACTGAGGGCGGCGGCGATGAGGATGATGTTGCCGAGATCGAGCGTTGCCTGCACGATCAGAGGCGACAGTGCGTTGGGCAGCACATGCCAGCGTAGGATATAGAAGGGCGAGGCCCCGTAAGTGCGGGCTGCTCGCACATAGACCCTTTCGCGCAGCGACAAGGTCTGGCCGCGCGCCAGCCGGACATAAGCGGGAATGCGCACGATGGCGACTGCGAGCATGGCGTTGACCAGGCTCGGTCCGAGTGCGGCCGCCAGAGCCATGGCGAGCACGAGGGCGGGCAGTGCCAAGAGGACGTCCATCAGCCGCATGATGACGGTGTCAAGACGGCCGCCGAGGATACCCGACAGGCAGCCGATCAGCGCGCCGGCGATGGTCGAGATCGCCACGATGAGAAAGGCGGCGCCGCAGGAGGCGCGCGCACCATAGATGACGCGGGAGAACAGGTCCCGCCCGACTTCGTCGGTGCCGAACCAATGGGCCGCGCTCGGCGGCTTCAGGCGCAGGGACAGGGCGACCTTGTCGGGATTGTAGGGTGCGAGCAGGGGTGCTGCGGCGATGATCACCAGGACCATGAGGACGATGGCAAGGCCGATCACGGTCAGGGGTTGCCGGCGCGACAGATAGCCAAGATAGGCAAGGCGTTCGCGCAGCTTCGAGGGAGAACGTGCACTGGTCGCTTCGGGCGCCTGCATGGTCATCAGCCGATCTCCCTGATTTGCGGGTCGGCGGCCATATAGGCCAGGTCGATCATGAGGTTGATCAGGACATAGCCGATCGAGGCGACCACGGTGAAACCCATGATGGCGGGGAAATCGAGGGTCTGGATCGAAGTCACGACATAGCTGCCCATACCCGGCCAGGCGAAGATCGTCTCGGTCAACACGGCGCCATAGAGCAGGTCGCCGAGAGCGAGCCCGAGCAGGGTGATGGAAGGGATCAGCGCATTGCGCAGGGCATGATTGAAAATGACGGCCCGCCGGCGCAACCCGCTCGCCCAGGCGGTGCGGATATAGTCCTCCTGCAGCACTTCCAGCATCGAGGCGCGGATCTGGCGGGTGATCACGCCCAGATTGGCGAAAGCGAGCACGACGCTTGGCAAAATGAGGTGGCGGACGGCGCTTGCAAAAGCATCGAGGCGTCCCTGGAGCAGGGAATCGACCAGGAAGAAGCCGGTCATCGGCCGCAGCGGCGGAATTTCCATGGCGAGACGGCCGCCACCCGGCAGGATCTGCAGCTTGGCGTAGAAAAGCAGGATCAGGATCAGGCCGAACCAGAACACCGGCATGGAAATGCCGCAGACCGAGACCACCCTGGCAATCTGGTCGACCAGCCCGTCCTTCTTCACCGCCGATGCCACGCCGAGGGGAACGCCGATCAGCACCGCCAGGAACAGGGCTGTGATACCCAGTTCCAGCGTTGCCGGCAGGAAGGTGGCGATATCGGCGGCGACCGACCGGCGGGTTCGCAGCGAGGTGCCGAGATCGCCTTGGACGAGCTTGCCGACATAGATCACGAACTGATCCATCACCGGGCGATCGAGGCCGAGATCGCGGCGGACATTTTCGAGCGTCTCGGCACTGGCCCGATCGCCGGCGATCAGCCGGGCCGGATCACCGGGAATGAGATGGGAAATGACGAAGGTGATGACGACAACGCCAAACACCACCAGGAACAGGAACAGACCGCGCTGGCCAATGATGCGCGCGAATGTCATCGGCTTGTCTCTCCTTGCTGGGGTGCCTGGTGAGGCTTAGCCATCCTGCGATCTAACGCAAACGGAGCCGATGGCACCGCGTACCACCGGCTCCGGCTATCGTCAGTCCGCCTTGGACATGGCTGCGAAATTATAGACCTGGATCAGCATGGGATTGTAGACATAGCCCTTCACCGCAGCCCGGCGGGCGAAGATGTCGTTCTTCTGCACGAGATAGAGATAGGGCGCGTCCTGTGTCGACAGCTTCTGAGCCTCCAAATAGAGCTGCTGGCGCTTGGGCTGGTCGACGATGCTGCCGGCCTCGCGGATCAGCGCCGTGACCTTGGGATTGTCGTAGAAGGCGCGATTGCCGGGGGCGCCCTTGCGGTCTGGATCGAACCAGTAGTTCATGAACATGTAGGGGTCGGCGAAATCGGGGGTCCAATCGCCGGCCGCCAGCTCGAAATTGCCGTTGGCCACCATTTCGCGCTTGGTGGTGTCGGCCAGCGATTGCAGATCGAGCTTGATGCCGACATCAGCGAGATTGGCCTGCAGCGCCAGACCCACCGGCTCCCAGATCGGGTTGGCCTGGGAGAAGGTATAGGTGAAGTGCAGATTCGACTGCCCGGCTTCCTTCAGCAGGGCCTTGGCCTTTTCCGGATCGTAGCTGTACTGGAAGCCCGAGGGGTCATGGCCCCACATGCCATCGGGTACGGCGCCGCGCATCTGTTCGGCCTGGCCCAGCATGATGCCTTCGACGATACCCTTGTAGTCGACGGCATAGGAAATCGCCTGGCGCACGCGTGGGTCGTTCAGCGGCGGTTTGGTGTTGTTCAGATAAATATACGTGACGTAGAGGCTCGGATTGCTCTCCACGACCACGGAGGATTCCTTGCCGAGCGCTTCGGCCTGCTCGACGGGAACCTGCTCGATGATGTCGGCATCGCCATTGAGAAGCTGCAGCCGGCGCGCCGAGATGTCACCGACGATACGCACCACCACCTGCTTGAAGGCGGGCGCGGGGCCGGCATAATGGCTGTTGCGCTCCAGCACCGTGCTCTGGTTGCGCTCCCAGCTGGCAATGCGGAAGGCACCGCTGCCGGCGCTGTGCTCGGCGAGCCAGGCTTTGGCCATGTCGCCGTCCTTCTCATGCGCCATCACCTTGGGATTGACGATGGCTGCACCTGAGGTGGCGAGGGCCGAAAGGAAGGGCGAGAAGGGCGCTGACAAGACGAAGCGGACTGTCATGGGATCGACGATCTCGACGGTCTTCAGCGTGGGCAGGGCGTCCGAAGGGCCGGCCTTCAGCTTCATCAGGCGGTCGAAGCTGAACTTGACGGCGGCGGCATCGACCAGCGAGCCATCGTCGAATTGATGGCCGGGCGCCAGCTTGAAGGTCCACACCAGCTTGGCATCATCAACCGTCCAGCTTCCGGCCAGCTCTGGTATCACCTCGGTGGAGCTGCCCTTATAGGCGACCAGCCGCTCATAGGCGGCGTAGGTGAAGGTATAACCCTTATTGTCGATCTCGACGCCGGGGTCGGCGGTGGGTGCATCCTCGGATCGCGCCACTACCAAGACATCCTTGGCTCCCGCCATGGCGCCTTGGCTGAGGCAGGTGGCGAGCAGCAGGGCGAGCCCCATGGTTTTGAGTTGAGTCGAGATCATGCGCCCTCTCCGGCATTGGATGGATGAGATCGGTGCCGGTTTCCGGCTTGGTGATCCATCGCGTAAGAATGCCGCGATTTTTCCGAAGCGCAATCAATTTTTCTGATGCTATATGTCGCCGACAGTCTTTTTCGCACGCGGTTTGCGTGCAGCGGGCCCCGGCCTGGCATCCTGGGTGGCGGCAATCAGGTCGGTCTCGCTGATCGAGCAGATGCAGAGCACGCGAGCCGGCTCCTCACTGACCGAAATATAGGCGTGCCCCATGGCCGCATCGAAATAGCAGGATTCGCCGGCCTTCAGCCGCACCGGCGCGTAGTATTCGGTATGCAATTCGAGTTCGCCTTCGAGCACATAGGTGTATTCCTCCCCGACATGGCGGATGAAGGGGCCGAATTCGGCCATGCTTCTGGCGTGAGCGAGGGCCATGATCGGCACCATCGCCTTCTTGGAAATATCCGTGCAGAGGTAGAAATAATCGTAATTGCTGGTCTTGATCGGCCGCCCTTCGCCGATTCGGCTGATGGCACGGCGGGCCAGGGGCGCCTGGCTGGTCTCGGCCGTGCGGGTGCCGAACAACTCGACGATGTCGACGCCGAGCCCTTCGGCGAGCTGGATCAGCCGATCATAGGTGAGCGACATCTGGTTGTTCTCGACCTTGGACAGGGTCGAGACAGCCAGCCCGGTCATCGCGCTCATCTGCGACAGGGTCCACTGGTTGCGGAGGCGTATGTCCCGAAGGCAATCGCCCAGGCTGGCCTTGGCCTCCGTCGCGGATGCTGGCTTGGCGGGAAGTTTGATCGGTGGCCTGCTCTGATTTTTCATCACGATAATGATAACGCAGACAGGTTCTTGCGCAAATCGGAAAAATAATTGATCAATAGGAAAATTATCTTTCCAGCGGGATTGGCAGTGGGCAAGGCAGCGTTCGATTTCGTCATTATCGGCGGCGGCATGGCGGGGGCGTCCCTGGCCTATGAACTGGCGGAGACCGACCGCGTGCTGCTGATCGAGCGCGAGCAGTTCTGCGGCTATCATACGACCGGCCGGTCGGCAGCCCTGTTTTCCGAAACCTATGGCAACGCTACGATCCGGGCGCTGACGCGGGCCAGCCGCGGCCTTTACGAAGCGCCGCCTGCCGGATTTGCCGATCTTCCCCTGTTGACGCCGCGGCCGGTTCTGTTCATCGCGCGCGCCGATCAAGTAGCACGCCTTGCCGCCTTCACCGACATCCTCGCCGAGGCGAGTGGCAAGAAGCCGACGGTGCTCGATACCGCTCAGGCGCGTGCGCATGTGCCGATCTTGCGGACCGATTATGTCGCCCAGGCGCTGCTCGACGGCAGTTCCAGGGATATCGACGTGCACGCTTTGCATCAGGGCTATCTGCGGGGCGCGAAAGCGCGTGGCGCCGAACTCGTCACTTCGGCCGAGCTGCTAGGCCTCGACCGGCAGGCCGGGCATTGGCGGATCCGGACCTCTTCAGGTTCGTTCGAAGCCGGGACCGTGATCAACGCCGCCGGAGCCTGGGCCAGCACCGTCGGTGGGCTGGCCGGCGCCTCCACCGTGGTGCTGACGCCGCTGCGCCGGACGGCAATGATGCTGGACATGCCGCGTGGCTTTGATGGCACCGCCTGGCCGATGGCGATCGACATCGACGAGGCTTTCTATTTCAAGCCGGATGCCGGCCGGCTGCTGGCGTCGCCGGCCGACGAGACGCCGAGCGATCCCTGCGACGCCCAGCCCGAGGAACTCGACATCGCCATTGCCATCGACCGCATCCAGCGCGCGGCCGATCTGCCGGTCCGTACCATCGCCCGGCGCTGGGCCGGCTTACGGACCTTCGCCGCCGATCGCAGTCCGGTGGTCGGCTATGATCCGAAGGCCGAGGGCTTCTTCTGGCTGGCGGGGCAGGGCGGCTACGGAATCCAGACGGCGCCGGCTCTCGCGAGAGCTGCTGCCGCGCTCGTCCGCTGCCGGCCTGTCGAAGAGGCGGTCCTGGCCGAAGGCTTCGATCCTACCGCTGTCTCACCCGCCCGTCCCGGGCTCGAGGCCGCGATCGTGCCGCACGAGGCAGCCGAGGCCTGAGATTGCTGGAGGAGGCAACGGCTTTCAAAATGGCCCAGGGCTGCGGATGAACAGCCAGGAGCCGAGCCTGTCGGCCCCGCCAGGCTGGTCGTCTTCGAGCCAGCCGCATTTGCGATAGAAGTTTCGCGCCACCTGGTTCCGCATCTGGCATTTCAACGATAGGGCCGGACCGTATCGCCTGATGGTCTCGCCGAGCAACGTGGCCCCGATGCCGCAACCGGCGAGGTCGGGATCGATATAGAGGTGATGCAGAAAATTCTCCGGCATATAGACAGCGGCAAATCCGGCGACCTGATTGTGCGTCTCGGCCACCAGAATCTGTTCGCCCTTGGTGACCTCATCGAAGCCGGGGCCGTCGAAGACGGGCCAATCGGCCCAGTAGAAGGCCATCCGCCCGGCCTTGGACAGGATTCTGGCGCAAGGCTCGCGGTCGGCGGAGCTGAAATCGCGGATCATCACGTCGATCGGCACGCAATCCTCCCTTGCAGGGGAGGCGAGCATGGAGAGCGGCTTGCCCTTGCCATCCCTGGAGCAGATGCGTTCGAGCGCAAGCATCCCCCACGCTCTCACACCCTGTTTCAGGCGTCTTTGCCATTTCCGCCGATTCCGTCAAATCGCGATGGGCTCAGGACAGGCGTGCAACGGCCGCTGTAATACGCCGGCAGGCCTCCTGCAATTCGCCGGTCGAAGTGGCATAGGAGATGCGGAAATATGGGCCGAGACCGAAAGCCGATCCGGGAACCACGGCCACGTCTACCGAGCGCAGCAGATAGTCGGTGAAAGCATGGTCGCTATCGAGGATGACGCCATCCGGCGTCGTCTTGCCGATCAATCCGCCGCAGCTCGCGAAGGTGTAGAAGGCGCCCTCGGGAACCCGGCAGGAAATACCCTCGATCGCGTTCAGCGCCTCGACGACCAGGTTGCGGCGCGCCTTGAAGGATTGGCATCTTTCGCTGACGATCGCCTGCGGGCCGGCCAGGGCCTCGACGGCGGCGGCCTGGCTGATGGAGGAGGGGCAGGAGGTCGACTGGCTCTGGACGATGGCCATGGCCGCGATCAGGGGAGCCGGACCACCGGCATAGCCGATGCGCCAGCCTGTCATGGCATAGGCTTTCGACACGCCGTTCACCGTCAAGGTCCGCCCGGCGAGTTGAGGTTCGAGCGCGGCCGGCGTCACGAAGGCAAAATCGTCATAGACGATGTGCTCATACATGTCGTCGACCATGAGCCAGACTTGCGGGTGGCGCAGCAAGATCTCGATGAGGGGGTGGTAATGCTCGGCCGCGTAAGCCGCGCCTGACGGATTGGACGGCGAATTGAGCATCAGCCAGCGCGTTCGCGGCGTGATCGCGCACTCGAGGTCCTCCGCCGTTAGGCGGAAGCCGTTCTCCTCGCGGCAGGGCACGAGCACGGGCGTGCCGCCCGCAATCTTGACGATGTCGGCATAGGTCACCCAGAACGGGGTGGGGATGATCACCTCATCCCCTTCGTCGATGGTCGCCATCATGGCGTTGTAGAGGACCTGCTTGGCGCCGGCCGCGACCGTGATCTGGTCGAGGCCGAAGTCCAGCCCGTTGTCGCGCCGGAACTTCTCGCGGATCGCCGCCTTCAGCTCGGCCGTGCCGTCGAGGGCGGTATACCTGGTCTTGCCGTCGGCGATAGCCCGCACAGCCGCTTCCTTGATATTGGCGGGCGTATCGAAATCGGGCTCCCCGGCACCGAGTATGATCACGTCCCGGCCGGCCTTCTTGCGCTGCTGGGCCAGGGCCGTGATCCGGAGGATCTCCGACACCCCGATGGCCTCGATCCGGCGCGCGGGGCGAAAGCCCCGCGCCATCTGCACATTCATGTTCATGACGGGCTCACTCGACGTCGAACTTCACGCCCTGGGCCAGCGGCAGCGTGCGGCCGTAATTGATGGTGTTGGTTGCCCGCCGCATATAGGCCTTCCAGGCGTCCGAGCCGGACTCGCGGCCGCCGCCGGTTTCCTTCTCGCCGCCGAAGGCGCCACCGATCTCGGCACCGGAGGGGCCGATATTCACATTGGCGATGCCGCAGTCGGAGCCACGCGCCGACAGAAAGGTCTCCGCCTCGCGCATGTCGTTGGTGAAGATGGAGGATGACAGTCCCTGCGGCACGTCGTTATGCGCTTCCAGCACCGTGTCGATATCGCTGTATTTCATCACATAGAGGATGGGGGCAAAGGTCTCTTCGAGCACCGGGCCGACCTGTCCCGGCATTTCGACCAGGGCCGGAGCGACGTAATAGGCGTCCGGCAGACCGAGATCGACGCGTCCGCCACCGTGGACGGCACCGCCGGCCTCCTTCGCAGCGACAAGCGCCTTCTGCATGGCCTTGAAGGCGGCTTCATCGATCAGCGGGCCGATAAGCGTGCCTGCTTCCAGCGGACTGCCGATCGAGACCGAGGCGTAGGCGCGCTTGAGGCGCGGCACCAGGGCCTCATAGACGCTGTCATGCACGAAGAGGCGGCGCAGGCTGGTGCAGCGTTGCCCGGCCGTGCCCATGGCCGCGAAGGCGACGCCGCGCAGGGTGAGATCGAGATCGGCGGACGGGCAGACGATGGCGGCGTTGTTGCCGCCGAGCTCCAGGATTGCACGGGCAAACCGCTGGGACAGGCGCGGTGCCACCGCGCGGCCCATGGCGGTGGAGCCGGTTGCCGAAACCAGCGGAACCTTGTCATGATCGACCAGGAGTTCGCCGAGCTCACGATTGCCGTAGAGAACGCCGTGCAGGCCGGCGGGGGCCGCTTCACCCTCGACCGCGAAACGCGCCAAGGCACGCTCGACGAGCGCTTCGGTCGCCAGGGCGACCAGCAAGGTCTTTTCCGAGGGCTTCCACACCACGGCGTTGCCGCAGACCAAGGCAAGCGCCGTGTTCCACGACCAGACCGCCGCCGGGAAATTGAAGGCCGAGATGACGCCGGTCACGCCGAGGGGATGCCAGGTTTCCATCATGCGATGGTCTGCCCGTTCGGTGGCGATGGTGAGGCCGTAGAGCTGGCGCGACAGGCCGACGGCGAAGTCGCAAATGTCGATCATCTCTTGGACTTCGCCCAGGCCTTCGGAGGCGGTCTTGCCGACTTCGATCGAAATCAGCCGGCCGAGCAATGCCTTATGCGCGCGCAATTCCTCGCCGAGCAGGCGGACGAGCTCGCCACGGCGGGGGGCTGGCACGTTGCGCCAAGCCCGGAAGGCCCGATGGGCCATCTCGATACGCGCAAGCGCTTCCTCGGAGCTGGTTTCCTTCACGGCCGCCAGGGTCTCGCCCGTGATCGGCGAGCGGGCCGCAAGGGTGCCGCCGGTATAGAGGCTGGCCTTGACGCCGACCTGCTCGAGCAGCGCGATGGCGTCGGCGACGACGGACAGGGGCGCGGTGCTGGGTTCGGCGCCGGCGTGGCGCTGGGCGGACGATGCGGTCATCGGGGTTCTCCTTGCTGGGAATGCGGAATTGGCCGGGAATTCGGAACTGCGTCCTGCGGGGATCGGGGAAGGCTGTCGAGATGAGCGAGAAGTACCTGCGCCGGGTGGAGCGGAGAAAAGCCGGCGCAGCGCTTGGTCTGGCAGCGGCAGGAAAAGCCGGTGGCCAGCACCGTCGAGGGATCAAGGTCGGCAAGACGCGGGGCCCAGCTCATCGCGAACAGGTTTTTCGACATCTGCGCATGCTCGGCTTCATGTCCGAAAAGGCCGGCCATGCCGCAGCAGCCGGCCGTGGGCAGCTTGAGGTCGAGCCCGAAATGATGGAAGACGCGCGCCCAAGCCTGGCCGGTGCCGGGCTTTGCCGTCTTCTCCGTGCAATGGGGGAAGAGGTGATAGGCCGCCGCCGTGAAGGCCGGATGAGCCTGTCCCAGCCGGCCGCTTTCGAGCGCCTTGGCCAGGAATTCATCGAGGCTCTGGATGTGCAGCGGCTCCCCGAGTCCCGGGCCGGCATATTCGTGGTCGCGCATCAGCACGGTGACGGGCTCAATGCCGACGACTGGCAATCCCGTTGCCAGCAGACCGCTTTGATAGGCCCTGGCCGTGCCGGCGACCTTGGCAAATTCATCCAGCATGCCCAGGACATGCAGCGCCTTGCCATTGGCGGTGGGGCCGGCCCGATGCACGCGATAGCCCAGGCGGCTCAGCAGGCCGGCGACCGCGTCGACGACGCGGCCGTCGAACGAACTCGTGAAATTGTCTTCGAGCAGGATGATCTCGTCATGCCAGGAGTCGGCGGCGAGCCAGTCGAGATCGGCGCGGGAAAGACGCGGAGCGGGCACGGGCACGGACAGAGCCGGCAGATCGACCAGGCGCGTCCAACGCGCCAGGCGTGACAGGGCCATCAGCCGCAAACCCAGATTGGCCACTGTGGGAAAACGCCTGGCCAGCGACAGGCCGGGCTCCATCGCAGCGACGATCCTGTGGCGCAGCGGCCTGCGACGATGCTTGAAATAGCGATGCAGAAATCGCGATTTCATGGCGGGAATGTCGACCTTGACCGGGCATTGGCTGGAACAGGCCTTGCAGGACAGGCAAAGATCGAGGGAGGCCTTGAGCTGTTCCTCGATTGCGGTGTCTGGCAGTGCGTCACCCGTGGTGGTCGCGGTCGATCGCGCCCATTCGCGCAGCATCGCGGCCCGCCCCTTGGGGGAATGGCGGCGGTCGCGCGTAAGTTTGTAGGACGGGCACATCGGATCATGCCTGTCCCAGTTGAAGCAGGCGCCATTGCCGTTGCAGGCGATCGCCCGGTCATAATCGCGCTGGAGAGGAGCGGCGATGGCCCGGTCCTTCTCGCCCCTCAGCGGCACGGCATCGATGCGTTCGACCGGATACAGGGTGGCATCGACACTGGCGAGCTTGCCGGGATTGAGCAGGTTGAGCGGATCGAACACCCGCTTGAGAGCGCATAGCTCGTCATAGAGCTTGCCCCCGAAGAAGAAGGGAGAATATTCACCGCGATAGCCGCGGCCATGCTCGCCCCAGAGCAAGCCGCCATATTTCCTGGTGAGGGCGGCAACGGCATCGCTGACCGGCCGGATCAGCGCGGCATCTTCGGGGAGGCGCATGTCGAGGGCCGGGCGGACATGCAGGCAGCCGACATCGGCATGGCCAAACATGCCATAGGCGAGGCCGTGCCGATCGAGGATGGCGCGGAACTCTTCCACATAGGGTGCCAGCCTTTCGGGAGGAACGGCAGTGTCCTCGACGAAAGGCGTGCCTTGCTTGCCTCCGCCGAGACGGCCGAGCAGCCCGACGGCCTTTTCGCGCAGGGACCAGAGGCCGGCGATGGTCCTGGCGTCGGTGACGATTTTCCAGTCGAGAACCGTGCCGGGCTGCGCTGCGAGCAGGTTCGACAAGAGGGCCAGAGCCGCATCGACTTCGTCCTGCGTCTCGCCGACGAACTCTACGAAGTTCAGCCCACCCACCGGCCTGTCGTCATCGCTTCCCAGAACGCTCTCGATCTCTCCCCACACCACATCCTGCCTGGCGAGCGAAAGGATGGTGTCGTCGAGAATTTCGATCGCGGCCGGCTCAGCCTGCAGCAGGCGCTGGACGTCGACGAGGGCCGCCTGGAAAGTGGCGTAGCGCACGGGCACCAGCGCACGGCAAGCCGGGCGCCTGCGCAACCGCAAGGTCAGGCGGGTGGTGAAGGCGAGGGTGCCTTCCGACCCGGCCAGCAGATAGGGCAGGCGGAAGCTGCCGTCCTCGCCGAGCACATGTTTGAGATTGTAGCCCGTCAGGCCCCGGTTCATCTCCGGAAAGATCGACGCGATCAGTTCGGCGTTTTCGTCGACGACCCGCAAGACTTCCCGATGAATGCGGCCGGCGGCATCTTCCCGCCGCGCCAGCTCGCGCGCTTCGGCAACCGGCATCGTCTCGACCTGGAAGGTCTCGCCATTGGCGAGAACGATCTCCATCGCCTCGATATAGTCGGAGGTCTTGCCATAGATACGCGAGCCCTTGCCGGAGGCATCGGTGGCGACCATACCCCCCAGGGTGGCGCGCGAGGCGGTGGAAACGGTGGGCGGGAAGAACAAGCCGTAGGGCTGGAGATAGTCGTTGAGCTGGTTGAGCACCACGCCCGGCTCGACCGTCACCATCTGACGTTCGAGGTCGAGCTCGAGGATGCGGTTCATGTAACGGGAGGTGTCGACCAGCACCCCGCGCGTCAGCGACTGGCCGTTGGTGCCGGTGCCGCCGCCACGCGGCGAGAGCGGAATGCCGTGATCGGCCGCCAGCCGGACGACGCGGGCGACATTCTCGCCGTCGCGGGCAAACAGCACCGCAGCCGGCTCGACCTGGTAGATGCTGTTGTCGGTGGCATGAACGATGCGAGTGGCGCGATCGCGCGCAATGTCGCCGGCATAGCCGGCGGGCACCAGCGCGGACAGGAAGGCATCGAGCCCCGGGGGGACGGCCTTCTCCTCGACCTGCACTCTCATATTCATGGCTGCACCGATCCTTACGCGATGGCCATCATCGCCAAATGGGGATCGCCGAGCTGTGCGAGGGCCAGATCCAACGATCGCTTTTCGGTGGCGGCATAGAGGGCGAGTTCGTCCTGGACGGGTGCGCCGAGGGCGCCTTCGAACTCGATACGGTTCGAGCGCTCGCCATAATTCTGCTGTTCGTCGGTGCCGAGGTTCGACTGGAAGATGCCGGCGGCACTGACCGGCAGGAAGTCCTCGTAGACGATCGGATCGAAGCGCAGGAAGCCGGCCTGGACCAGCTCGTCGACGCTTGCGGGAAGCCGCTTGTCCTGCCGAGCGGCAAGGCCTTGCTCGGTCGCAGAATAGCGGAAATAGGCCAGGCCCAGGGCGCGCAACTCGGACCATTCATCAGGAAAAGCACGAAAGCGTTCGGCGAGTTCCGACTGATAGTCGCCGGCATTGGCGCCGCCTTGGCCGACGCGGACATCGGCGCGAACGCCCGACAGCAGCGTGTCATAGAGCCGACGCCCCTTCGGGGTGAGCGCGATGCCGCGCTGCTCGATTTCGCCGAAACGGGCGGTGTGCGTGCCCTCACGGCCATCATTGTCCTCGGCGAGGAACTCGATCGTCTCTTCGAGCGCCTTGAAGCTGGTTTGGCGCAGCAGGATGGCGCATTTGCGCGGGGGAGGCCCCTCGATGACGGCCTTGGGAATGATGCCGCGCGCGGGCATGGCGACCTGCACGGCGTCGATATCGAGGGTGCGCGGCGTCAGATGGTTGATATGCGGGCCCTTGAAGCTGACGACGTCGGCGATCAGGCGGTGGGCATCGTGCAACTTGTCATAGGTGCCGAGCGAGACCGTGGCCTTGGAATGCCAGCGAAAGGTTTCGAGCGCCTCCTCGACGAATTCCTGCGCCTCGCCAGGTGTCAGGCCGCCGTTGGTTTCGAACAGGTCGACCAGTTCCAGTGCCCGTGACGTGAAGATGCGCCGCGCCGCCAGGATGCATGTCGCCTCGTGGCGCAGGGCCTCGTCCTCGATCAATTCCAGCCGCAGCAGCGAGGTGAAGACGCGGAAGGGATTGCTGCGCAGGCAGGCATCGTCGATCGGACGGAAGGCGGTCGAATGAACCGGGACGCCGGCAACGGAAAGGTCGTAATAGCCCACCGGGAACATCCCCATCACGGCAAAGACGCGGCGAATGTTGAACAATTCCTCCGCCGTGCCGAGGCGGATGGCGCCATGGCGCTCGACGCTCAAGCGGGCCAGTTCGCCATTGCGCGTCAGGGTCTCCCGCAGCTCGCCATCCTCGGCAAGGGTGGTATCGTTGACGTCGGCGACCAGCTCCATCAGCGTGCCATATTGCGGCACTTCGGTCCGGTACATCTGCGACATGGCCGTCGAGAACAGGGTTCGGATCTCGTCTGGATGCAAGAAGGTCTGATTGGCCATGTCCCGGGCTCCCACTGCGACTCGATTGGGCGACGATCTCATTCGCAATCGTCATGTTGCCGGAACTCATGCGCCAATGGACACGGGTTGAATAGCAATGTTATCTCAACAACTCATACCGGTTGGGAATGAACATGGCCGTCAGCCAAGCTGGGGGAATGATGAAACAATATCGCTGTTGGAAGAGACCATCGATCGCTCGATCTCTGGGGCGGTCCATGCGGGTCCGAGGGTGAAGCGATGCAGGGTCCGCGACGTTTCCTGCCCTCGATCTCCCTGCTTTGCGCCTTCGAGGCGGCGGCGCGCGCGGGAAGCGTCACCGCTGCGGCCAAGGAACTCAACCTGACGCAAAGCGCCGTCAGCCGTCAGATCAAGCTTCTGGAGGAACAACTCGAAGTCGAGCTGTTCCATCGCGAAAAACAAACCATCAGCGTCACACCGGGCGGCGAAGCCTATGCTCGCGAGATCCGCGATGCCCTGCGCAAGATCAGCACCGCCTCGCTGATGCTTCGCGCCAACCCGCTGGGGGGAACGCTCACCCTGGCGATCCTGCCGACCTTCGGCACGCGCTGGCTGGCACCACGGCTGCCGCAGTTCCTGACGCACAACCCCGGCATCACCATCAATCTGGTGACGCGCTTGTCCTATTTCGATTTCCGGCAGGATCCTGTTGATGCCGCCGTCCATTTCGGCAGCCCGGACTGGCCCGGCGGTGAAATGGAGAAGATCCGTTCCGAGACCGTGGTGCCTGCCTGCAGCCCGGTCCTGCGCGACCAACTCGGGTTCAAGTCCGCTGCCGATCTCCGCACTGCCTCGCTGCTGCATCTGACCACCAGGCCCGATGCCTGGGAACGCTGGTTCGCCCTGCATGGCGCGCCGGCCCAATCGGTGCGGGGCATGCTGTTCGATCAGTTCGCCACGGCAGCGCAGGCTGCGATCGCCGGGCTCGGAGTTGCCTTGCTGCCCGAATTCCTCATCATCGAGGAATTGGAAGCCGGTCGGCTGGTTCGCGCTCTCGATCTGCCGATGGTGAGCGCGGAGGCCTATTACCTGGTCTGGCCAGCCGATCGCGCCATGCACCCGCCCTTGCTGGCCTTCCGGCAATGGCTTCGCACACAGGTCTCAGTCGAGGACGACTAGGTGATCGTCGTTCATTTGATGATATACTAGATCATAAATGATATATAATTAATTGATATATATATCATTTATAGTTTCTATTCAGAGTCGTTTATCGATCATATGAACGAGCCGGGCACCCACCTCGTAGCCGGCTTCCTTCCAGGACCTGAAGGCGGCTGGCGTGAGTTCGGTCCTCGCCAGAGGCAGTTCGGCTTCGCTCATCGTGCCAAGGATGTGGTCCGCAAGCGCCCGGCCGAAGACGGTGCCGGGTGCGATGCCGCGGCCATTATAGCCGGAAAAGCCGACGGCCTGCGGCCCGTAGCTGTGGAAACGGGGCAGAGCATTGCCGGTCATGCCGATCTTGCCGAACCACTCATGTTCGAATTCAACCTGCTCGATGGCCGGGAACAGTTTCCGCAAGGCGCGCCTGGCCCAGTTCTTGTGGACGGCGGCACCGGCCCCGCTGAGAGCGCCCACGCTGCCGAAGACCAGCCGCCCGGATTGATCCATGCGGAAGGAGGAGAGCACGGTGCGAGTATCCCAGACGCCTTCGCCACCCGGCAGGATCTGCTTGCGCAGTTCCGGGGCGAGGGGAGCCGTAGCCAGATTGAAATAGGGCAGATGCACCTGCTCTTTGCGCACCTTTTCCCAGGGTCCCTGGCCGTAGGCATCGGTCCCGACCACGATCCAGGCTGCGGTGACCTGGCCCTGCGGGGTCGTCACCAGCCAGCGGCCGTCGCGATGCTCGACATTGGTGACGGGGCTGCCCGTATGGATGTGGCCACCCTGACGCAGCACCGCATCAGCGAGGCCCCTGGCATAGGCCAAGGGCTGGAGCGTACCGGCCCTCCTGTCGAGAAGGGCGCCGGCGTAGGCGTTGGTGCCCACCCGCCTTGCGGTCTCCTCGGCATCGAGAAGTTCGACCGGAGCCCCCCGCTTGCGCCATTGGCGGGCACGCTCTTCGATTTCCTGCAGTCCCTTGCGGCCGACGGCGCAATGCAGGGTGCCATTCGTCCTGAGCTCGCAGACGATGTCGTGACGGGCGATCAGGTCCTTGACCACGGCCGGCGCGTCGCCGAGCATCTCCAGCAGACGCTCGCCATGGACCGGGCCCAGTTCCCCGGGCAGGTCCTGCGGCATGACCCACATGCCGGCATTGATCAGGCCAACATTGCGGCCGGAGCCGCCAAAACCGATCTCGACGGCCTCCAGCAGATGCACGCATGCGCCGGCCTGTGCCAGATGCAGGGCGGCCGACAGCCCCGTATAGCCGCCGCCGATGACGGCGACGTCGGCGATAACGGATTGGCGGAGCGGTTCGGTTTGCGGCGCGCGGGGAGCGGTCTTTTCCCAGAGGCCGTGGGAGCGCGGATCATTTAGCACGGTAGGATCTCGCCAAAGGGACGCGGTTGTTTTGCCCAGATGCCCGATGCAGGCGACATCATTCGCCGTAGGCATGCGGGCTAGCCTTATCGCTTCCTGTCTGGCTCCGATATCCATGAATGGGCAAGATGGCATTCCGGTTTGGAATGATCTGCGCATCGAAAACGCCTGGCGCGGCACGGCGTATCCGCGCGCCGAAGCTGCCGAACGAAGGACGCCGCTGTCATCCAGACGGGAAGGGAGCATCGCCGCCCCCTCCGCTCTCTTGACCAAAATAAATCATGAAATTCAATATTTTATATAAAAATCATAATCTTATCTGAAAGTCCTATATTTTTATTGAAGCTTCGGTTTCCTGGGCGCGTTCAGGCACTGGCCTTTGCCGAGACCGACGCTTGCAGTACCTGATTGTTTTGCGCCAGGTCATCGAGGAAGGCGTCGCACCAGTGCGACACGTCATGCACGAGCAGGAAATTCATCATGTTCTGCCAGCGTTCGCGCCGCTCCTGCAGCGACATGCTCAACGCGCGGGCAATCGCGTTGGCCGTCCCTTCGGTATCGTAGGGGTTGACCAGCACTGCGCCATTGAGCTCGCGCGCGGCGCCGGCGAAGCGCGATAGAACGAGCACGCCGGGATTGTCGGGGTCCTGGGCGGCGATGAATTCCTTGGCGACCAGGTTCATGCCATCGCGCAGAGGCGTGACCAGACCAACCCTGGCGATCCGGTAAAGACCCGCCAGGATATGACGGCCGATCGAGCGATTCACATAGCGGATGGGGACCCAGTCGAGCGTGCCCATGGCCCCGTTCACCCGCCCGGCCTCCTCGGCCACCATTTTCTGCATCGTCTCATATTCCGGCACCTCGGAGCGGGATTTCGGCGTGATCTGCAGATAGGTGACCTTGTTGTGATAGCCCGGATAGGCGCGCAGGAAGCGCTCAAAGGCATCGATGCGCTGGGTCAGGCCCTTGGAATAATCGAGCCTGTCGACGCCGATGATGAGGTCGCGGCTTTCGACACTCTGGCGCGCCTTGCGGACAGCGCTGTTGCCGATAGCGACCTGCGCCATCTGGGCAAAGGACTTGGTCTCGATGCCGATGCCATGCACGGCGGCCTTGAAATGCAGCCCGTGATATTCGAACCGGCCTTCCCCGAGATCCCTGGCGATGCCTTCCCGGGCGAGGTAGCCGGCGAAGTTGTCGAGATCGTAGTCGGTCTGAAAGCCGATGAGATCGTAGTGGGACAGGCCCCGGATGATTTCCTCATGCATCGGCATGGCGGCGATCACATCCGAAGGAGGCCAAGGGATATGCAGGAAGAAGCCGATGGTGTTCTTTATACCCATCTGCCGCAATTCAAAGGCGAGGGGGATCAGGTGGTAGTCATGCACCCATAGGATGTCGTCCGGCTTGATCAGCGGAGCCAGGCGATGGGCGAACAGGCGGTTGACGCGAAAATAACCCGCCATTTCCTTGCGGCCATATTCGGCAAGGTCGAGCCGGTAGTGGCAGATCGGCCAGAGCACCCGATTGGCGAAGCCGTGATAATATTCTTCCACGTCGGTCTCGGTCAGATCGGTCAGCACATAGGAAATATTGCCCTGCTGCTGGAATCTGGGGGGAGGGGGCTCGACGCCGGGACTGGATTTTCCGGACCATCCGAACCAGATGCCCCCGCGCTCCTGCAGGGCGGCGTTCAGGGCAACCGCCAGACCACCGGCGGGTGCTTCACCGCTGCGCGCGGGAACGGGAACTCGATTGGAAATGACGACAAGTCGACCCATGGGAACTTTCGAATATTGATGACGGAATCGGATTAGGCCGCAACGCGGGCGATCAAGGCCCGCAAAGCCGTTGGCGATGATATCAACGCGCGAGCGCGCGTTTGGGTCCCTGCCGATCCGATACGGATCGATTGGCCGCCGAGGCTGTTGACCGTCTCGAACATGGCCTCGTCGGTGAGATCGTCGCCGATCGCCAGGGGAACTCTGCCCTTGAAAGGTGCTTCCTGCAGGAAGGCTTCCAACGCCTTGCCCTTGCTTGCACGCGCAGGGCGCAACTCGACCACCATCTTGCCGTGCTGAAGCGACCAGTCGGGCATGGTTGGGGCGAAGCGCGACATCAATGCCTCGACATCGGCCTTGCGCTCGGGAGCCAGGCGGTAATGCACCCCCAATGCCGCGCCCTTGTCTTCGACCACGACGCCAGACCACGCTCCAGCCTCGTCGGCGATGTCGCGCTTGAGCTGCTCGAAAGCCGAAGGGACGGTGAGGCTGTCCACCGCGCCGGAAGCATCACGCCGTTCGGCACCATGCAAGCCCGCGATGGGAAAAAGATGGGGGCCAAATAATTCGTCGGCGAGCACGATGTTCCGGCCGGTGACCAGAGCCATGGCACCCCCCAGATGCCGTGAAAGAGCCCAGAGGTCATCGGGCAGCGTCGGGGGAACGGTAATCGACAGCGGCGTCGCGGCAAGATCGATCAGCGTGCCATCGATATCCAGGAAAACCGCCCATTTGTCGGGCTCAGATAAGGCTGACGCAAAGACCGTCTCGCCAGCCGAGGGCGAATTGCCAGGGCTGTCCTGACTGTTTCTATCCTCATACATGGCCCTTTAGGTAGGCGCGGAGCGCGGGCAGGGCAAGCAAAAAAGCCATCGACAAAAGCCTGGGCGGGAGTGGCACGCAGGCATATCGCCATCATCCGCGGGCCAAGACGCCAAGTTCATTTCCGTCGCACATGGCGCTCCAGCACGACGGCCGGCAGATATCCCTCATGCTGAACCTGGCTCCACGGCATGTGTCGAAAAGACTTGCCTTGAGGCCGGACAAAGCCGCTGAAGAGGGCACCGGCACAATCGGGCCCGGTGTTGGGATTGCCAATGGTGACCAGAGCTTCCGGGTTCTGCTCGCGCAGCAGATCGATAAGATCCGCCACGGTCATGGGTTCCGGCAAAACCGGCATCTTCTCCCCCTCTCCAGCCACGAATGCGCAGGACATTCATGGTGCCCCTCGGAGGGTGTATTGAGATACCTCCGAATATCGAGATGCAACAGCGCCGATACATGGCGCACGAAAAAGCCTGACGCAACCAGGATATCCTTCAGGTGCACTTCCTGAAAGGGGAAACGTGGCTCAGAATCCCTCACATCATCTTGGCAAACAAAGGGAAAGTGCCGTTTGGTCAACTTGCTCGATCCTGCCTCCGATACCGTCGTTGAAACAATGTGCTACATGCAGATCCAGGTCGCACGAAATTTCAAGGTTTAATTATACCTCTTATCTGTCGAATCGGATTTTAGACCGCATGGTCTGGGCGTTTTGGGTGGGTGGTTTGCGCGAAAGCACGGCGGCCGCCTGCGCTTCATCCGGTACCCCGCGCGGACTGGAGATTGCAGCCGCCCCTCACCAGGGCCATTCGACCCATAGCGGCAATGACACAGACGAGGGCAGCGGCGGCAAATGCCGTGGCATAGCCGGCGACCACATCCGATTGCCCTGCGGCAACCGACATCAGCGCGGCCAGACCGATGGGTCGGTCCAAGTTCCGTGGCGGTGCTCATGACGCCACCGGCAAGACCGGCCTGGTGCTCGGGCACATGGGTGGTAGCGAGCACGGCCGAGCCCGAGAAGATCAGGGAGAGGCCGATTGCAAGCAGGATTTGGCCGGGCAGAAGCACCAATCCGTAGGAGGTCGCGCCATTGATGAAGGCGAGGACGGCGAGGCCTGTTCGCCGCTGGCGATCAAGCCGAGGCTCGCGGCGATGATGCCGGCAGTGGCGAGGATTGCTCCCGGCAGATCCAGACCGAGGCGGCATCACCGAGCATGCGGCGCCGCGTGTCGCGACCGGCAATCTGCGCGGCACCGGCTGTACACTGTCGGCGGCGATCGCTGCGCTCCTGCCCTCGCTTCCCCTGGTAAAAGTGGTGGAGGAGGCCGAGCTTTATCTTACCGAGGCACTGAAGGCGTCCGGTCGGTTGACGGTCGGGAGCGGCCGCGGCCCCGTCCATCATTTTCACGCCTTGTGGCGCGAGGAATTGCCGGCAGGCGGTGGCTGATAAAGTCGGCCATTACGTGCTCAGCGCCGCACGGCGCTGGCAAGTTCCGCCCGCGAACGGATGCCCAGCTTGTCGTAGATGGCCTGGGTCTGGTTGCGGATGGTGGCCGGTGCGCTGCCCAGCATCTGCGCCGCCTGCTTGTGGGTTGCTCCGCTGGCGAGCAGGTGCGCCACTTCGCGCTCGCGCGGCGAGAGCCGGTCGAGCTTGGATAGCAGCGAGAGTTCCAGCCTGATCAGGCTCGACTGCCGGCCTGCTCCGCGATCCTCGCGACAGCTCACCGCCACACCCTCGCGCTCGAACAGATGGATGCCGGGATGCAGAGCCGCTTGCCTGAGAGGCCGGGGCAGGCGATCGCCGTTCCAGCCGGGCCAGATGGTTCTGAGGAAACTATGGGACTGATCCAGGCCAAGATGGGCGAAGCCGGCTTCGTCGACCGCCAGTGTCGCCCGCTCGCCCGGCCCGTCCGCACTGCGACGCTCGAACGCGGCCTGCAGCGCCAGGAACAAGTGATCTACCGCGCATTGCAGAAGCTGCAGGTCCTCCCCGTCCCAATGCGGGTCATGGCACCGGGTGCGATAGACCGAGACGAAGAAGGTGGTCGCGCGCCCCGGCCGATTATGCATGGCGGAGGCCCATTTGCGGATGCCGTAGCGCTCCGACAGTTCGGCCATCTCGTCGGTCTGCCGGGGCTGCCCACGGTCATAGATGCAGACCTTGCCGCGGTCCCGGCGCAAGGCCGTGGCGACCAGGTCCTGGCTGGCCATCGTCGACCAGAACGGGGCAAAACCGTCCGGCAGGCAAAGCGTGGAGGAGGCGGGCACAGTGGTGCGGTCGTCCACGAAGCGAGCCCAGCCATACCAGGCACAGTCGAAACCGAGCAGGGGGCGCAACAGCTCGAGGGCGTGGGCCGCCACGTCAAAATCCGCATCCTTGTCGGCGCGCCGGCCGGCTTGATGAAGATCGACCACGAATTGCGAGAACATGGACAGTTTGGAAGTCACATGCACCGACCCCGGATGGAGGGTTGTATTTTTGTCATGTTAACCGTGGACGGTGTTCGTCACAAGGTTGGTGCCCGCCGCCAATAGTGCATCTGCACCATTCCCGCCTTGTTTGCATGCGCTAGCCTGCCGGAAAACATGCAGATGAGGGAGAACTGCGATGACCACGGGATGGGTGTGGCATGAGCGTTTTGGCTGGCACGACACCGGCACGGCGGCCGGGTTCCTGAAGGGCGAATTCATCCAGCCCCTGCAGCATGTCGAGTCGCCGGAATCAAAGGCCCGTTTCGCCTCCCTGGTGGAGGTCTCCGGCATCGCCAAGGCCCTGAAACGCATCGAGATCACCAAGGCTAGCGACGAGGACATTCTGCGTGTCCATACGAGCGAACATCTCGACAAGATGAAGGCGCTCAGTGCCGACATCCGCGGCGGCGACATGGGCGATGGCGTTTCGCCCTTCGGCTTTGCCGGCGTGGACCTCGCCTGCCTGGCTGCCGGCGGCACCATCAGTGCGTTGCGGGCGGTGGTGCAGGGCGAGGTCGCCAATGCCTATGCGCTGGTGCGCCCCCCCGGCCACCACGCCCGCCCGGAGAAGGGCATGGGCTTTTGCATGTTCGCCAATGTCGCCGTGGCGATCGCCCATGCACGTGCCAAGCTCGGTATCGAGCGCGTGGCGGTGGTCGACTGGGACGTGCATCACGGCAACGGGACCGAGGCCTGTTTCGAAGCCGATCCCGACATCCTCACCATCTCCCTGCACCAGGATGGCAATTTCCCGCCCGATACAGGCAAGGTTGCCGATCGCGGTGTCGGTGCCGGCAAGGGCTCGGCGATCAACATCCCGCTGCCAGCGGGCTCGGGTGAGGGGGCCTATCTCGATGCCTTCGACCGGGTGGTATTGCCGGCAATTGCCCGCTTCAAGCCCGATGTCATTATGGTGGCGAGCGGCTTCGATTCATCCAATGCCGATCCGCTCGGCCGCATGATGCTGGTTTCCGGCTCCTATCGCCTTATGACCCGTCGCCTGATGGATCTCGCCGCTTCGATCTGCCGGGGGCGGTTGGTGATCAGCCATGAGGGCGGCTATTCGCCCTTCTACGTGCCTTTCTGCGGCTTGGCCGTGGTTGAGACGCTCAGCGGCGTCGAGACGGGCGTCCAGGATCCCTATGAGGCCTTCTGGAAGGACCTGCCCGGACAGGATCTGCAGCCGCACCAGAAGGCCCTGGTCGATGCGGTGATACAGGCTTGCGGCCTGTGACGCCTATTGGCCGCGACGTGAAGAACAACAAGAATGGTGCGTGCGGAAGCCCAGCGAAGGGCTTCGACGGCGCGCCGCCCACCCAGCAGGAGAATATCGAGATGGGAGGACGAAATGGAAAGGCAAGCGTCTGACTTTGGCCGTGTCCGCCGCCTTTTGCTGTGGCTCAACCTGATCATCATGCTGTTTCCGCCGATCCATCTGGCGATGGCGCGCGGCAGTCTCGGCATGGCGATGTTCTTCTTCATGGGCAGCGGCCTGTTCCTGGTCGTCAGCCTCACCTATCTGCATCGGGCGAGCCCGGACCGGGAAGAGGAATAGGGCCATGGACTTCCTGATCGGTTATGGGCTGCTGGCCCTGTTCTTCATCGGCGTCGTCGTGGTGCTGGAGCGCACCCGCCAGCAGGGCCGGGACTTCACCGACTATGCGGTGGCCGGCCGCTCCTTCGGGTCATGGTTCCAGACCATGGCCTTCCTCAACACCTGGCTGCCCGGGACGATCTTCATCGCCTTCGCTGGGCTTTCCGCCTCAGCCGGGGTGATCGGCTACTATGTGATCTCCTATTCGCTGCTGGCGGTGCTGTTCATGTTCCTGATGGCGCAGCGCGTGTTCGACTGGGGCAAGGCGTTCAACCTGCGCACCCAGGCCGATTTCGTCGGCATGCGCTACAATTCCACCAGCGTGCGCGTGATTGCCGCCGTGATCGGCGTGATCTCGGCCTTTCCCTGGCTGGTACTCGCCTTCCAGTCGCTTGGCCTCGTCTTCTCCTATCTGTCCTTCAGTGCCGTTGCGCCGACGACGGCGGTATTCGTCGGCATCGCGGTACTGGCCGTCCGGCAGATCTGGACGGTGCGGCTGGGCATGCGCGGCATCGTGATCTCGGACATGATCCAGGGCATCTTCGCCTATGGCGTCGGCGGGCTGGTGGCGCTCGGCCTGATCGTCTGGCTGATGTCGCAGGGCCTGGGCTTTGCCGGCCTGCCGGAGAGCTTTGCCAGCCTGCCGGGCCTGCACAGCGATCTCGGCCCGCTCTACTATTTCTCGCTGGTGTTCACCGGCGCGATGGGCTCGTGGTGCTGGCCCGATATCTTCGTGCGCCTGTTCACGGCCAGGAGTGCCCAGGCGGTGCGCAATTCCGCCCTCAAGGCGGCGCCGTTCATGTTCGTGTTCCTCGCCATCATGCTGACCATGAGTATGCTGGCCTCCCAGCTTCCGGAGGTGGCGAAGGCACCGGACAATGTCTGGTTCCTGGCGGCCGGGCATGGCGGGCCGTTCGTCCTGGCGCTGGCGGGCGTGGCCGTGTTCGCCGCCACGGTGGGTAATGTGAACGCCATCACCGCTGCGGTCGGCACCCATACCGCCCAGGATATCATCCATGTCGGCGGCGCGGATGAGGCCACCAACACCCGTACCGCGCGCATCACCATCGTCATCGCTACCTTGCTGGCGGTGGCCGGGGCGGTGGCGACCGCCAATGTCACTGCCGGCCTGCTCACTCTGGCGCTCGCCTCCTATCAAGGCATCGTGCAACTGGCGCCGGCGCTCTATCTCGGCATCTTCTGGCGCCGAGGCAACGCGGCGGGTGCCGCCAGCGGTATGGTCGCCGGTTTCGCGGTGGCCGTGGTGCTGCAGTTCCTCTACCCCGTGTCCATTCCAGCCTTGGCGGGGATGACCTCGGGGGTGGTTGGCCTCATTGTCAACACGCTGGTCTATGTCGCGCTGTCCTACGCATTGCCACAGAATGAGGCCGAGCGCCGGCGCATCGGCCGGTTGTTTGATGGCGCAGCGGAAGAGGCGGGCGATGATCTGCCGGCCGGCAAAGCGCAGCCGCGGCCTATCTGATGGTATGCAGTACCCCCGCGCCGCAAGTTTCCGGCGTGGGGGCCTCGTGCCGAGCCCCGGGCAGACGCGGCTCCGCCGCCATGAAGGCGTCAGCTATCTACGGCCTTGAATGTCCCGAGGCCGCATCGCCGATCATCGTTTGGTCCGCCTCATCGGCAAGGTTGAGCATGATTGAGGCGCCATCTGCCACGCGCTTGCGCAGGGCGTCGGAACGGCCGGGTTCCAGGCGCAACCGTTCCTGGCGGTGGAGCGATTGCAGCCTTGCTCGCGACAGGCCGAGTTCGCGCGCCAGGAGGCGGTCCAGGCGAATTCCCGCTGGCAGGTCGACACTGAGTTCGACATGCAGGATGGACCAGCCATCCGGCCGGTCGAGCACTCGCTTGGTGACGTCGACCTCGGCGCATTCCTCGATATGGAAGGCGTGCGAGCGCAAGGCTGCGAGATCGAAAGCCTGGCGACGAATCCAAATCGGGTCGTTCGTCTGCAACGCGGCGAGCATATCCGGAGGAATATCCTGCACGGGCCGGCGCTCGAACAGCGGCCTGTTCCAGCTCTTGTCGCAAACCGGGCATTTATAGATCAGCCAGGCATCGAGCCGTCGGCCACTGGCGTTGAGCCTTGTCTTGCCGCTGCAACGGAAGGGGCGGGCGATGCTGCATCCGGTGCAGGCCAGCCAGGGTTCAGGGGGGCTTCGGGGCGTGATGGTCCAGCGGACCGTGAGAAGATTGCACATACCGTCTCGGTCTTCCGTATGGAAGTCCACCGAGATGGCGATCGGAGAGGCCCGTTACGGGCACGGTATGGCGATGTTCGCTGGGGAGGGAGCTGGGGCAGCGGCCTATGCACATGGCACATTCGGACAAGCCAGACCGGTCTCGGACCGCCACCCGGTGAACACAACTACCCGCCGGGCTGCCGGCTGGCCGCCCAGGCGATGGGATGGAAAGGAAGAGACCGGTATTTACTTAGGCAAAATCGAACCTCAGCGCCCCAACGCTTGCTGGTGGATTGCTTAGCCGGCCAGGGGCGTCCTGGCAATCTGGCCGGTGATGAAACTGCAAAAAGAAACCGCCGCGCAATCCGAAGATGCGCGGCGGCTGTGACGAAGTCCGATTGCCGGGGAGCCCGCCAATCAGCGGCCTGCATTCTCCGGCAGAGGCAGAGGTTCCGCCTTACCGACGATGAAGGCGTAGGAAAAGGCGCCTAGCACGGCGAAGCCGGCCGCCAGGGCGAAGGCGGGCGTATAATCGCCATGGAACATGTCGAGCAGGAAGCCGAACATGAAGGGGCTGATGATGCCGGCAATGTTGGAGGCAAAGTTCTGGATGCCTCCGATCGAGGCGACATGGCGCGAGCTTGGCGCCACGTCGGCGGGCAGGGACCAGATCCCGGTCGCGGCGATCGCCAGGCTGGAATAGGAGATCGCCAGGAAGAACAGGGCCAGATAGATGGAGGAGGCGAAGGCGGCGGGCAGGATAGCGGCCCCGCCCAAAAGGCCGCCGACCATCACGACCTTGCGCACCGTGGTAACGTTGGCGCCGCCACGGATCAGGCGATCGGCATAGGCACCGGCGATCCAGGCCGTCACCACCGCGGCAAGACCCGGCAGCATGCCGAGGGTGCCCAGTTCCTTCAGATTGAGGCCGCGGGCGTTCTTGAGATAGTCGGGGAACCAGGTGAGGAAAAAGTAGATCACGAAGTTGAGGCAGAAGAAGCCGAGCATCATGCCCCAGACCGTACGGTAGCCGAACAATTGCGACCAGCGGATCTTGGTGGCTTCGCTGTCGTCATTGGCCTCGGTGCGTCCGCCATTGTCGGCGATGTATTGACGCTCGAGGTCGTTGGCATCGGGATGATCGACGGGATCGCGATAGTACCAATACCATACAAGCGCCCAGACGATGCCGGCCATGCCGAGGATCACGAAGGAATAATGCCAGGTCGCTACGACGAGAAGGCTGGTGACGATGGGCAATGAGAGCACCGTGCCGACCCGCGAGCCGGAATCGATCACGGCGGTGGAGAAGGCACGCTCGCCCACCGGAAACCAGCGCGAAGCTGCCTTGGTTGCCGCCGGATAGGCCGGCGCCTCGCCGGCGCCCAGTGCAAAGCGGAAGGCGAAGAAGCCCCAGAAGCTGCGGGCGAGGGGGGTGAGCGCCGTGAAGATCGACCACCAGATCGCCGCGATGGTAAAGGCCCGGCGCGAGCCGACCTTGTCGGTGAACCAGCCCGCGATCAGCATCATCCCGTCATAGGCCCAGAAGAAGGCGCCAAGGATCAGTCCCTTCTGGGTATTAGTAAGATTGAGGCCGAGATCCGCATCGATATAGGGCAGCGCCACGCTCATGTTGGCCCGGTCGAGATAGTTGATGACCAGGCCCGCGAAACACAATGTCAGGATGATATAGCGGGTGCGAGAGGCGCCAGGAGGCGCTTTCTGACTGCCACCCCGCGCGGGTGAACTAGCGGGTGTCGTATGCATGATCGGGTTCCTCCTCCCGTAGGCGTTTGTTCGTGGCGTTCGTCACGACCTTTCCGAATGGCCGCAGTTCATTTCGAGAGCGGTTCGCACAGGTGGCGAGCCGAGAGCAGGATCCAAGTCCTGGAGATGAAGTCAGCGTAAATTCGCCTGCCTTCTTGGAGAAAGGCGGGGTGTCTAGACGAGTATTGAAAGGTGATCACACTTCCCGGCGCGCAAGAATTGCCGACCGGCATCAAAGAGGCTCATAACCAGCCTATATGCCGGTCCTGCCACATTTTCCTCCCGTTCAACTTTGGTCGAACTCCTTAGTGATTGCGCAATCATTTTGCAAGGTCTATCTTTGCATCGAAAAAACAGCGACGGGCCTTCGACATGAAAAGACCCAAGAAACGTTCAGGGAAGAAACGCATAACATTGGTCGAGATTGCCGAGGCTGCGGAAGTTAGCGCTATCACCGTGTCGCGCGCCCTTCGCAATCCGCAATCCGTTTCGCATGAGCTCAGGCAACGCATTCAGCAAATCGTCGACGATCTGGGATATGTGCCCGATCCTGCAGCGAGCGCGCTGGCTTCGGCTCGGACGAATGTCATCGGCGTGCTGATTCCGTCAGTGACCAACAATGTTTTCGCGGATGTGATGCGTGGGGTCTATGCCGAGGCAGAGGCTACCGCCTTCCGGGTACAGTTGGGCAATACCCGCTACTCCCTGATCGAAGAGGAAAGGCTGCTCCGGGTGTTCCTCAGCCAGCGCCCGGCCGGCCTGGTCGTGGCCGGCATCGATCAATCGGAGGCGGCCCGTGCGCAGCTCCTGCAGGCCGAGTGCCCGATCGTCCAGATCATGGAGGTCGGCCACGACCCTGTCGATATGATGGTCGGGTTTTCGCACCATCGCGCCGCATTCGCTGCCACGAGGCATCTGGTGGAGCGCGGATACCGGCGGATCGCTTTTCTGGGTGCGCGCATGGATCCGCGCACGCAGAGGCGCCTTCAAGGTTTCATCCAAGCGCTGGACGAAGCCGGCTTGCTCGATGAAAAGCTCATCGTCACGACCCCCAGGCCATCCACCGTGTCGCTGGGTTGCGAGTTGATGTCAGAATTGCTGGCGCGAGCGCCCGACGCCGATGCCGTGTTCTGCAACAATGACGACCTTGCGGTCGGCGTGCTCTTCGAAGCTCAGCGTCGCCGTATTGCCGTCCCCCAGCAATTCGGCATTTGCGGTTTCAACGATCTGGACATCATGGCTGTCGCGAATCCCGGTCTCACCAGCGTCAGAACCCACCGAGAAGAGATGGGAAGGAAAGCCATGAGGATGTTGATCGACAGGATTGGCGGAAAGCATATCGAGCCGCGGCTGATCGATCTGGGTTACGAGTTGGTCACGCGGGAGAGCACGGCGCGCCATATGAGCATAACGGCTCCGGCCTGATGGTTGCCGGTACCTCGATCCGCCTCGGCTCCAATTCCTCGTGTCATTGCTATTCCGAGAGCCCAGTCGCATCTATTTCGATCGGCGAATCGTATTTGATTCGAGAAATGAGGTGCTCCTTTACACATTTACTGAGGCGCTGTGACCAGTGCGTCGTATAGTCTGTCAGTATATCCTCGAAAGTCTTGCGGAACGGCTTCGTTTTCCATTTGAAAAAGGCGTTATATGCTTGGTCGTCCGACGCCAATTCCAAAAGGTATTTTGCCAGGGACTGCGGGTCAGGATACAAACTGGCATCAATATAACACCGATCTCCCGGAGCAAATTCCTCGATATTAGGTGCGCCGAGATAGACCGGAACGGATCCCGCCCAAAGTGGGTCGAAGAATTTTTCGGTGACGTAGTCCTCGGCGCAGGCATTCTCAAATGCAATGGTGAATTTGTAGTCGGCAATCGTCTTCAGTTTGCTCCTACGTCCAAGATCAGGATCAAGGACGCGATTCCGCATAAACCGGCCATAGGAATCAATTGCTAGGTACTGGGCTAAGTCCTGGAGATAGCCAGATCTGCCACTTTGATCGAACCGGCTGGAAATAAAGGAAGCTACGAGCGTGTCTTTTTTGTAATGCGACGGCGGCCGACGAAAGCTTTCATGCATGGCGGCGATGTCACCATGAGGGTTCGCGTAATTCAACGTGACGTCTGCGGTTCGTCGATAAGTCATCGTGAGATCGAAGGCCGCCATGAAATTGGGGTCGGACATGAATGGATAGTGTTGCTCGCACTCCATGGACCAAGCGACCCAAAGCTGTCTTGGGCGCTTTTCCGGCAGCGTTTCGCCCGCCCCAGCGGTCGGCGTCCGCTTGAACCGCCATTCGGGCAGATGGAAGACGACTGCATCGGCAGCGCTAAAAAGGGTACGATCCGTCGAGAACTCGATTCCCTCAACAGGCCCGGGCAAATCGAGCGGCGCTCCCCATAGGGTATCGTGGAAAAGGATCAGCATGCTGGGATATGGCCACTTTCTTGAACCAGCCTCATAATATAAGAAATTATATTTGTTTTTTCAATACGTTTTTATATTACGCTACGTAAGTTTTGAACATCCTTTGTGATGATGCTTGCATTGTGATTGATCGATTGGGGCTTAGGCGATCAAGGCACGTCTATCCAAAGGAAGGACGGGCACTCGCCTCGCCTGAAGAGCTTGGAACCGTCGTGGGGTTCGCCAGGGTGCCGTTGCGTTAAGTCTAATTGGTGACTCGATCTGTTTCGGGGCCCCGGTAAGGTTCTTCCAAGAATGAGGAGGATACATGCCTAAGTACATCGTCCCGAAACGGCAAATCAGCCCATTTGGGCTTCGCATGGATCCCGAACTGCGAAAGCTCCTCGAAGGACAGTCGAAGCTCAAGGGCCTTTCTCTCAACTCTCTGATCGTCTCCATCTTGGAAACTCACGTCCACGGCACGATCAATCTCGTCGATCGAGTTGCCAAATTGGAGGAGCAGTTTCAGGAGGTTCTTACCAAATAGGGCCCTTATGGCGTTCAAAGGGGAGGTGGTAAGGAGAGCGTTTTGCAGAGTGTTGCCGCCCCCTGCCGCTATTCTCACGATCTGGCTGCAGGGCGCAGAAATAAAAGCCCGGCATATCGCCGGGCCTTGTTTGCATTCTGGCTGATGAGTATCAGAACTTGTAGCTGATGCCGAGATTGACGGTGGTCTGATTCCAGCCGGCCTTGACGCTCGGGTCCGTCACGACATAGCGCTTTTTCTGGAAATCAGTGTAGCGCACTTCCAAGCGGCCGATCCAATTCTGGGTGAAGGCATATTCGGCGCCGGCACCAATGGTCCACCCAATATGGGTGTTGGTGTCGCTGGTGCCGTAGGCGGTGCCGAAATACTGGCCGGAATCCGACAGCTTGCCGTTGGCGAAGGCGATACCACCCGTGGCGTAGAGCAGGATGTTGTCGAGGGCGTAGCCGGCGCGCAGCCGGGCCGAGCCCTGCCACTCGCTCTTCATCTGCAGGCGGCCGCTCCAGCCTCCACCATAATAGCTGTAGCGATGGCTGCCCTTGAGATCGGCGTAGT
The DNA here is from genome assembly GCF_052114505.1 of Labrys sp. KB_33_2. Classification (NCBI taxonomy): domain Bacteria; kingdom Pseudomonadati; phylum Pseudomonadota; class Alphaproteobacteria; order Hyphomicrobiales; family Xanthobacteraceae; genus Labrys; species Labrys sp. KB_33_2. Next base: position 405,763 of record NZ_JBFREW010000002.1, on the reverse strand, counting down.
CGATATCCACCTCGCCACCGATCACGAATTGGTTGATCTGGTAGTTGTAACCGGCATGAGCGCCGCCCACGAAGCCATTCATATTGAAATGATCAGCAACCGACTGGGTCTGGGCCGGGGTAGGGGGCAGGAGCGGGCCGTTCTCGGAATAATTGTCGTTCTCGCGGCCCCAGCCATAGCCCACATGCAGGCCGATATAGGGACCGGACCAGTCATAGGGCGTATAGACGGGAGCGACGGGTTCGACCGGTCGCGGTGCGAGGTCGGCAGCGTCAGCGCCGCCGGCAACCAAGGCTGCGACCATCACGGTCGGTACGAAAACTGCCTTGAACATAAATTGTTCTCTCCCACATGTGTTCACCGAAAATCCAGCGGCTGGCGCTGAAACTTTCCTATTTCAGAAGCTATGGGGACGTCGCGTTTTCGAGTCAAAAGAATATAAATTACCTTAGGGAATATATCGCATTATCGGAATTATATGTGGCGAAATTGCAACAATTATCAGCGCTGTCGGCCAAATTTTACCTCCTTTCTATGCTTAATATCCACCACGCGCTTGGATTTCTCGAATTGTCTAACCAATATACACTCTAATCATTCATAATCGTCGCTTCGAACAGCCATATCGATTGACAGGCTCTAATCCGATACCTAATGAATATTGATTATGCGTTTAAATGGCATCCGCCTGCTGCGATATATGATGAGGTATGAGATGGCCGCCACTGCTGCGAAGAAACTCGATGCCGGGAGCGCCGCTCCCGTGGCCACTATCAAGAAGACGGGCATTCTCGTCGCCCGAGCCCCTTATGAAGCACCCAAGGTGCTGTCCTTCTCGGTCAAGGAATTGTCCACCGATAATGCCCTGTCAATGTTGGGCAACACCTGATCGCGCATTTTTGACGAACCTCGTCATGGAGCGTGTCTCCGCTCGCTGTTTAATGGCACTCACATCTCTGCTGCCGGAACCGCGAGCTTCGTGCTGATAAGGCCATCCGATTAGATGCGCCCCGATCTCGAACGCCCGGACCGGCTTGAGGGGATGCAGGGCACATTGACTTTGGCAACGACCATCTGTCGAAAATGCCCCTTGGCCCGGCCGGAGGCATGGGATTATGTTCCATAAGATATGTTATGCGAATTAATTCCCTGTAGAGCTCCGCTGAAACGGTCATACCTCTCCTCATTGGACATATCTCTTTTCCAAGGCGCAACGCCTTGGAAATTCAATGTGATGATGGCGGTGTCAAAGACACCGCCCGTGATTGGAGTGCTTACTTGCGAAGCTCGGTCCAGATCTTCTTGTAAAGCACGTCGACCTCCGGCGGGCACATCAGCGCCACGGTGCCATGGGCCTTGGCATCGGCGGGAACGACAATCTCAGGAGCGTCCCTCATCTCGGCTGGCATGTATTTTTCCGAGCCTGCGATGCCATTCGCGTAATGATGGAAGGTGGAGTTCAGTGCAGCGTTCTCAGGATCCATCATGAAATTCTGGAACAGCCTGGCGTTGTCGACATTCTTTGCTTCTTTCAGCACCGCCACATTGTCGGACCAGTACGTGAAGCCTTCCTTGGGATAACCGTAATGGATCTGGGGATGCGCCAGGCGCGTGCGCAGGGCCGCCCCGTTCCAGGTCAACGAGGCCTTGAAGTCGCCTGCCCCCATCTTTTCGATGGCATTGTATTCCATGGCGATCCAGTTCGGCTTGGCGGCCGTCAGAAGGTCACGGGCTTTCTTCAATAGCTGCTTGTCGCCGGTGCACTGCTCGCCGCCGACGTAGCGGATGGCGGCCGTAATGACGTCCTTCATCTCCGGAACGACGTTGACCTTGCCCTTCAGCTCGTCCGGCGTCTTGAAGATGATATCCCAGGTGTTGATATCGCCCTTATACGCCTCGGTATTGACGACGACGCCAATCGTACCCCATGCCCACGGCACGGAATATCTGCGGCCGGGATCGAAACCAGGATCTGCCCATTCCGGAGTGACGTTCTTGAAATTCTCCATCTGGCCGGGATTGGTTTCGAGCAGCAATCCTTCCTTGATCCAGATCGGCAGATAAGTCTGCGAGGGCACGACGATGTCGAAACCTGAACCACCCTGTCGCGCCTTGGCAAGGGCCGTATCGTTGGAATCATAGTCGGTGATGGTGACCTTGACCTTGTATTGCTCCTCGAATTTCTTGATGAGCTTGGGGTTGGTATAGTTGCCCCAATTATAGATGTTGAGCTCGCCTTCGGCATGAGCGACGCCCGTCATGGCAAGAAGCATCAGCACCGATCTGGGGATGGACCATTTCAAATACACAGGGGATTCCCTCCAACACATTCATCGATCTATCTGCCGTGAGGGCCTCGAACAGTCCAGAGGCTCAGCGCATGACTGTGAAGATATAGTCTGACCTATTTGACGCAGGCCCCGCGTGCAGCCAGATCGTTTTGGGTCAAGCCAGAGCAGCGTAGATGGATCGGCTACGAACTCGACGGTCTATTGGGTCCCCAAATCCGAGAGGTAAGCGGGCCGTGCGCCGCGTCACGTTTGCCCAGACACGGCAAGCTCAAACGCCTCAGCAACTGGTATCGCGGCCAGCCCGGCACGAAGCTCAATTTCAAAATGCCCAGTGCCCCCAGGTTATGCTCTTTCCAAAAAGGCCTTGGCGACAAGCGCGGACCGTGTGGGAGAACAAAGCCCCTCCCCGCCATTCCAATCAGAAATTGATTATATGAAATGAGTTTTTGAATTAATTTGTTAAATTGACACCTGATATTTCAAGTCGGGGGAAATGGTGGATCGGGTTGCGCTTGACGCCCAAATCCAGCCAATGAGGCGTAGCCACGCACGACACGCTCTCGCTCCTCATAGGTTGCAACGGCCTCGATATCGGCAAAACCGTCGGGCGCCCGAGCTTCCACCATATCGATCACGCCCTCGGGACCGCCCTTGCGATTGGCCAGGACGATCTGGGCGGTGCTGGGGCGTCGCTCTGCGTCATAAGCCGCCAGGGCCGCCTCGATCGTATCCGCGGCGCGGAGGTGCTCCGACAGGGATCGGGCGTCGAGAATGGCCTGACTCGCGCCGTTCGAACCGACCGGATACATGGGATGGGCTGCATCCCCCAGCAAGGTAACGCGCCCGAACGACCAGCGCGGCAGTGGTTCGCGATCGCAGTTGGGATATTCGTAGAACGCGTCCGTGGCTTTGATGATTGCGACGGGATCGACATAGTCGAGGTGGAAGCGGTCGCGAACGAATGGCAGGACTTCTTCGAGCACGCCGGGCCTGCTCCAGTTTCCCAGGGAGAAGCTCTGAACCCTCTCTTGGCCTGCTCGTGCCATCACCGCCCAATTGGTGAGGTGCGTCTCTGAGTTTTGTTCATGTTTTTCAATTGGATAGAACACGAATTTGGCAAAGTTTCCGCCCGCGATCGCCATGGTGCGACCGTCCTGCCATTTCGGCCAGGGGGTGGCGCCACGCCAGAGCATGATGCCGCTCCAGATCGGCTGGCCCTCTCCAGGATAGAGTGCGGCACGCACGGCCGAATGAATGCCATCGGCCCCCACGAGCAGGTCACCGACAGCTTGCGTCGGCCTGCCGAGGCTGTCCGACAGGTGAACGATGACGGCATTACTGTTTTGCTCGAAACCATTCACGCGGCATCCGGTGCGGATCACCGCCGGGCCCATCCGCTCGATCACGGCGCGATGGATCAGGCCGAGCAACCTACCTCTGTGAATGCTGAACTGAGGTGCGGCGAGACCTGCATCGATGCCGCGCAACTCGCGCCACACCACCTGCCCGAACCGGTTCGCATAGATCAATTCGCGCGTCCGGATGCCCGCGGCATCGAGTTCCTCGATCAGCCCCAGCTCCGTCAACAGGCCGACGGCATGCGGCAACATGTTGATGCCGACGCCCAGTTCACGCACATCCTTTGCGCCCTCGAAAATCTCGACGTCCACTCCCACCCGATGAAGGAACAAAGCAGCGGTCAACCCACCGATGCCAGCTCCCGCAATCAGTGCCTTCATGATCCTGCTCCGTATTCAGAATGCATATTTGGCATGAGGAAACCTATCATCCCAAGATCCAAGACCATCGCTGGCCGTCTCAGTTGGCTCGGTTCGCCTTCACAGTGACGAATTCGGGCATGATTCCTCCTGCTCTCCTATCGTACCTGCCTCAAGGACGAAGCAGTGCGCACTTTTCCGACATTCGACCGGATACGCCAGCTCGAAAGCCGTCGCCCTTCCCGCCAGTGTCGCCGACCGCCTTGCGCACGGCAACCGGACAGGTTTCACTGTTGCGCAAGCCGGAAAGCACGGACGGGCGGTCCCAGAGCGTCAGGACAAGGCGTGGAAGCATGGCATTTGCGATCAAGGCCGAGATTCGTGACCTGGATGCGGAAAATCTCAGCTTCACCGCACAGAAGACGATGTATGCCGGCAAGCATATCGCTGAGGGCGACATCATCTTCCTGTTTGCGAGCGAAAATGAGGGGGGCCAGGGTCTTTTCGCCCGTGGCGTCGTGACCTCTGCCGAGGCGGTTGCCAAGAAACAGGACACCCTTCGGCAGACCCCGCGTGTGAGCATTGCCGTGCGCCGCATCGCGCTTGCCCAGAGGCCACTGGGGCGCCGCGAGCTCAAACGTCTCAGCAATTGGCAGGACGGCCAGCCCGGCACGGAGCTCAATTTCAAATTCTATCGGCAAGCGACGAACAAGATCATCGGCATCACGGACGAGGCGGCGGTGTTCCTCAGCCAGTTCTTCTAGAGAGAACTGCTGATAAATGGATTAATATCTATAAATATTAAGCAATATCAATATATTATAGATATTTTCTTAACATTTAGATTAAGTATGATGCTATGGAGAAAAATGCTTCAAGTCTACGGATCCGGCCGGGCGACTCTGCGTGCGGCGATGGCCAGCAGCTTGAGGGTCCCCTCCAATGCCTGGCTGGCCCGATCAGTCTCGCCGCCTGTCGGGGAATGCGTATATTCGACACGCCCATTCTCGTAGATGTCGATCTCGAACCGACTGTCGGCGGCCGTCACCGTCAGGGTGATCGAGTCGGGCGTCAGTCGGTCCAGCACATACCAAAGGTGCTGCTGATCCAGCGTTCGCAACAGGCTGAAAAGTGGATGCGTCATGCTCGATGCTCCTCGAATCACGACCATGCCCACCGGCCTGTTGCGGAGGGCCGAGATGGCATTCCCCGCTCTTTGCAGCGAGGTGGCGTGTTCCTGGTCAAAAAACTATTAATAACAATAGGTTATAGAATGTTAGGTTCTGCGAGAGCGCGATTTGGCGGCCAATTCGGCTAACGCTCGGTCTGGTGACGATGTTCCGCCGTCCCTACCCGCAGGGTCGTGTTTCAGATGCCATCATCCGTCGCGTAGTCGCGCGTAAAATAGGCATTGGTCAAGGCCACAACCTCTGTTCTGTTGCGCGCATTGAGACGCTTCATGATGTTCCTGACATGCACTTTCACCGTGAACTCGCTCATCTCGAGTTCAGCAGCAATCAGCTTGTTCGGCAGCCCCCTGCGGATCAGGCCGACGACCTCGAGCTGCTTTGCGGTCACCCGATCCCGTAAGGATCCCCCGCCACTTGGCAAAGGCATGGTCTCGGTTCGAGACTGCATCACGCTGTGGGAGGGCACGAACACACCGCCGCTGCGGACCAGGCGAATGGCAGCGATGGCGACATCGACATTGGAATCCATGGCAATGAAGCCACTGGCACCCTGCTCCAGAGCCTTCGAAACGTCGCTTGCCGATTTCATGTCGGAAATCACCACAACCCGCACACCGGGCGTGACGGCAAGAACGCGCCTCACCATTCGCTCGACGGCGATTGTCGTCTCCCGTGTACCGGTGACGCACAGCAATGCGATGGAGGCGCCCTGCCCCCGCCTGCCCCACTCTTCGACGTCGGCGTAACCCTCCACCACCAATCCGGTTTCAGAGCCTGTCAGGCAATGCATGAGGCAGGTCCGGGTCAAGGCATTGGCGCAGATGACAACGACATGTGCGCTGGTATCCCGATATATCTGCACGGCTGGAACGGGCACGCTGTGATCGAGCGGGAGTTGCCCCGCAGTATGTTGCGGTATCGGCGCGGGAACGGCGTGCTGCTCGTCGGCGACCGGAGCGGTTGGCTTGCGAGGCGCCGACGAAGATAAGGGCATAGCGCGGTTCCAGCGGGTTGGTGCAGGCTCAACGGAGACCGCATGTGCCTTTGCGCACAGCCATTGCCTCAGCAGAACGTGAGGTTGCTCGAACGGCACCGCAATGTCAAATCCGAATATGAAATTGACATTTTAAAGCTCGTGGGTAAAAAGTTACTTCTCAAGAGACAGTGTCCAAGCTTCATGCCCAGACCCCTGCATGCCCGTCGTGTTTCGCCAGACAGCCAGGAGCGTGGCGTGAAGACGCGCCAAAACCTGATCGAAACGGCCGGACGGGTCTTTGCCGACAAGGGCTACCATGCGGCGACGAGCCGGGAAATTTGCGATCTGGCCGGCGTCAACACAGCGGCGGTGAACTATTATTTCGGTGGTATCCGCCCGCTCTATGAAGCGGCGGTGTCAGAGGCACGGCGCGAGGTCGTCATTCCGCCCGAGGCATTCGCGGCCATTCTGGAACACGCCGAGCCCCTGGATCAGCTCAAGGCCTATTATGGCCTGATGGCCCGGCGATTGCTGTCGCCGGCCGAACGCTCATGGCAGATCAGGCTGGTCACGCGCGAGATGGTGACGCCCACGGTCTCCACGCTGATTGTGGACGAGGATTTTCTGGCGCCCCAGGTCCATTGGCTGCGTGACCTGCTTGCCCGCATGCTAGATCGTCCGCTGGACCATCCCGACATCGGTAGGGCCGAACTGGCGCTCAACGCACCCTTCATGGTCCTGGCTACGGTGGAGCGCGGTGTGCTGGAATCCATCGCCCCGAGCCTGGCAGAGCGCGAACGGGAGATCGAACCGATGTCATGCGCGCTGGAAACATTCGCCCTCGCCGGCCTGCAGGCCCTGGCGCGCAAATGCCCCGGTCATTAGTGTCTCTTTGCGAGAGAGCACACGTTGCCGATGGCAAGGCGTGTTCACGGCAGAGCGCTTTCTTGGCCGAAGTCCTTGTTTAAACGCGTCTTTGCGATTCTGCGTGACTCAACGAGGTCGCAAAACGGCCTACAGGCCCGCCGCCGTGGTAGCGCGATTGCGGCCGGATCTCTTGGCTTCATACATCGCCTTGTCGGCCGCCTCGATCAATTTTTCGGGCCGGTCGTCGCTGGCGGGAACATGGGTTGCGCCGCCAACGCTGATGGTGACCTTGTCGGCGATCGGAGAGGCCGCGTGCGGCAGCCCTAGCGCCTCGATGGCCTGCACCACCTTATCTGCAAGAAAGGCAAGATCGCCCGCCTGGGTTTGCGGCAGCACCACGGCGAATTCCTCACCCCCCAGGCGTACTGCCAGGTCCTTGGGGCGATGGAAGGTGCCCCTCACCGCTGTCGCCACCGTTTTCAACACCTCGTCACCGGCAAGGTGGCCATAGGTGTCGTTATATTGCTTGAAGTGATCGACATCGATGATCAACAACGAGATCGGCTCTTTCGCGCGTATGGCCTGGCGCCACTCGGTATCAAGATATTGATCGAAATAGCGCCGGTTGCTGAGGCCCGTCAGGCCGTCAGCATTGGTCAGGCGCTGCAACTCGAGATTGGTCTCCATCAACTCCTGCTGGCTTCGACGCAAGGCACGATAGGCTTCGTCGCGTTGGATCTGGGTCAGATAGGCCGCAGAATGGTAGCGGATGCGCGCAATCAGCTCGATCCGGTCAGGCAGCTTGACGAGATAGTCATTGGCGCCGATCCGAAAAGCTTCGCTCTTGACAGCCGCCTCCTCCTCCGTCGAGAGCACGATGACGGGAATGGCCTTGGTGGCGGGGTCGGCACGATATTGGCGGACCAGGGTCAGGCCATTCATATTGGGCATCACCAGATCCTGCAGGATCACGGTGGGCTTCACCCGCTTGGCGATGGCAAGGGCCTCCAGCGGATTGGAGCAATAATGCAATTCGATCTCGATCTCATCGATCAGCGCGCGCCGGATGGCCTCGCCGACCATGATCTGATCATCGACCAGAAGGACCATGACCGACTGATGGATGGTGTCGAGGGAGGCGGCGCCGTGAGATTTGACGTCTGCTGGCTGGCTCATGGGGCAGTTCCTCTTCTCAGGCGCGGGGAGCCGAGCAGTTCGGTCAGACGCGAGGCGATTCTGTCCAGCGGCAGAATGTCCGTCGCGGCACCCAGGGCGGCTGCCGCCTTGGGCATGCCATAGACCGCACTTGTAGCCTGGTCCTGCGCGATAGTGTGATGTCCAAGTTCACGGAGCGCTTTCAGGCCGCGCGCTCCATCCGATCCCATGCCGGTCAGCAGGACGCCGGTCACCGGACCTTTCCATAGGCGTACCACGCTGTCGAAAAAAACGTCCACGGACGGACGATAAACCTGATCGACCGGATTGGGCGTATAGCCCAATTGCCCGCCGGCCTTGAAAACCAGATGATTGTCGGTGCCGGCGACCAGAACCTGTCCCGGCAAAGCGCGATCCCCCTCGCTCGCGAGCTGGACCGGAAGAGTGGAATGCTGGCTGAGCCAGTTGGCAAGGCCGGGCGCAAAGCGGGCATCGACATGCTGAACGATCACGATGCCGGCAGCACAATTACCGGGCAGGCTTTTCAACACCGTGGCCAATGCGGTGGGACCGCCGGCCGATGCGCCGATCGCGATGAGTTGCTGGGTCTGTGGTCGTGCCATATCGGCAGACCTTTGCCTGGGATTGCCGTCGGTGACCAGATTAGCGATCACGTCGATCTTTGCCAGGAGGGGGCGTGCCCCCCAACGCGTCTCGCGCGAGCCTAGAAGTGGCGTGTCGACCGCATCGAGAGCCCCCTCCCCCATGGCGGCAAAAACGCGTGCCGCATTGGTCTCGACGTCAGCTGTCACGATCAGGATGGCGCAGGGCGACTGCGCCATGATCCGACGGGTGGCTTCGATACCGTCCATGCGCGGCATGATCAGGTCCATCAGCACGAGATCGGGCCGGTCCCGGCTGCACAACTCCACTGCCTGCACACCATCGGCGGCGACCCAGGCAAGCTGATGCTGGGGTGCCATGGCAAGTACCCGGCGCATTGCTTCCACCGCCAGCGGCAAATCATTGACGATCGCGATCCTCATACCCCAGCCTCGCCAATCAGATCCACCACTGCGTTGATCAGAGTATCATCCTGGAAACTGCCTTTGGTAAGATAATAATCCGCCCCAGCGTCCAGGCCACGCTGGCGATCCTCCGCTCGATCTTTGTAGGACACGATCATCACCGGCAGCGATTTGAGATCGGCGTCCTGCCGGATGCGGTGGACCAGTTCGATCCCGTCGATGCGCGGCATGTCGATATCGCTGATCAGGAGATCGAAACGGCCATTGCGCAAGGCGTTCCAGCCATCCATGCCGTCGACGGCCACTTCGACCTCGTAGCCGCGATGGTCGAGCAGTTTGCGCTGCAGCTCGCGCACGGTGAGGGAATCGTCGACGACGAGCACGCGCTTGCGCCTTTCCTCCTGCCTGCCGGCCTTCTTTCGGCCAATCTGAGCAAGCTGATCAGCGGAGGAGAGTTTTTCCATGGAACGGATGATGTCCTCGACGTCGATGATCAGGAGTGGCGAGCCGTCCTCCATCAAGGCAGCCGCACTGATATCCTTGATCTTGCCGAGGCGCGGGTCGAGCGGCTGCACCACCAGCTCGCGACCGCCGAGGAAGCGCTCGACCACCAGTCCGTACATGGCACCGGGGCTGCCGACCACGACGATGCGCAATTCGCCGTTGGGATCATCAGCCGGCGGACAACCCAGCACCTGATGTGCCGCGACCAGGCCGACCAGCTGCCCATCGAGGTTGAAATGCTGGCGCCCTTCCAGGGTCTGGACCTGATCGCCGGCGATCTTGATGGCGCGCACGATATGGGCGAAGGGAAAGGCGTAGGGCTCCCCGCCGATTTCCACGATCAGCGAACGGACCACCGAGAGCGTGAGCGGCAGCTCCAGCTTGAAGCGTGTACCTTCGCCGAGCTCGGACGTTACTCGCACCAGGCCGCGAACCTGGCGGATCATCTCCTGCACGACATCCAGCCCTACGCCCCGGCCGGAAATAACGGTGACCTTTCCCTTCATGGAGAAGCCGGGCAGGAACAGGAATTCGAGCAATTCATGGGCGCTGAGCCTGTTCGCCGTGTCCGAGCTGGCAAGGTTTCGTGCAATCACGGTTTGGCGGATCTGTTCGAGATCGATACCGCGCCCATCGTCCGAGACGGTGATCTGCAACGTGCCCGCGCGGTGCGATGCTTCCAGACGGACCACGCCTTCGTTGGCCTTGCCGGTGGCAACCCTTTCGTCGGGGCTTTCAATACCGTGATCAAGGGCGTTGCGCAGGAGATGACCAAGCGGAGCATCGAGCCTGTCCAGAATGTCACGATCCACCAGCGTGCGCTCGCCGACGATCTCCAGCCGCACCTTCTTGTCGAGTTCGCGCGCAATGTCGCGCACCATGCGCGGATAGGCCGCGATGCCGTCGGAGAAGGGACGCATGCGTATCGCCAGCGCTTGATCGTAGAGCCGGTGGGCGAGCGTGGTGGCCTGATGGTCGGTGGCTTCCAGTTCTCCCAGTCGCTGCGACAGATGCTGCCGGCATTCCAGAAGGCGTTGCTGGGCCTTGTCGAGGGCCGATTGCGCCCGTTCATCCAGGGCGTGGACCGGCAAGACAGCGCGCAGCGACTCCAATGCACTCGCCGCCTCGAGCTGGAGACGCTTGAGGCGTTGCAGCGACTGACCGAAAGGTCCCAGCCATCGCGATTCCACCAGTGATTCACCAGCGAGATCGAGGAGCCGGTTGAGATTTTCGGCACTGACTCGTAGGGCCCGGTCGGTCGATCCGGAGGCTGAGGTCGTCTCCTCCGCCACTGGTAGGGGCAGAGGGGTGGGCTCGGGCGTCGGCTTCGGCACCGGCGCCGGCATCTCCGCAGCTTCGGCTTGAGGCTGGCTGAGTTCCAGGACGAACTGATCGGCTTCGGCCTGCCAGGCCTCGTCGCGCGAACCGCTTTCGAGATCCGGCGATCTGGCGAAAGTCAGAAGCAGATCCACGCCGCGCAGGAGTACGTCGATCCGACCGTGATCCAGCCGGGCGCCGCGCTGTTGGGCCAGAACGAAAAGATCTTCCATCGCATGCGCGATCGTCACGGCGGCATGGATCTCGACGATGCGGGCAGCCCCCTTGAGAGAGTGAGCGGCTCGCATGCAGGCCTCGATCTGGTCGGCTCGTGCCGGATCCTTGTCGAGCGCCAACAAGGCCGTCGTCATCGCCTCGGCCTGTCCTTCCGCTTCGATGCGAAACAGGTCGCGCATCGAGAATTGGCTGAGATCCTGTGTCATCGTGCCAGCCCCCTGCCGAGGGTCTCGAACAACGCATGCTCATCGAGCCGGCCGACATTTCTGTCGCGCCAAGACAGCAGGCCTCGGGTGAAACCCGAACTCGACTGGGCCACGGTGGCCGGCACAGGCTTCAGCTCCGCTTCCACATAGAGATGGGTGTACTGGACCTCGTCGACGGGAAACGCAAAGCGGGAACCGGCATGGTGGGCGACGATCAGCCGGCCCTGCGGCGAATGCTGCTCGCCGCCGATGAGGACCTGGGCGATCGAGACGCAGATCACCAATTCGCCGCGCACATTGACCAGACCCAGCAGCGCAGGATTGCGCCGGTGCGGCAGTGAATGGATGGAGCGCAGGCCGGTCACCTCGTCCAGGACCAGCGTGGGCAAGGCAAACCACTCGCTGCCCAACCGGAAGACCAGTACCGATTGGGTATTGGACGAACGCGCGATCGCGCCCGCCCCCGCTGGCGGAAGGGCAGCGGTGATCTCTCCTGGGGGAACGTCACGATCGAGCAATCGAGAGGCCGCGCGTGAAAACACCTCACAATTGTGGCAATGCGCATGGCGCCGGAGTTCCGGGCATGATTTGTCGCCGCGCACGCCGATCCGCTGCCAGCAATTGTCGATCTCGAAGGGCGACGCTGCGGCGGGAACGTCGGAAGCCAGGCTCGTCATCGCACTCTCCGTTCGTCCAGGCGTCGCAAGCGCTCGTCGAGCAGTCTGGCGCCGCCATGATCGCCCTGTTTCCTGAGCAGGAGGGCGAGATGGCCGAGCGCCTCGGTATTGGCGGGATCCAGATAGAGGGCCTTACGGTAATAGCGCTCTGCCGTGCCCAGATCGCCGGAGGCGTCGCTGATCAAGCCCAGCAGTGCCAGGGCGTCGGGAGTCGCGCCATCCTGACGGATCAACGCTTCGCATCCCCGCGCAGCCTCCTCCAGCCGGCCCCGATCGGCCAGCCGGCGCAGCTCGTCGAGGTTTGGCAGCGCTGTTTCCCGCTTCTTCTCGCGTCGAGGAGGCGGGGGAGTGAAAGGCCTCGGTTTCGGCAGTGGCGGCGGCTCCCGCCGTGGCGGGTTCGCGATTGCCGACGGCGTGGGTCTGGCCTTGGTGGTGCTTGGGCGGGCGCTTTCCTTGTGGAAGGCGAACGCCATCGGAATCTTGGTCGAGGTGAAGCCGTTGGCCCCCATCAGCCCGGCCTCCGAATGGCCGACAAAGGCGATCCCATGGGGCGCGAGCAGGCGCCGGATCACGGCGATCGCCTGCCTTTGCGTCGCCACATCGAAATAGATCAGCAGGTTGCGGCAAAAAACGAAATCATAGCTCGCCGGATCGGCATAGAAATGCGGCGCCACGATATTGCCCAGGCTGAACTGCACGGGGCTGCGGACGGCGTCCCGAAGCCTGTATCCGTCCCTGGTTGCTTCGAAATAGCGGTCGCGGAAAGCCAGATTCTCCCCCCGAAACGAGTTACGCCCATAGATGCCCTGTTTGGCAAGGGCAAGCGAGCGAGCGCTGAGATCAACGGCGTCGATACGGAATTGATCGACGGTCAAGCCCGCATCGAGCAACGCCATCGCGATCGTATAGGGCTCCTCCCCGCTCGAGCAAGGCAGGCTGAGGAGGCGCAATGGGCGAGAAGCATCGGCCTGGAGTGTTTCGCGCGTCACCAGCCGCGCCAAGGCAACGAAAGCCTGAGGAGCGCGAAAGAACCAAGTCTCGGGGACGATGACCGCTTCGATCAACTCCTGCACTTCTTCTTCGGAATTTTGCAGCAGTTCCCAATAGGCCTGGGCGCCGTCGAGCTTGCACGCCTTGTACCGCGCCACCACCGCACGCTCGATCGCCGACGGGCCGATGGAGGCTGCATTCAGCCCGATGACGCGCCCCAGGAATTGCTCGAAGCGCGGGTCGCTCACTGGCTGGCCACCGGCTGGCTGCGAACGGCGGTGAGAAGCGCAGCAGGGAGCAGGCCTTCCAGTTGAACACGCTGAACCAGGCCATGCGGGCCGGGCGCGAAAGGTGCGAATTCGGCCGGATCCAGCCGGAGCATCTCCGTGGCATTTTCCGCGATCAGACCCAGCAGGACGGTATCGTCCTGCGGATGGCGTATGACGATGATGCGCGTGCTCAGGCGCCGGCGCGCCGGCCGGCCAAGCTCGAGGGTACACAGATCGATGACCGGTACATAACGGCCGCGATATTCGAAGGAGCCGGCGACCCCCTCGGGCGCCTGACGCACCTTCTTCAATTCCGTCAACGGCATGACCTCGACGATCGGATCGATCGTCATCGCAAAGCCCTCATCGCCGATCCGGAAATAGAGGAAGAGCATTCTGGGTTCCGCCATATCCTGGAGAAAAGCGCGTTCTGGCGAAAACGCACTGCAGCTCCAGCTTCTTGTTTCCATGCGCCTTTGCGCGTCAGGCCATCTCGAGCTTGAAGCGTGCGATGCTTCCGCTGAGATTGCTGGCGACGTGATTGAGTTCGTCGATAGCCGAGCTGGACTGGCGCAGGGATTCCACCGTCTGCTGCGTCGCTTCGGTCAGCTGTATGAGCGCCTCGCTGATCTGCTCGGCCCCCGTCGCCTGCGCCTGCATGCCTTCGCTGACGGATTCATAGCGGGGCGTAAGCGCCTGCACCTGCGTGATGATCTCGGAAAGTTTGGCTCCGATCTCATGGACATCGTGCAGGCCGCGTCGCACTTCCTCCGAGAACTTGTCCATGCCCATGACGCTGGCCGACACGGCGGACTGGATCTCCTTGACCATCTGCTCGATGTCGTAGGTGGCGACGGCCGTCTGGTCGGCCAGACGCCGAATTTCCGAAGACACCACGGCAAAGCCGCGTCCATATTCGCCGGCCTTTTCTGCCTCGATCGCGGCATTAAGCGACAAGAGATTGGTCTGATCGGCAACTTTGGTGATCGCCGTGACGACCTGGTTGATGTCGCTGGCTTTTTCGTTCAGCACGGCAAGCTTGGCGGTGATGGAGCTGGCAGCGCCCATCACCTGGTTCATGGTGTCCTCCATATGGGCCAGCTCGACCTTGCCTCCCGATGCCAGACTGGCGGTGTGCTCGGACACCGTCACGACATCGGACATGGTCCTGACCAACTCCTTGGAGGTTGCTGCGATCTCGCGGGAGGTCGCACCGATCTCCGTTGTGGTGGCGGCGACTTCCGAGGCCGTTGCCTGCTGCTGTTTGGACGTCGCCGCAATCTCGGTCATCGACGTGCTGACGCGGATACCCGAGCGCTGGACCTGGCCGACGAGTTCCATCACTTCGTCGGCCATGCGGTTGTAGCCTTCGCCGAGATCGCCCAACTCGTCCTGCCGAACGATCTGCATACGCTGGGTAAAGTCGCCCTTGCGCATGGTGTTCATCAGCGTCTTCAACTGCAGCAGGGGCTTGGTGATGGCGCGCAGCAGCGAAAAGCCTGCAAAGGCGGCAACCACCAGGGCAAATGCGAAGGCCACTATCATGGCGCTCAGCAAAGAGAGGATTTCATTGCCGACGATATCGGGCAAGGCAAAGGCGCGTTGCTGGTTGAACGCTATTACATCGGTGAGGTTCTTGAAGGCCGTGTTGAAAGCCGCATCGACACCTGAAGCGGCCGATGCATTCGCCTCCCCGTTCCCAGGCGTGCCGTTGCGCGCCGCCGCCTGCTTGAGAAAGCCTTCCTTCAGGCTCTGATAGGAAGCGACCGAGTCCTTGAAGCGCGAGAAAAGCTGCCGATCGGCGTCGGCAACGATCGTTTCCTCATAGCCCCTGAAAAGTTGCTCCATCTTGGTCCTGCCGTCGGCAAGCTGATCGTCGGTCGGGGCCTTGGCCGCAGCCTCGCGTGACATGACGAAGGCAAGATAGTCGGCAAAAAGTCCATCCTTGACGAAAGCTGCCTGTCGTAGCCCGGCAACGGAGTCGGACTTGAGACTGGTGACATGGTCATCGATCGACTTGAGCTGCCAATAGGCAAACAGCCCGATGGCTAGAACGACCAGAAGGATAATGCCGAAACTCAGCATTATACGCGCGCGGATGGTTACTTGTTTCATGGAAGTTGCCACGTCATTTCAGTCTTGCAACGATCAGCACGTCGAGCATGGTAATATGACACGACCGTACGACGAAATCCGTAGGGAAAGCTATATCGAAATCCATGACGAGTAAGGCCAGGTTCCGCAAATGGAAGCACGCCGGACTGATGGACACTGGCGCTGAGGCCATACATGATTCATCCCCCACCCGAATCCTTCGCGACATGCTCATTCGGATCGACGGGCTTCCCCGTCGCATTCCTGCGACCATCGGCTCCGACAAACCACACGATCGGATCAAGGCGACCCCTTCGGAGCTTTGATTCTAGCCGACGCGCTCATGCAACCAGATATGCCAACCAAACATTAATCTCTTCATAATGAAGGACTTACTCCCAGAACATGCTTTTATGAAGGAGGCACATCCGTGCATGCCTGGCGGGTGCCGGCAGCCTGGGCAAAGCCCCCGTTTCAGCGGCCGCGGTCACAGGCCAACCCCGTGGTTACGAGACCCTGCCGATCTGGCGAGGCCCCTGCCCTACCTGGAGCAGGCATCATCCCATCGCCATGTTCGAGCGCAGCGGCTGCCTGTGGCGATCCACGATTCGAGGCGGCGCTCTTGACTTCCTGCCGCAGTGTCACTGGCAATCGATAAGATATATTTTTGTTTTTATAGTTTGGATTTTCAAGCATAAATGTAAGTATAAATTTACGAAAAATCTTATAATTATCTATATATTTTTAAATATTTAAATTACCGTATTATAAAGTGCCAATTTTGAATGATTCAAATATGTACTCGTTGACTTGAGTTGGAGGATATTGTTAGGCGGGTCTGACTTTTTCTTGAAGAAAGCTCTCGGCCTGTGAAACTTGAATCCGCCCTTCTGGCGTCCGCATCGCTTGTTCTGATGTCTGGTGCCGCCCATGCGCAATCCAGCGGCGCCGCGACGATCGAACTCGATCCGGTGGTGGTGGAGGGCAAGGACCGCGGCGGAGTAGCGGGCGTGATCGCAACCACCGGTTATGTCGCGACCTCCGGTCGGAGCCCCACCAAGACCGACACTCCTTTGCTGGAAGTGCCGCAATCCGTCTCCACCGTGACGCAGCCCCAGCTCGAAGAGCGCAAGCCACAGAATTTGCTCGAGGCGATCGCCTACACCCCCGGTGCCGTCGTGGGCATGTATGGCTTCGATTCCCGGTATGACGGTTTCATGGTCCGCGGCATCGACATGACCAATACCGGCGTGTTCCGCGACGGACTGCGGCAACTCAACAGCCCGAACGGCCTGTTCAGGCTCGAACCTTATGGGGTGGAAGCGATTTCCATCCTGCGTGGCCCGGCCGCTTCCATCTATGGTGCCAGCAGCACGGGCGGCATCGTCGACATCATCTCCAAGCGCCCGACCGAGACGCCTTTCCGCGAGATCGAATTGCAGACAGGTTCCTTCGGTCGGCTCCAGGGCAATTTCGACCTGTCGGGACCTCTCAATGCCGAGAAGACTGTATTCTATCGGCTGACCGGCGTCGTCCGCAATGCCAAGGCCGATCTGAGCGCCGGCCGGGACGACCGCGTCTTCATCGCACCGGCGATAACCTGGAAGCCCAACGATGCCACCAAGCTCACGCTGCTTGGCGAATATATGGATTCCACCGTTGGCGGCACTCAGGTCTACCTCAACCGCTACGCGCCCTATGTCGATAGCCAGGGCAACGTCACCGACAAGTCGGTTGGCGCCACCAAAGTATTCGCCGGCGATCGCCGCTACAACGACTTTCGCCAGCAGCAGGGGCGCATCGGCTACGAGTTCGAGCACAAGTTCAGCGATGCCCTGATCCTGCGCCAGAACGCACGCTATTCGCAACTTGGCACCAATCAGGAATATTACTATTTCGGCCCTGGCCTGACCCGCGAGAGCACGGCCGGCTTTGCCAGCGATACCAGCCTGGAAAGCCACTTTGCCACAGGTCCGCTCGAACACACGCTCGTGACGGGTCTGGACACCAGCTATCTGCATTACCGTTCGGCAGAAGGCTATGGCGGCGCGCCCCTTGGTGTCGACCCTCCGCTGACCACCCAGTCGAAGCAGACGCTGGCGATGACCGGCATCTATGTCCAGGACCAGGTCAAGTGGCAGAACTGGCGCCTGACGCTCGGCGGCCGGCACGACTGGCTCTATAGCCGCTTCAGCAAGGGCACGGTCGGCAGCGGCATGACGCAAAGCAAGAGCCGCGACACCAAGTTCACCGGACGGGCGGCCTTGAGCTATGTCACCGATTTCGGCCTCGCCCCCTATGTCGCGTATGGCACCTCCTTCACGCCCAATCCGGGTACGGTGCTCAATGGCGGCGTCGCCGTGCCCACCACCGGCGAACAGACCGAAATCGGCGTCAAATACGACATTCCCAACATGAACGCGTCGCTGCGCGCCGCCGTCTTCGACATGCGCCAGAACAATGCGGTGGTCTATGAAGTCATCGACGGTCTCAACAAGCAGGTCCAGCTCGACGTGCGCTCGCGCGGTGTCGAGATCGAGGGCGTGGCCTCGCTGACCAACGGGCTCAGCGTCCAGGCTTCCTATTCCTACAACGATGCCCGCATCCTCAAGCTCACTCCCGACACCGAGGGCAACCGTCTGTCGAGCGTGCCCTATCACATGGCCTCGCTCTGGCTCGATTATACCTTCCAGGAGGGGCCGGCCACCGGCC
The DNA here is from genome assembly GCF_052114505.1 of Labrys sp. KB_33_2. Taxonomy (NCBI): domain Bacteria; kingdom Pseudomonadati; phylum Pseudomonadota; class Alphaproteobacteria; order Hyphomicrobiales; family Xanthobacteraceae; genus Labrys; species Labrys sp. KB_33_2. The sequence continues at coordinate 387,532 of NZ_JBFREW010000002.1, read as the reverse complement.
TCGGCATTGGCGGCGGCGTGCGCTATGTCGGCTCGAGCCTGGGCGACAATCTCAATCGCGCAATACTCGAAAACAAGCCGCGCACCTTCGTCGACGCCTCGATCCGCTATGACCTCGAAAACCTCAATCCAAAACTCGCCGGCATGCGCGTGCAGGTCAGCGCCACCAATCTGCTCAACGAGGTCAAGCAGATCTGCACGGTCGGCTATTGCTATTTCGACGAGGGACGCAAGGTCATTGCCAGCCTGCGCTACCGCTGGTGAGCAGTATCGAGCCCGTCACGTCGACCAGGTACGCTTTGTCCTCTCCACTCGCCATCGTGCTCGGCGTGGGCGGGCTCTATGTCGGCCAGAGCATCATCGGCGGCTTGACCTTCATTGCCTTGCCGAGCGTGCTACGGGAGCGAAACCTGCCGCTCGACCAGATCGGCCTGCTCTATCTGGCGGTGCTGCCCTGGGCCTTCAAATTCCTGTGGGCGCCGGCAGTGGAACGCTACAGGCTGCCGGCCACCGGCCATAGCCGTTCACGCTCGATCGTCCTGGTCGGCGGCCTGATATCGGCCGTCGGCCTCATCCTGACCGGGCTGATCGGGCCGACCAGTTTCATGCCCCTGCTCGCCGTGCTGCTGCTGATTGCCTTCGCCACCTCCACCAGCGACATCGCCTGTGACGGGCATGCGGTGGAAACCCTGTCCGAGCGCTATCATGGCTGGGGCAATGCGGCGCAGGTCGGCGGCGCCTATCTGGGGTCGGCGATCGGATCGGGGCTCTTTCTGGTGCTGGTTGCCCAGTATGGTTGGGGCGTCTCCTGCTTTGCCATGGCAGGCCTGCTGATCGTGCTCGGCCTGCTCTTCGTGGCCTCGCCGGCTCCGCCCTCTCCCGGGCGCGACCATCGGCCCTCTCTGCGCCAGGCGTTGCGGCGCAAGGACATGCATCTGGGCCTGGCTTTGGCAGCGGTCAACGTCATCGCCCAGAAGTGGGGCGTCAGCATGCTCGGCCCCTTCCTGATCGACAGCGGCCTCGACCTCACCTCGCTGGGCATCGTCAACGGCGTCGGCGGCATGGCCGTCGGTTTCATCTGTGCCCTGATCGGAGGTGCCCTCGTGCGGTTGTGGAGCGCGCGGACCGTATTGGCACTGGCGCTCGTCCTGCAGGCCATGGCGCTGTCGGGCTTGGCCTTCGCCGCCTGGAAGGGCGGGATCGGCCAACCCCTCCTGCTCATCCTCGCACTGGCAAGCTCGTCCGGCATCATGGCTCTCGGCTTCGTCGCACTCTATGCCCAGTTCATGGTGGTCTCCGATCCCCGCCAGGCCGGCATCGACTTCACGCTGCTGCAATGCATGGACGCGCTGGTGAGCATGGCGGGTGGCATGGGTTCGGGCTGGATCGCCCAGCATTGGGGCTATGGGCCTTATTTCGGCATGGCGGCATTTCTCGCTCTGGCTGCCGCGCCGATCGCCGCCATGCTCAGCCATCGCGTCGCCGTGCGGTCCGGTGCCTGGAAGGATCCGGTAGAGGCGCTGGCCGGAGTTCCGTACGGTCGATGATTGCATCCCTCGCGCCCTGTTTTGCTGGAAATCTCCATTGGTACAAGGAGAGCGTGGCGCTGCCGGGCGTGCATGGACGCCTGATTGCCGGTCGCAGCCTTCTCGAAAAAGGCGTGGCCGAGGATCTGATGTCACGCTTTGCCGACACCTATCCCGGTGCCGAGCGCCAGGCGCTTGTCTCGATGTGGACGCAATGGCATTTCGGGGCGCTGGTCATCCCGGCAACGGCCGCAACCTTGCTGCTCAACCGGGAACTGCCCGTGGATCTGGATGCGATCGGCATCGTTCCGCATGAAAGCGGGCGCACTGCCGCGCTGGTCATCCCGGATGAGGGCAGGCCGCATCCCGGCGATGCCACCAAACGCTTCTCGCGCCTTTTCGAAGGGCATGTCGAACCGCTGATCCACAATTTCGGGGCACGATTTGGCGTGTCCAAACGTTTGCTGTGGACCAATGCTGCTGCGATTTTCGAGTGGACATTGCAGCAGGTGCTGGACGTTGGCGTTCCCGGCCCGGTCGCCTTGGAGGAAGGCCGCGCTTTGCTGCAGCAGCGCAGTGGCGGCGATGGTCGTCCCAATCCGATTTGCGGGGCGGTTCGCTATCCCCTGGAACAGGGACAACCCGTGCGCCGGCGGAAAGTCTGTTGCCTGCGCTATCTTCTGCCGGGCGTGGAGGATTGCGGCAGCCTATGCCCGCTGCCGCAGATAAGTCGGAAGCAAAAAGTAGACATTCTCATTTAAGCAAAATTTGTATCATATTGTTATCGCTTCTTTTTTCTGAAAAGAAGTTCCACGCTCCGGCACAGTGCTCAAGGTTCAGTGCAGGATCTCGGCGATCCAGGCACTGTCCGGACCTCGGGCGAAATAGATACGGACTGGGCTCGCTTGTGCCTGGGGCGTGTCCTTCACCGTGGCGGTGCACGTCACGCCCGGGCGACCGACGGCGGGCACACAAGTATTGATATGGGCAGTCTGTTGCTGCTTGGCGGCCAGCGCGGGTATTGCGCGCATGGCGGCAGTTGCCTCTGCATCGCTCGGTTGGTCCAGGAGCAGAGCGGTCGCGGACGCCAGAAATACGAAAACCAAGCCATCCGCTAAAGTCCGGTTGATCGGCACGGCGGCCTCCTGTGTTCAACGTCGGAAGAACAGGCGGAGCCATGCTTATAAACCCGCAAGGGGGCAGAAATCGGATCGAGTGTTTCTGGCAGAGCGGCACGACTGATGCAGGCGGCCGGATGTCGATTTAAGCGGTGCCGGACATGTCCGGCGCAGGCGCCCCCGACGTGCCGGCACGACGGTTCAGCCGGCGATATTCTCCGGGTGGCACGCCGAAACGGGCCCTGAAGCTCCTGGAGAACTGGGCCTGGTCCGTGAATCCCCACTGATAGGCTATCTCGGCGGCCGTTTGGCTATTGGCGGGATTTTCGAGGGCCGTGCGGCAGGCCGCCAGCCTCTGATCGCGGATCCAACCCGCCACCGTCTGGTCGGTGTCGCGGAACAGGTCGTGCAGATAACGGATGGAAACCCCGCAGGCCCGCGCGATCATGTCGGGATCGAGGCGCCAATCGTTGAGGTGGGCTCGGATATAGGCCTCGATCCGGGCAAGATGCGCCTCGCGCACCGTCGAGCTGCCCGATGTCAGGATACGATCATCCGCCTTGACCGCCAGCACCAGCAGATCGATGAGCTGGCGCCCCACGGCAGTGCGGGCCTCCTCGTCCAGCGCCTCGAAGCGCCGCGGCAGGAGGTGCAGCATGTCCGCAAACAGGCCGCCCGCTCCATTGGCCGCGTCGAACTGCAGCGAACACAGCCTGTCCGGACTGCGGATACGCTCCGACAGGGGTTGCGAGGCCACCTTCAGCACCCAGAGATCGGCGGGATCGGCGTGGCTGAACTCATAGGGCTCGTGGCTGCGCTCGAGGAAGAAGCCGCCGGGCGAACAGCGCACTTCGCTGCCGCATTGGGAGAAAGAAACCTGGGAACGGGTCGGCACCGTCACCAGGAACTCTTCCTTGCGGGCACTGCGAAAATGATGCGGCAGGCGCAGATATTGCAGCCCGTCCGAAGAGAGCCGAGAGATCGATACGTCGCCGAACTGCCAGATGGTGAGGTCACCGAAGAAATGATCCGGATGGCGGAACGTCAGGTCGAGCGGGAAATAGGCCCCGGCAATGGCCTGGTGCCAGTGCCGGCTCCGATCCATGGTGCGGGTCGCGCTCGTGGTGACGGAAGTCTTCATGACAGCTCCACAGAACGGTTATCGAGACTAGGCGCGAGAGGCGAAGATGGCAATCGCGCGGTCCGGCCATCCGGCCGATTGTGCACTCAGCGTCAAACCATTGCTCGCTCCCTGCAAAGACGGCCGCCGGCAAACCTGATTGGCTGATGGAAACAACGGTGCGCGAGACGCCGCTGCAGGGGATCGTGGGGGACAGACTTCTCCCGCCTTGCTTGCGGCTGGCCGGAGGGTTTTGCGATTTTGGCGGCACCGCCAAGAATCAGAAAGACGCTCCAGCCAATCCGTAGGATTGGCTGGGAACCAAAGAGTGAGAGCAAACAAGCGTTCACGTCTGAACGCACTTTGCTCTGGGGAGGATGGATGTCGATAGAGCGAGAAAAAGTTGATCCGATCACACTATCGGTGGTGCGTGGGGTGCTGGAGACCACCCAGCGCGAGATGACGCTGGCCCTGGAAAAGACGGCGCGTTCCTCCGTCTTCAACCTGGCCCACGATTATTCGACCGCGCTCTTCAATGCCCGTCCGGAAATGATCCTCCAGGGCCAGGATATTCCCATCCATCTCGGCTCCCTGATCCCGGCCATGAAGGCCGTCGCCAAATTCTTCGGTGACGACATTCATGAAGGCGATCTCTTCCTGCACAACGATCCCGTCTTCGGCGGCAGCCACGCCATCGATACTTGCATGTACAAGCCGGTGTTCTACCACGGCGAGCTGGTCTACTGGACCGTCTGCAAGGGACACCTCACCGATATCGGCGGCCCGGTTCCGGCCGGCTACAACCCAAACGCCACCGAGATCTACGCCGAATGCCTGCGTATCCCGCCGGTGAAGATCTGGGACCGCGGCAAGCCACGCGAGGACGTGCTCAACCTGATCTTCTCGAACATGCGGGCACGGCGCGACCAGGAGGGCGATTTCCGCGCCCTGATCGGTGCCTGCCAGGTCGGCGAACGACGCCTGATCGCCCTCCTCGACAAATATGGCAAGCCGACGGTCGATGCCTGCATCGACACGCTGCTCGACATGGCCGACCGCCATATGCGCTCGCTGATAGCGAGCGTTCCAGATGGCACCTATGAGGGCAAGGCCATCCTCGAGGATGCCGGGCACGGCTTCGGCGACTTCGAGATCGGCGCCAAGGTCACCATCACCGGCGACGCCTGTCACATCGTCATCTCCAGCCCGCCCCAGGTGCCCTATTTCATCAATTCCTATGAGGGCAACTCCCATTCGGGCGTCTATCTCGGCCTGATGATGTTCGCCGCTTTGCCCCCGCCCTACAATGAGGGACTCTATCGTTGCGTGAGCGTCGATTTCGGGCCGAAGGGCACGCTGTGCAACGCGCAGGAGCCCGCGCCCCACATGAACTGCACCACCACGCCGATGGAAACGCTGACGGATGCGGTTCGGCTCGCCTTCGAGAAGGCGATGCCTTCCAAGGTCGCGGCCTCCTGGGGACATGCCAACGGGCTCAACATCGCCGGCAAGGACGGCCGCAACGGCGAGGAGTTCGTGACCATGGTGCTTGCCACCATCATCTCGGGCGGCGGCGCCACGCCCCAGCAGGACGGCTGGCATGCAGTGGGTCCGGAATGCTGCTTTGGCGCCCTCACGTCGGGTGACGTCGAGCTTCTGGAATATTCCTATCCCATCATCATTCACCGCTACGCGCTGATGACCGATTCAGGCGGCGCCGGGAAGTTCCGCGGCGGCTCCGGCACGGCCTGGGAGGTCGAGCCGCTGAACGGCGACATGCTGTGCATCGGCTTTGGCGAAGGACGACGCATTCCAGCCATGGGCGCGGCCGGCGCCAAGTCTGCCCTGATCGACAAGAAAGTCGGCCGCGTCGAGCTCCGGCGCGGCGGCGAGGTCACGGTCGAGCGCAAGAACATCATCGAGACCATCAAGCCCGGCCAGACCATCACCAATCTCAACCCCGGTGGCGGCGGCTATGGCAACCCGTTCGAGCGTCCTGTCGACAAGGTGGTCTGGGATGTGCGCAACGGACTCGTCTCCATCGAGGGCGCTCGCGCCGACTACGGCGTGTCCATCACGAATGCCGAAACATTGGAAGTCGACCTCGCCGAAACCCAACGGCTCCGGGCGGCCTGAAAGAAATCATCATGGAACACGCTTATCGTCTCGGCATCGACGCCGGGGGCACCTTCACCGATTTCGTCATCGCCAATCGCACCAGCGGCGACGTCAAACTGTTCAAGGCACTTTCCACGCCATCCGATCCAACCAGGGCGATCGAGAACGGCCTGAAGCAGATCGCCGAGAATTTCGGCACGACGCCTTCGGCCATCGTGTCCGACTGCGACCTCTGCATCAACGGCACCACGGTCGGCCTCAATGCCCTGATCACCCATCGGGGCGGCAAGACCGGGCTGATCTGCACGGCGGGCCATGAGGATTCCATCGAGATCCGCAACGGCCATAAGGAAGACGGCTTTCGCTACGACCCCGAATATCCGGCGGCCACCATGCTGGTGCCGCGCTATCTCAGGCGCGGCGTGCGCGAGCGCGTGCTATCGGATGGCTCCGTCCGCACCGCGATACAGGAAGAGGACGTGCGGCAGGCCTGCCGCCTGTTCCTCGCTGAGAAAGTGGAGACGGTAGCGATCTCCTTCGTGTGGTCCGTGCTCAATCCTGGGCATGAGCGCCGCGCCGCCGAGATCGTGCGGGAGATGATGCCCGACGTGATCCTCACCGTCGGCAGCGAACTCTATGCGCAGATCCGTGAATATACCCGCACCTCCACCGCGGTGACCAATGCCTATCTCGCTCCGGTGATGCGGCGCTACGTCACCGCCGTCGACCGCTATTTCCGCGATCTCGGTGCCAAGCAGCCCGTGCGTTACTTCCAGTCGAATGGCGGCCTAGCCGTCGGGCAGGTGATGACCGATCGCTCCGTCTACGCCATCAATTCCGGCCCCGCCTCCGCGCCGCAGGCCGGCCTCTATGTCGGCGCCCCGTTCGGCAAGGAGAATGTCATCACCGTCGACATGGGCGGCACCTCCTTCGACATCACGCTCACCCGCAACGGCCAGACCAACCTGAACAAGAACGTCGACTTCCTGCGCTACCGCGTCGGCGTTCCCATGATCCAGGTCGAGACGCTCGGTGCCGGCGGCGGCTCGATCGGCTGGATCGACAGCCTGGGCCTGCTGCAGGTCGGTCCGCAATCAGCGGGCTCCGAGCCCGGCCCGGCCTGCTATGGGCGCGGAGGAACCGATCCCACGACCTCCGATGCCAATCTCGTGCTCGGCTATCTCAATCCCGAGGGGCTGCTCGGCGGCAAGCTGCCTCTCGACGTCGGACGAGCTCGCGAGGCCATCGCCAGGATCGCCGGGCCGCTCGGCATCAGCGTCGAACAGGCTGCCTATGGCATGTTCACGATCGTAAACAGCGGCATGGTCAACGGCATCCGGCGCGTGTCGGTCGAGCGTGGTTATGATCCGCGCGACTTCGTCCTGGTCGGGGCCGGCGGCGCCACCGCCGCCCACATCACCGCTCTGGCGCGCGAGATGGGCATCGATACCATCATCCTGCCCAAGCTCGCCTCCGGCCTGTGCGCCTTCGGGCAGATCATCTCGGACGTCAAATACAACTATATGGCAACCGCTCCTTTGCGCCTGGACAATGCCGGCGCCTGCGAGAAGATCGACGTGCTCTTCGCCGAGATCGAGGCCCAGGGTGTCCGCCATCTGGAGGCAGACGGCTTTGCTGCCGACCGCATCGCCATCAAGCGCAGCCTCGAAATGCGCTATGTCGGCCAGGTGCATGAATGCACGGTCGACATCGATAATTTCAGGATCGACGACACCACGATCGACCGGGTCAAGGAAGCCTTCCATGCCCGTCACGAAGAACTCTACACCTATTGTGAGCGGCACAACCCGGTCGAGGTGGTGAATATCGAATCCACCCTCTTCGGGTTGATCGAAAAACCCAGGCCTCCTCGCCTCGACAGCACCGGTAGCCTGGAACAAGCCCTGAAAGACCGACGGCCCGCGATCTTCCACAGATCGGGCGACGCGACGTCTACACCTGTCTATGACGGCTCGAAGCTGGGCGTGGGCGTGTCAGTTGCAGGGCCTGCCATCATCGAGGAGGTCACCACCACCATCGTCATCGAGCCGGGCTGGACCGCAAGCCTGCATGAAAGCGGCAGCTATCTGCTGACCCGCAAGGATTGACCGGCAATGCCTGCCTTTCCTGCTCTCCTTTCGCTCGCGGGGCTGTTGTCGCTAGCGATTGGGCGGCAGGAAGAAGGCCTGGCGGAAATAGGAGCGGAAGGCTTCCATGGCGGGCGTGAACACCGCGTCCCGCCGCCAGGCCAGGCCGACATCCATCGAGGGGATCGGCTCGGTCGGCACGATCGTCTCGATGCGCTTGCCCTCCAGCGACCAGGGCCTGAGCACCATGTCCGACAGGATCGCCACCCCCTGCCCGTCCGCCACCAGCGAACGTACCGCCTCGACCGAGGAAGTCCGCAGCGTCACGTTCGGCCGGAAGGAGGACAGGCTCCAATAGCGCAGCGCCGTATGGGCAGCTTCGTCCACGGTCAGCATGATATAGGGCTCTTCTGCGATCTCCTTGAGGCTGACGGCGCCCTGCGCCAGCAGCCGGTGGCGGGCCGGCACCCACAGCCGCCGGCGCGAGCTCATCAGCGTCTCGGTGGTGAGATCGGGATTGATCACGTTGGAGGTCAGCAGCACCGCCATGTCGTAGCGATTGGCCAGCAACCCGTCCTCGATCGCTTCGCGGTTGAGCTCGAAAAGCTGGATGTCGAGATTGGGCCAGGCCCGTCGCAGTCGGCCGAGATGGGTGGGCAGGAAATAGCCGATGACCGTGTAGGTGGCCGCCACCGTCAGCCGGCCGGCAAAATCATTGGCGGGCAGGAGAAGGCTGGTGGCCTCCTCGACCTTGTTCAGGATTTCATAGGCGTGAAACAGGAACTGGCGGCCCGCCGGCGTCATGTCCATGCCCTGGGTGGAGCGGGTGAACAGTTCGACGCCGACGATCTGCTCCAGCTCCTTGATGGCGGTGGTGATCGCCGATTGCGAGATGCCGAGTTCGCCCGCGGCCTGGGACACCTGCCCATGCTCGGCCGTCGCCACGAAATAGCGGATCTGGCGCAGACTGACCGGCATGAACAACTCCCTTCGCGTTTCAGATCGACCTCTACATCAATATTTATAAAATCGATAGATGGCCGACCAGAACTCCACCGAATCTCATGCCTTCTGGCTTATCTCCGGAAAATTGACCCAATATGAGGAAAATTCAAGCGAAGTCAGGAAATCTCCTATTTCTGAAAATCAGATAACAAGCATCTGATTATAGAATTTTTCAATCTACCCGTCTCGCCGTAACGTCAGAGCAAGACCGGCGGCGATGCCGGCGCAGGACTAATTACAGAGGGAGGCTGGCTTGGCGCTGGCTGCGGTCGACATCAATTGCGACATGGGCGAAGGCTTCGGCCAATGGCGCCTGGCGGAGGCGGACGACACCGCCTTGATGGAGCTCATCAGCTCCGCCAACATCGCCACCGGCTTTCATGCGGGGGATCCATCGCTGATGGACGCCACCGTCCGGCTGGCGGCCCAGCACGGCGTCGGCATCGGCGCCCATCCCGGCTATCGAGATCTCCAGGGCTTTGGCCGCCGCCGCATCGAGGGAGCGGCCGAGGAGATCGTCAACGACATCGTCTACCAGACCGGAGCGTTGCGGGAATTTGCCCGGCGCCATGGTGCCAGCCTGCAGCATGTGAAGCCGCATGGCGCGCTCTATATGGAACTGGCTGCCAATGAGGACCTGTCGCGTTCCTTCGTCCATGCGATGCAGGCCACAGCTCCCAACGCCTTCATCTACTGCATGGATGTCTCGCTGACCCATCGCGTCGCCGTCGAGGCCGGCCAGCCGGTGATCCGCGAATTCTACGCCGACCGCGACTATGGCCGCTCGGGCTCCATCGTGTTCACCCGCCGCACCGGCCGGCTCGATCCGGCGGCAATCGCCGACAAGGTGGTGCGGGCCTGCCGCGAACAGCGGGTGCGGACCGTCGAGGGCGACGACATCGACATCGCCTTCGACTCCATCTGCTTTCACTCCGATACGCCCGGCAGCCTTGCGATCGCCCGCGCCATGCGCGAGGCCCTGGTGGCCGATGGCATCAAGATCATGCCGGCGAGCGAGCTGGCGCACCCGTCCAAAGCCATCACGAGGGGATGAAGAATGGCAATTTCGCAGATCATGTCGCCCTTGCCCGGCGTCTTCTACAGACGCCCCTCCCCTGACAGCCCGTTCTTCAAGGAGGATGGAGAGGCCGTCACAGCGGCGGATGTCATCGGCCTGATCGAGGTGATGAAGTCCTTCCACGAGATCAATGCGGGCATCGGCGGCGTCAATATCAAATTCCTCGTCGATGACGGCGACGCCGTGATGGCCGGCCAGGCACTCGCCGAGGTGGAGGCATGAACATCCGTTCGGTCCTCATCGCCAATCGCGGCGAAATCGCCGTGCGCATCAATCGCGCGGCCAAGGCGCTGGGGCTGCGCACGGTGCAGGTCTACAGCGCAGCGGACAAGGACTCGCTGGCGGTACAGCTCGCCGACGAGGCCGTCGAGATCGGGCCGGCCGCCGCCAAGAAATCCTACCTCAATATCGAGGCGGTGATCTCGGCCGCCAAAGCGGCCAGGGTGGACGCCGTGCATCCAGGCTATGGCTTCCTTGCGGAGAATGCCGATTTTGCCGATGCCGTCGTGGCGGCCGGCATGAAGTTCGTCGGGCCCGCCGGCTCTGCGATCCGCCTGCTCGGCGACAAGGTCGCGGCGCGGGCCGAAGCCGAGAAGGCGGGCGTGCCCACCGTGCCGGGCAGCGGGGGTCGCATCGCCAATATCGAGGAGGCCGAGGCGATCGCCGCACGCATCGGCTTTCCGGTGATGATCAAGGCTGCGGCCGGCGGCGGCGGACGTGGCATTCGCATCGCCGCGGACATGGACGAGTTCCGCCGGCAGTTCCCCCAGGCTTCCGCTGAAGCGGCGGCAGCCTTCGGCGATGGCGGCCTCTACATCGAAAAGGCCATCGAAAAGGCGCGCCATGTCGAGGTGCAGATCCTCGGCGATGGCCGGAACTTCGTGCATTGCTACGAGCGCGAATGCTCGCTGCAACGCCGGCGCCAGAAGGTGTGGGAGGAAGCCCCGGCCGTCGGCCTGTCGCCTGAGGTGCGCGAACACCTGTGCCAAAGTGCCGTCGCCCTCGCCCGCTCGGTCGGCTATAGCGGCGCGGGCACGGTTGAGTATCTCTATGACGAGGCAAGCCAGGACTTCTACTTCATTGAAGTAAACACCCGCATACAAGTCGAGCACCCGGTAACGGAAATGATCACCGGCCTCGATCTGGTCCAGGAAATGCTGCGCATCGCTGGCGGTGAGCCACTCTCCGTCCGTCAGGAGGACATCGCCGTCGCCGGCCATGCCATCGAATGCCGCATCAACGCCGAAGACCCGTTCAAGAACTTCATGCCCTGGCCGGGCGTGGTCACGGCGCTATCGGTGCCCGAAGGCGATGACATTCGTTTCGACACCATGCTCTTCGAGGGCTATGCGGTGCCGCCCTTCTACGACTCTTTGCTGGGCAAACTCGTCGTGCGCGGTGCCGACCGTGCCTCCTGCCTCTCCACGCTCCGGCAGGCGCTGGCCGGCCTGAAGATCGAAGGCATTCCCACCACCATTCCCTTGCACGAGGCCCTTGCCGCCGACGCCGATGTGGCGGCGGGGCGTTTCCACACCCGCTTTCTCGAAGGCTGGCTCGACAGCCGTTTTGCGCCGCCGCCAGCCGAACCGGTGAAGGAGGCCGCCCGATGATGAGCCGATATTCGTTTGGCGGCGACGAGCACCTGTTCGTCGAATGCGACGAGAGCATGTCGCTGGAGGCCTTCTTCAAGAGCCTGTCCATGACCCGCGCGGTTCGGGAGGCCGGCATTGCCGGCGTCACCGAGATCTGCCCGGCCAATGCCTCCTTCCAGATCCGCTTCGATCCCGATCGCATCAAGCCGGACGACATCCTGGCGGAGGTGAAGGCCATCGAGGCGGTCGCCGCGAAGGCCGATCCGGTGATCGGCACCCGCATCATCGAGATCCCGGTGTTCTATCAGGATCCCTGGACTCATGAGACCCTGATGCGGTTTCGCGAACGCCACCAGGACCCTGGGGCCACCGATCTCGAATATGCCGCGCGCGTCAACGACCTCGCCTCGGTCGAGGATTTCGTCGCCGCCCATAGCGGTTCGCCCTGGTTCGTCTCGATGGTCGGCTTCGTCGCGGGCCTGCCCTTCATGTACCAGATGGTCGAGCGTTCCCGGCAACTCCAGGTTCCCAAATATCTGAGGCCCCGCACCGATACGCCGAAGCTGACGGTCGGCCATGGCGGCTGTTTTTCCTGCATCTATTCGGTGCGCGGCGCCGGCGGCTACCAGATGTTCGGTATCACGCCTATGCCGATCTTCGATCCCGAGCAGAAGACCGGCTATCTCCGCGACTTCATGGTGTTCTTCCGGCCCGGCGACATCGTCAAGTTCAAGCCGATCGGCCTTGACGAACATGATGCGATCGCCGCCGACGTCGCCTCCGGCCGCTATGCGCCTCAGATGCACGAGGTCACCTTCGACCTCCGGGAATTCCAGAACGACATCGACGGTTACAACGCCAGGCTGGAGGGCATGATCCATGGGCGTTAAGGTCCTCAATCCCGGCCTTTCCACCACCATCCAGGATCTCGGCCGGCCGGGCTATTTCCATCTCGGCATTCCCATCGGCGGGGCGATGGATCGGCTGGCTTTGCGCGCCGCCAATCTCCTGGTCGGCAATGACGAAGGAGATGCCTGCCTGGAGGCCGTGTTCCTTGGCCCCGAACTCGAATTCACCCGGGATGCGACGATCGCGATCACCGGTGCCGAGATGCCGATCAAGATCGCCGGGGTCGAGCAGCCGTCCTGGACCGCCCTCAGCGTCAAGGCAGGTCAGATGCTCAGCTTCGGCTTCCTCAAGGCGGGTGCGCGCATCTATATCGCCGTCGCCGGCGGCTTCGACGTTCCCCTGGCGCTCGGCAGTCGCTCGACTTACGTGATCGGCGCTCTCGGTGGCTATAAGGGCCGCGCCTTGGCCAAGGGTGACGAACTCGCGATCGGCGAAGCGGGCACGGCCAAGGCAGGGCGCAGCGTGCCGGAGCCCCTGCGTCGCCGCCCGGGCGCGACCGCGCAGCTTCGTGTCCTGCCCGGCCTGTATTGGCACCGCATCCAGGAGCAATCGGGACGCGCCTTTTTCGAGGATCAGTGGAAGGTCGCACCGGAAGCCGACCGCATGGGCTATCGCTTCCGTGGTGGCCGTCCCCTGCACTTCGTCGAACGTGAGCCCCCCTTCGGAGCGGGATCGGACCCCTCCAACATCGTCGACAGCTGCTACCCCTACGGCTCGATCCAGGTGCCCAGTGGCACCGAACCGATCATCCTGCATCGTGATGCGGTATCCGGCGGCGGCTACTTCATGCTCGGCACCGTGATCTCGGCCGACATGGACCTGATCGGCCAGATGCAACCCAACACGCCGACGCAATTCGTCGAGGTCGACATGGCCACGGCGCTGGCGGCTCGCGCCGAACGCGCAACGCTACTGGCCTGCATCCGGGCCGTGCTGGCCTCCAGCTAGATCCACCCTGGCCGAAGCGGTTGAAAAGGCCGCGCGACCCAAGAACAGAATCCACAAAACAGCATCCAGAACCAGTGAGAGGGGAACCATCATGGCAGGCACCGTCGCGGCCGCCGAAGCCGATACGCTCGACTATTCAAACCGGGCCGTCCCGCCCGATCAGCGCATGCCCAAGATGGCCCTGACCATGGCGTGGTGGGCCGTGTGCAGCGCGGTGTTCTATATCGTCGTCGGAGCCGCCCTGGCCCTCGGCTTCGGCACCCGCAACGCCATCATCGGCATGATCATGTCGGTGATCGCCTATGGCCTGATCAATGCCGTGCTCAGCCGCTTCGCCATTCGCACCGGCCTGTCCGTCGCCTTGTTCTCGCGCGTGCTGTTCGGCAATGTCGGCGCAGGGCTGGCGACGCTGATCTTCTGCGCGACCGCGATCTATTACGCGGTGTTCGAAGGGTCGGTGATCGCCGTCGGCATCCACACCATCTTTCCGTCCGTGTCCTATGCGATCGCCGCCCTGATCGTCGTGCTCTATTCGGTGCCGCTGATCTTCGGCAGCATCCAGACCTGGCTCGACAAGTTCAACGGCGTGCTGCTGCCCTTCTATATCCTCGGGCTCGTGGTCGCTGTCGGTCTCGCAATCGCCGAATATGGCTACAGCGACAAGTGGCTCAATCTCGGCCCGGCCGGCGGCGCGCCGGCTGGCGGTTGGTGGTCGTGCTTCGTCTATTACATGGGCGTGTGGGTGCTGATGATGTTCACCTTCGACTATGCCCGCTTCGGCCGCGAGGAGGACGCCGGCTATCACGCCTTCTTCAATTTCGGCATGCCCTTCTATGTCATGGTCTTCCTGGTCAGCGGCCTGTTCGGCATGTTCATGATCGGCACCGTCCCCGATCTCGGCACGGTCAGCGAAGTCACCGTCCTGCTCGCTCTGCTCAAGCTGATGGGCGTCTGGGGCCTGCTCTTCGTTTGGGTTACGCAGACGCGCATCAACACGGCCAACTACTATCTCGCCGCGGTTAACATGGAGGCCCTGGTCCAGCTCTTCGGCAAGCTGCCCTTCGGACGCATCGGCTGGGCCGTCGTCGTCGGCCTGATCGTTTATCTCCTGATGCTGGCAGATGTTTTTGCCTATCTCCTGCAAGCCCTCGCCTATCAGGGCATCTTCGTGGTGGCCTGGGTTGCCGTGGCAATGGCCCATATTCTCAGCGACCGCTACCGGCGCCTGGCTGGCGATACGATCGAGTACCGTTCGAGCCATGTGCCGGCCTTCAATCCGCTTGGCCTCGTCGCCTGGTTTGCCGGCGCCGCCATCGGCATCGGCCTGCATCTGTTCGGCGGCGCCTATGCGGAGTTGTCCGCGCCGGCAACGGCCGTGGCCGCATTCAGCATCTATGCGGTGGGCCTCACCTTCGCGCGCCGTTCCTGGTTCCTGGTCGCCGACTGAAATGATGAAGCACAGGCTCCCGGTCGACCTTCGGCCGGGAGTTGCTATTGAAACCGCGAAGGAAACGGCTCTAGATCCTGTCCGGGAGATCCATCTTCCAGCGCCGTGCAGCCTGGTAGAGGCTGATGGATGAGACTTTGCGGGGGCCTATGGAAGTTATATCTCGGCTCGTTTTCACCGTGGCCAGCATCTGCCTGATGGTGTTGGCGGGCGGCCTTGTGGCGATTGCCGGCGTCCGGGTCTTCCGCGCCGCGTATTCAGACGGCCAGTTCGACAATACGCTGCTCGACTCAATCGGCTTCGTGGTCGTCGGCATCGCGGTTTTCGACGTGGCTCGCTATTTCCTCGAGGAGGAAGTGCTGCGCGCCCGCGAAATGCGCGACGCCGTGGAAGCCCGGCGCAGCCTGACCAAATTCATGTCGGCCATCGTGATCGCGGTTTTCCTCGAAGCCCTGGTGACCGTGTTCAAGGTGGCCAAGCAAAGCCCGGAGCAATTGCTTTATCCGGCACTCCTGCTCTTCGGCGGCACCGCGATGATCGTCGGTCTCGGCGTCTATCAGAAGCTGTCCGTCAGCGTCGAACGCGAAAGCCCGGCCGAACCCAGCAAGGAAAAGGGCGAAAGCAAGCGCAAGACGGAAGATCAGGGATAGAATACGGCACCGATCAGACACGAGCCGAAGGCTCGCCCTGCGTCAGAATGGACAGCACGGCGCGACCGCTGGTGACGTCGGCCATCAACTGCCGGACATCGGCCAGATACTCTTCGCGGATCGCAGCGACAAATTCGGCCCCCGTCGCGGTATAGTCCTGAGCGAGAATTTGCACCGCCTGATGCGCCGACAATCGCGCCTGAACCAACGCCAGATCGGCAAAGCCGCAGACAATACGCGCCTCCACCCGGGCGACGATCGGCAGCTTCTCGGCGGCGCGCAGGCAGGATGCGGCGGTACCGCCATAGGCCCGGATCAAGCCGCCGCTGCCAAGCAGGATACCGCCGAACCAGCGCGTGACCACGACGGCGACACCATCCAAGGCCTGGCCGTCGATCGCCTGCAGGATCGGCTTGCCCGCAGTGCCGCTGGGCTCGCCGTCATCGTTGAAGCGGTAGAGCGGACCTATTCGCCAAGCCCAGCAATTGTGATTGGCCGTTGGATCGGAATGGTCCCTGATGAAAGCCTTGGCCGCCTCTTCATCCGTGGCGGGAGCCGCTGTCGCCAGAAAACGACTTTTCTTGACCTCCTGTCTGAAGGTCTCGGTTTTTTTAAGACTGAACAAATCCGGCATGGCCGCAATCTAAAACATTTTCCTGAAAAGTTTATGGGCTTCCTGGCTACAGGAAAGTACATTGAAACAAAAAGTTAGAGCAGAACGTCGATGTAGGGAAATCGCAATTCACCGCTCTGTGGCGGGTTCGGGAGCCAAATCACCGCGCTCTGAGGGCAAGGGATCTGCTACCCTGAACGCGTCGGGCTCGGCCGCCATTCACCCACGAAGGTTCAGGTGGCGCAGTCGGGGATGCCCAATGCTCGGCCGATGACACCAGACACTTCAGATTTAACCGCTTCGTAAACCCAAAATCGAAAGCCAGATGTGGGCACCGTTCTGCATCGATTGACTTGACCCCGCGTCACTGCTGTAGTCGCCGGCAGCCTGGATGTTCTCAAAAAAGGGATTGGAATGAGCACGAGGATACATGTAGCGGCACTGGCCGGAGCGGTCTTGAGCCTGTTCCAGCTTTCAGGCGGAGCCCATGCTGCCCAATGCGGCAAGAACGCATCCGGCTATGAAGCATGGAAGCAGGAGTTTTCAGCCGAGGCACGCGCCAAGGGCGTTGGTCAGGCCGGCATCGCCGCGCTGATGAGCACCCATTACGCCACAGCCACCATCAACGCCGATCGTGGCCTGAAGAGCTTCAAGCTGTCCTTGGATCAGTTCCTTGCCAAGCGCGGCGGCAATACGATCGTCGCGCGCGGGCGCCAGCTCAAGAAATCCCAAGGCGCGCTGTTTGCCGATATCCAGCGCCGTTACGGCGTTCCCCCCGGACCGCTGCTGGCGATCTGGGGCATGGAGTCGGGCTTTGGTGCCGTCAAGGGCAATCAGAACATGCTCTCCTCGGTGGCAACGCTTGCCTATGACTGCCGCCGGCCCGAATTCTTCACCGACCAACTCTACGCCGCGCTCAAGCTTGTCGACAGCGGCCGCTTCACAGCGCAAACCCGCGGTTCCATGCATGGTGAAGTGGGCCAGACCCAGTTCATGCCCAAGACCGTGCTGCAATATGGTGTCGGCAATCTCGACAGTGCGGCCGGCGCCCTCGATTCGACCGCCAACTATCTGAAGGGTCATGGCTGGAGCGCTGGCCAGGGCTATCAGCCGGGCGAGCCGAATTTCTCGGCCATCCAGGCCTGGAATGCCGCCTCGGTCTATCAGCAGGCCATCGCCCATATCGGCCAGCGCATCGACGCCCAATAGGAGACTTGGCGGGCTCTCTCACCCGAACACAGTCGACTATCGATCAATTGCGCCGTGGAGCACTCGCCTCCACGGCGTTCTTCATTATTTGACGTTGCGTCATGGCATTTGAGGCACATAAGAAGCTTGCATCGCTTCACGCGTCCAGCCGCTTGTGTGCCAGGTGGGACTTGGCATCCCTCAGTAACGCCTCTCACTATCGCGCATCGCGCCTGTGCTGCCCTTGAGGAGCCTCCCTCAGTCGAAGGTGCCGACATGGAGTGGCCTCATTCGTCGCTACCAGCACAGGCCCGGGGTCAGGAAGGGCCTCCTCGCGAGACGTCTAAAGTATTATGCTCCAGCCAATATCATCGCGAATGAACTCCTTCTTTTCGGTATGATGCAAGCGGAGGTTGCTGTTTTTGCCTTCTTTACTTCAAGCTGGACTTGGCAATCTTGGGGCATTCATGCACAATAATAATGTGTACCGGTAGCGTGTCTGCGGATTTTCATCACCGGTCACAAGGCGGCAAGTATTCGACCAGCTACACAGGCGATGGGCTGTCAGCCCCGGGGGACGGTCAAATGCTGGAAGTCATGGCTTTTGAGACGTTGCATGATCTGCGCAGAGCCAAGACGGTCGATGAGGTGAAATCGACGTTTGGTTTAGCGCTACAGAATTTCGGATCCCATTCCTTTGTCATTTGTGACATTCCGGCAGGCGCACCGCCTGGTGTTCGCGAACTGCACGCCTCCAACTGGTCCGAGGCATGGCAGCAGCGCTATGTGGAGCGCGATTATGCCATGCATGATCCGATACCCAACAATGTCGGCCGGCAGATCAACCCCTATTACTGGCATGAGGCCGCCGAGGCGTTCAAAGACAACTCGATCGCAAACCGGATCATGGCCGAGGCCCGTTCGGATTTCGGCATGGGCGATGGCTTCTGCGTTCCCATTCATGGCCTCACCTCCGTCGCGGGGCTGATCTCGATTTCGACACCGGAAAAGAACTGGATTCTGTCCGAGGAAGAGAATGCCGCGATCCACATGATCAGCATCTATGCCTACGAAGCCATTCGGCGCTTGCGAACGACGCGTCCTTCCGGCGGTGGCGGACCTGTTCTCTCGGCTCGCGAGACCGAATGTCTGCGCTGGACTGCGGAAGGTAAGACGGCGTGGGAGATCAGTTGCATCCTGGGAATATCCGAAGAAACGGCAACAAAATACCTCAAGAATGTTGCCAAAAAACTCGGAACCCGAACCAAAGCCCATACAGTTTCAAGAGCATATAGACTACATTTGCTACAATGACACTGCCCCATTTTTGGGGTATTGCAATACTGTACCATGACGGCAAGTCTCTCCGGACAAATGGAGAGGTTCTGCTATGTTACACATTATCAAGGGATTTGATTCCTCTAAGCAATTTGAGTTGGAATTGGCTTTCCGTTTTCGGAACGAAGCGTTTGTCGAAGAAGCCGGCTGGGAAAATCTGCGCCGGCCCGATCGCAGGGAAATCGATCAATTCGATACCGACGACACCATCCACATCCTGGCCATGAAGGATGAGCAGGTTCAGGCCTATAGCCGGCTCAACCCGACGATCAAGCCTCATGTTCTGTCCGAGGTCTATCCCGGCCTGGCTTCGCGGGGACTGATCCGAGACCCCAGGGCCTGGGAGTGGAGCCGCATGGGCACGGCGAAGCGGGCGCGCGGCGCCGGCCGAGGCTGGAACGGCCCGATTGGTCTGTTGCTGCGGAGCGTGGCCTATGTCGCCTTGAAGTTCGATATCCAGACCCTGGTCTGGCAGGCCCATCCGGGCTGGATTACCAGAGCGAGTGAACTTGGTTTCGACCCCTTCCCGATGGGGCTGCCAAAGACCATTGCGGGTGAGCCCGTCATCGCCGCCCATATGGCTGTCAATCTCGGCGTCTTTGTCCGGATGGACGCTCTGAATTTGCCGCGCACCGGGCTGGCGGATCCCGCGCCATGCGAGTGGAGCGACCTGATTACGCCGATGCAGCAGATTCACGCTTGAACGGGGTCCGAACTGGTTCGCAGCGAACCCGCCAATCGTCGCTGCGAGCTCTCTCCCGCCCGACTTCGCACCATTATGCAGAAGAACAGGTTCACGCCATCTCACATTCTCTTCGAAATTTCTTGCCGGCTCCTCATTCAAAATCTCGAAAATCTTTCATCTCAAGAGTTGCGCCATGTCCATGCAATCCAGCGCTACGGGCTTGCTTACCTATCAGCAGGTGGTGAAGGGCCTCGAACACATCGTCAGGCACTGCACGGATCGTGCCGCCGTGCACGCGGCCGTCGCGGTTCTCCAGGAGATGGGGAAGATCGACGCTCCCCAGCCCAGAACCTATGTGGTGGACATCTTTCACGCCACGGATACGATCGAAGGCGAAGCCGTTTGCTTCAGCTCCGACCCCGGTGCCCGTTACGGACCGTGCGACGCCTGGTACAATTACGAGATCGCCAAGAAATACGCGATGACCGGCACGCTCGAACTGATCGGCCGTAAACCCGCCGATGTCCTCAAGGAGGCCCGCCTCTACACGCGGCACGGCGAGTATAGGGACATTCGGCCAATGGCGCGCGTGACGACCACCGGCGACATCATCGTGGTCTCCGACGCCATGACGGAATTGCAACTGCTGATCGCCGTGGTCGATCGCAAGGGCTTTTTCGATTTGCGGGAAACCAAGTTCCACTAACCCGACCGCCCTGCCCGCTCGTCGCCGGACCACCCGTCACAGGCGGAAGCCCACCTGTCGGTCATCTCTCCCTGCCTCACGGCAAGCCGGCTCATCACGCACAAAAACTAAGCTCTTGTGCTAAGTATTAAAGACTGATAGTTAGCCCATAAGGTAATTGATTATCTCCGGCCTCGGCCCGGACAGCAGCGGCAATAAAACCGCGAGAGGTGATGTGATGAAGCTGGTATTGATGGAATTTCTGTCTCTCGATGGTGTCTATCAGGGCCCGGGAGGCCCCGATGAAGACACGACGGACGGTTTTGTCCGTGGCGGCTGGTTCGTCCCCTTCATCGATGATGCCCTGATGCGCTCGGTAACCGACTGGGTCTCCGAAGCCGATGGCTTCCTGTTCGGCCGCCGCACCTATGAAAGCTTCGCGCGCGATTGGCCGAAGATGGACGATCCCAATGATCCCGTGGCCAGCAAGTTGAACGGCGCTCCGAAATATGTGGCCTCGAACACACTCGAGCAGGCCACATGGGCGCCTTCGACCATCCTGTCGGGCGACATTCTCGGCGGCGTCGCCGCGTTGAAGGCAAAGGCCGGCCGCGAACTCCAAATCCATGGCAGCGGCCGGCTCGCCTATTCGCTGCTGGCGGCTGGATTGGTGGATGAATTCAGGCTCATGGTCGCTCCCGTCGTGCTGGGACAGGGCCGCAGGCTCTTCAAGGAAGGCGGGCAGCCTCTCGGGTTCAAGCCTGTGAAGACCGAAGTGACGCCAGCCGGCCTCTCGATCCAAGTCTATCAGAAAGGCGAATCCCCCACATTCGCAACATACAGTCCGTCGTGACGAATGGGGCAAGCTGCGCCCTTGCCATGCCCGCGGCATCGCTGGGCAGGAGACCGCGAAATGCCGCGATATCACCATCACGGCGAAACAAATGGAAATCGCAGGTTAAGGCAGTGCGCGCATGTTGACGGCCTCTTTCACCGGAGCAAAGCCGATGCTCGAAAGTGTGCTGCTTGCCTTGCTGTTCTCCTTCTTGACCTACTATCTCACCTTCGACCTCTAACAAGGGATGTCGATGCGCCTGTCGGTCAATGCCCCGCTTCAGCCAGGATCGGATAGAGCGAGGCGACCAGTGCCAACGCCATGGCGATGTTGAAAAGACGCAGCCGTAGAGGTTTCGACAGGAAACCGCGCAAAGCGGTTCCCGCTGCCGCCCAGACCAAGAGGCAGGGTGCATTAACCAGAACGTAGATGGCCGCCACCACCAGGACATTGCCGAAGAAGCCACTGGCCGGCGTATAGGTGGCAATGGCGCCGATAGCCATGATCCAGGCCTTCGGATTGATCCACTGGAAGGCCGCTGCTTGGAAAAAGGTCATCGGGCGATCCTGGCCGCCTTCGGAATCCGGCCTGCCTGCCTTGGCAATCTTCCAGGCAAGGTAGAGGAGATAGGTCGCACCGCCATAGCGCAACAGCGTGTGCAGGAGCGGAAAGACCGTGAACAGGCCGCCTATGCCGAAACCGGCGGCGAGCACGAGGACACAGAAACCGAGATTGATGCCGAGAAGATGAGGCATGGTGGCCTTGAGACCGTAATTAGCTCCGGAGGCCAGCAGCATCGTATTGTTCGGGCCGGGCGTGATCGAGGTGACGAAGGCGTAGATGACGAAGGCGATAAGCAGGTCGGGTGTCATGGGAAGTCGGGTGTCATGGGAAGTGGCCGCTCCGTAGAGAATTGACGGGATCATAGCGGCGTGACACTATTTTGAAATATGCAATAGTGTCATGTGACACAATTGATGGTCCTGCCGTGAAGCTTGCATCTCCCTGGGTACCGCACTTGGCACAAGGTGGTGGGCCACCTTTCGAGCGGCTTGCCGCAGCGCTTGCCGACGACATTGCCGCCGGCCTGATCGGCGCCGGCGACCGTCTGCCGGCCCATCGCGACCTTGCCTGGCGTCTCGGCGTTGGCGTCGGCACCGTCACCAAGGCCTATGCCAGGCTGGAGCAGCGCGGCCTGGTGAGGTCAC
The DNA here is from genome assembly GCF_052114505.1 of Labrys sp. KB_33_2. Lineage (NCBI taxonomy): Bacteria > Pseudomonadati > Pseudomonadota > Alphaproteobacteria > Hyphomicrobiales > Xanthobacteraceae > Labrys > Labrys sp. KB_33_2. The sequence continues at coordinate 365,383 of NZ_JBFREW010000002.1, read as the reverse complement.
TCCATGGCCGCGGCATGTTCGTGGCCGGTTCCTCGGCCGCGGCGGCCGGCGCAATCGACCTCGGCATCAACGCCCCTCCGCAGATGCTGAGCGACAGGCTGCTACAGGCCACACTGTCGACACTGGCAAAGCGCCTCGATGCCGGCACCTTCGGAGCCTATTCCCATCCCGCAGGCCGCCCGGAGCATCGGCGCCTGATGGCGCGCTGGCTGGCCAGATGGGGCTTTGAGGCTAGGCCGGACTGTATCGTGCTGAGCCATGGCGCCCAGCACGCTCTCTCTATTGCGATGGCCATCGCCTGCCCGCCGGGAACGATCTTGCTGACCGAGGCGCTGACTTATCCGGGGGCGTTGCTGGCGGCAGGGCAGGCCGGCCTCGAGACCGTCGGTCTTGCGATGGACGAGGAAGGACTCACGCCCGACGCCCTGGCCGAAGCACTCGGCTCCGAGCGCGGCCGGCATCGGGTGCTCTATGTGACCCCGACCCTGCACAATCCAACAACGGCGACGATGGGCGCTGAACGCCGCCAGACTTTGGTCCGCCTATGCCGAGCCCACGACGTCGCCATCATCGAGGACGACGTCTACGGCATTTTCGCGCCCGCAGGCGTCTGTCCCCTGGCGTCCCTTGCGCCCGAACGTACCTTCTATGTCACCGGCCTCTCCAAGACCTTGAGTCCCGGGCTTCGCATGGGCGCGCTCGTCGTCCCGCCCGATCGCATGGCCGAGGCGGAGGCACGGCTGCAGGCGAGCAGCACCATGGCGTCGGCACTCCTGGCCGAAATCATGGAGATGTGGCTGGTGGACGGGACAGCGGAAGCGGTTGCGGCGTCGGTCCGCGCGGACGCGGCCCGACGCTCGGCGCTCGCCACCGAACGCTTGCCCAAGCATGCGTCACTGAAGGTCAATGGCGGTTTTCATGCCTGGCTGCCGATGCCGGCCGAGGCGGCAGACCGTTTCGTCGCCCGCGCCGCCCTGCACGGGGTCGCTCTGATGCCGGCGCGCGCAGCAATGGCCGATCCCGCCGCTTTGCAGGGCGGCGTGCGGATAAGCCTCGGCGCTCCGGCAATCGATCAGCTCGATCGGGCTCTCGGCATTCTCGCCGATCTGTTCGTGTCCAACCGGCCGGTGCTCGTCTGAGCAAACAAGCGTTCAGTCATGAATGCGCTTTGCTCTAGAGGGCCGGCGGACGGCCCTGACTTTTCCGCTGGCACCACCTCCGCAGAAGAAGCGATCGCCCCCATCGGATTCGAGCCCGGAGACGACCAGGCCGGCCGGCATCTCGATGCTGTCGAGAACCTTGCCGGTAGCCGGATCGATATGCCGCAATTCGCTCTCATCATTTTCCAAGGTGGCGTGCCAAAGCTCCCCATCCACCCAGGTCACACCAGTGACGAAACGGTTGGATTCGATGGTGCGTAGCGTGGCGCCGGTCTCAGGATCGATCTGGTGAATCTTGCGGTCCTGGTATTGGCCGACCCAAAGGGCGCCTTCCGCCCAGGCCAGGCCTGAATCCTTGCCGCCGCCGGGCGCTGGAATGGTGGCGAGCACCTTGCCGGTGGCCGGATCGATCTTCTGGATGCGATCCTCCGCGATCTGAAACAGATGCCGGCCGTCAAAGGCGGTGCCGGCATGCGCGGCGACATCGAGAAACCTCACCGTCTTGCCACTGTCGGGATCGAGTGCGTTCAGCTTGTCGCCGGACGCAAACCAGACGTTGTCACCATCGAAGCTGACCCCGTGCACGGCCTCGACACCGGCAAAAGGGCCATATTCGCGAAGGATTTCTGCTGATGTCCGTTTCATCGGGCGATCCTAACTTCATGGCAGAGGCGCGGGGAGTAACAAGGTTGTCGCGAAACCCGGCACGGGCGGCGTCACCCAGCGGCGTGCCCGGCCGCGGCCGAAGAACTGCACTTTGGCGGCCAAGGCGAGCTCGTCGAGGGCGCGCTGCACCGTACGCTGGCTGGCACCCAGCGCAAGCGCCAGAGCCGAGCTCGACCAGGCTTCGCCATCGGAGAGGAACGCCAGCACCGCTGCATATTTCTCTTCGACCGGCCGGGCCAGTACCAGGACGTCGCCGGCACGGCGAGGAACCAGGGCAAAGCCGCGCCGGGTCGCGTTGACGGCGGCCATTCCCCGCAAGATCGCGCGCAGGCGGCCCATCTCGACCCGAAGCCGGGCGCGATGGGACTCGTCGGCAGATTTGGCTCCGAAGGCGCGCGCCACCAGTTCGTCGCGCGTCACATCGCCGGGCCAGGCCTCGCCCAACGCCCTGACAAGGGCAAACAGCACCGGCCGTCTGGCGAGCGAAGCCCCCTTCTCTGCATCGCGCACGACATGACGGCAGGCATCGACCAGGAAGGCTTTCGATGTCTGCAAAGCCTCGACTTCATCGAGCAGCACGGGGCGTTCGCAGCCGCCGGTGATCAGGCGCGCGGCCGGTGTGTCCAGAATCCGCATGGCGCTTTCGACCTCCGCCGCCAACGCCGGGATCCCGGCCTGGCGTGCGGCCAGCTTGGCCCGGGTCAGCGCCTCACGGGCCTGTCGGGTCCGCAGCCTGCGCATCGCAATGCCGGCAACCACCAGATCATGCGCCGTCTTCAAGGCCGGCGGCAGCGGCGCGGGATCGAAATTGGCAAGCTCTGCCTCGGCGGCGTCCAGGCGCCCGATCAGCAGCAGGCGCCGAGCTTCGAGATATCTGGCATGTGCGGCATTCACCCAGTCGCCATGCTGTTCCAGCGTCACGCGCGCCGCATGAAGGGCCTTGGCGGGCCAGCCTAGATCGCGCGAGACGAAGGCGATCTCCGCCTCGGCGACAACGCATCTTGCGCGCGCCACCGCTTGCCTAGTGCCGAAGGCACGGCCCGCGCTTCGGATCAGTGTCCGAGCGCGATCGAGGTCCCCGAGCTGCGCCATTGCGATGCCGCGCAGGGCCAATGCCGGCGCATCGTCGCGCAGGGCAATCCGGTTCAGGGCACCGAGCGGATCGCCGGCGGCGAGCGCACGGGCCGCGGCCGTAATCAGCGAGTCCATTCGAATCCCGCCAAACTTGTCACTCCCACCATCCGACACTCCCGGACTAGCACGAAACACCGGATCGTATCGAGAACGCCGCGAGACCCGTCATGAGCCTCATTCACGCCAGCAGGATATGGAACAGCCCAGCGCATGACGGCGCCGGATGGATCTCCCGGCTTGCCTTTGTCGGCTGTCTGGGTCTCGCCTTCGCGCTGGGCACGGCGATCATGTTGGAATGGTCGCTGGCGATGGCCGGCATGGGCGAGATCCCGATGCCCGGCAACTGGACGATGTCGATGATGTGGCTGCCGATATGCGGACAGAGCTGGCCCGGCTTGGCCCTATCCTTCCTCGCCATGTGGCTGGCCATGATGGCAGCCATGATGCTGCCGAGCCTGTCGCCCGTTCTATGGCGCCGTCGCGAGGCTCTGGTCGCGGCGGGAAAAAGGCGTCCCGGCCATCTCATCGCCCTGATCGGCGTGGGTTATCTCTCGATGTGGGCCTTGGTCGGCTGCCTTGTCTTCCTGTGCAGCGCAACCTTCGCGGTAGCATGCGCCAAGCTGCCGGAGTTGTCGCGTACCGTACCGCTCGCCGCAGGCCTGATCGTTCTGTTGGCCGGCGCCTGGCAATTCACGCCATGGAAGGCCCACCAGCTCGCCTGCTGGCACGGTATGCCAGCAAACAGAGTCGAGCGACCGGCGTACGCGGCCTTGCAGGACGGCTTGCGGCTGGGGGCCCATTGCAGCCTGAACTCCGTCGGCCTGACCACGATCCTTCTCATGACCGGGATGATGGATCTGCGCATGATGGCAGCCGTCACGGCGGCCATCAGCTTCGAGCGTCTCGCACCGAACGGTCCACTCGCCGCGCGGCTGATCGGAGGCGTAATCATCGCCGCCGCGCTGATCCTGATCGTCAAAGCACTTGGCGGTTAGAGCACCGTGCCGAAAAGCGGATGCCGGTTTTCGGTACGTTTCAGGTCCCGCGGCGTGCGGTGAAAGCGGGCGGATCGCTGGCAGGGAACGACTCGTCGCTCGCTTCGTCGACCTCGTCCCAAGGATCGGCAGGCTGCATCGCCATATTCCGGCGCCTACCGGCGGCTGCCGCGCCGTGCGCATTCAGCACCTCCAGTTTCCGGCGCAGCCGATGATTGTCATCCAGAAGCCTGGCAATGGTGATCAGTCCCGCAAATGAAGCCAGAAGGCCAAGGCCACGCATATCGTCCTCCCTTTTCAAGCCGCAGACCCCGCCCGATCGCCGTGGCCTTGATGTCCAAACGCCTTGCTGCTGAACCTGCTAACCGGCCCCGTGGTTCCCGCCGGCTGACCCTGTGGCTCTGCTCCAATTCGTCGCAGGCCAGAAACCTTTGCTGTTGGTAGCGGTTCTCGCCATCGACAATCATCAAGGTACGGATCCGATGCAAGCTTATGACGTGCGCGCGCTTTTCTCATTTGCCGACAGAGCCAGTCGGCTGAGCGGCAGCGATCCATCGCTCGATCGCGACATCTGCCTGAGCCTTCGTTATCTCGATGGTTGCATGTTCGCCGATTGGCTGGTCGTCCTGCCTGACCATCGCCTGTCTTCAGCCAATGGTTCGCATCGTGCCGAGCCTGACGCGCTCACAGCCTCCGTCGATGCCGTCGAAAGACTTCGGCAATGCCTGCTGCCCGGGAGCCGATTGAATGTCAGGTCGCTCGATGGCGCCCTGGAACAGTTTCAATGCCAGGTGCGGTATGGTTTAGACGCAGATGAAGCCGGCAAGGCAGTCGTCGCCGGCTCGGAGCCTTGCGCCCGGCTGGCGGCTCTCCTTCATGCCTTTGCCAATTCGACCCTGGGTTGGCCAAATCCTGCAAGCGAACCGGCCAGGCTGCGCTTTGCCCTGGTCGACAAGTAAGCGCAGCTGGTAAAGCACCCCTGGCCGAAAAACTGTTTCAGAACAGCGTGTCGATGCTTGCTCGACACGCAAACATCAACGGCGTTCGCTTCCGAGCAGGGTGGCGCCGACCACAAGCCCTATTACGAACCCGACAATGCCGGCTGAGGACAGGATCGTCGCGGCGGTGCCTGGGTGTTCCCTCGCCGCATCGGTCACGGCGTGCGCTTGCTCGCGTGCTTGCTGGAAGGAAGCTCGCGTCTGTCCCTTGGCTCGATCCACGGCCTCCGAGGCCGCCTCGCGCGTGCGCTCCAATGTTTCGGCGCCACGGTCCGCGATGGATTTGCCAAGTGCGCCGATTTCCTTTCTGAGTTCGGTAATCTGCTTTTCCAGTTCTTTGCGCACATCGTCCGAGGAAATCGAGTCGGCCATCATGTTCTCCGTTCTGGTGATCCGTAACGGCGATAGCTCGCAGCCTGCACCGCACCCGACTATAACGCCCGACTTGGCGCCATGTTCCCGTCTTGCCGCCGACGCACGAAAAAGGCTCCCCTTGGGGAGCCTTGGAGCATTTTGAGATTTGACGCGGTTCAACTGGAATTGCGGTCGGTACGACCGTTGAGGGAAATCCCCGCGATCAGTTGAACAGATCCTGGGTCAGGATCGCCACTTCCGTGCGATTGCGCGCCTTGATCTTGCGCATGATGTTGCGGATATGGATCTTCACCGTGCTCTCGCTCATTTCGAGCTTGTAGGCGATGATCTTGTTGGACTCGCCGCGGCGCAAGTGGTCGATGACGTCGATCTGCCTTTGGGTAAGAACCTGGCGGAATGGCCCCTTCTCCGGAGCCTGCATGGGAGCTGTCTGCGCAGCCAGGAGGCTCGTAACAGGCACAAACCTCTCCCCGGCCTGGACCAGACGAATGGCCGCAGCCGCCATATCCAGATTGAAGGTCATACCGACAAAACCACGGGCGCCTTGCTCCAGGGTACGGCGAACCAAAGCGGGATTCTCGGCATCGGAGAGTACGATGATCTGGCTATCGGGAGCCTTGGCTTGCAGCTTGGCAATGTCGTCGCAGATGGCGCGTTCCGTCGCCCAATCGCCAGTTGCGCACAGCAGTACGGTCACGGGAGCGGTTGGGTCCAACGGGCGCCATTCGTCTACCGATCCGTAGCCGCTCATCGTGCAGTTCAATTCGGAATCGGCGAGGCAGCGCGCCAGACAGTCTCGGATCAGCGTTGCCGCGCTGATGATGAGGACCGGGATTGTTGCAATCCGAGGCGTGACGGAAGGCGTGGCAATGGGTGCCGTCGGTCGCACTGCGTCATCGCGCAGTCTCGGCGGGCGATCAAACATGTCGACGCTCCTATAGGCGTCGGAAAGAACAGCAGTACCCATTACCATATTACCTTATATCAGACCGCCCCTATTCAGCAGGCCTACAAACTGCGTGGAGCGATAAAGGTATTTCCCTGCGGCGTATGTGCGATTTCGCACATACGCCATGGCGTGGCGCCCCACGGACGATGGCGAATCCGGTTGGCGGACAATGATCTGATGTGCCCTGGAGGACCTTTACTCACGCTGGGATCGAGAACCCATTGCCGCCCATGTAAGCAAGACCGATAAGAATTCTCGTTCTATATAGATCGGCACCCTCAGAGTTTATCAGAATAATATAAACGCCATACATTTATCTGAAATGTGTTCTCATTGAGAAATCAAAGTTAATTTGAAGGCAGATGCCATAATTATTATTTTAGGAAAATTTATATGGGAACAAATGCATCCTCTGATTGTTATAGTGCTCATATCGGGAGTGTGTACACTCGGCAAACACGGAGAAAGGCTATGACAAACAGGTTGATGAACTTGATTGGCGTATCTTTGGTGGCGCTATGGCTGCCAGCCGCTGCCCAGGCGCAAGGCGTGATGGGCGGAGCCCAGGAAGGGGCGGAACGCGGTAATGAGAACGCCGGGCCGATCGGCGGCATCGTCGGTGGCACGGTTGGCGCTGTGACGGGCGGCATCAACGGACTGCTGGGAATTCAGCAGCGCCCCCGCTTCCGTCAATATGTGATCGAGAGGCACGTTCCGTCCTACCGCTATGAGGAGCCCGTCAATGTGGGCGTCGTTCTGCCCGAGGACGGTATCGAATATTATGACGTGCCCGCGGACTATGGTGAAGTCCGCTACAAATATACGGTGATCAACGACGAGGTGGTGTTGGTCGATCCGGGCACCCGCCGGATCGTACAGGTTGTAGAATAGGGCTCCTTGCGGCCGTGCCTCGCTTCGAACGGGCTCGCTGCAGAGTTGATTGAGAAATCTTCCGGCTGCGCGACACAGCAGCCGGAAAATCAGGGCTTCTGCTTCAGCAAGCGCGGACCAGGGCATGGCACTTCGGCACGCCTCTATCGCCATAAGAGTGGCGGATATAGGTTATGCACTACACCTGACAAAGCAGATCAGCTCGATAAGACATCGATATAGGAATATTATATATATCATTGATATATAATATCTTTTTATAAATATAAGGAAGAGACTTGCCCTTTCGGCATAGGCACAAGATGCGCCAAACGGGTATGCGCGCTCGGTGCATGAGCAAGCCAATTTAGCGTGGCCACCTCGTATAGGTCAGGTTATCGGCACAAGGTCATTCTTATCCTTAACTTCAACGAGCCAACCCATCGGAGTTCGTGTCAGGGCGCCTCTGACAGGACGTCCGCGCACGCCGTGACCGGGAACCGCTGCCACGTCCCTGCCATTCTCCGATCCCCTCACCCGCCGAAACGGGGCTCCGGGATGCCCCGAATGCCCAGATCATAGATGGCGAAGAGGCTGCCCCGCAACACGCCGTCGCCGGGGAAGCGCGGCAAAGGCGGCTTGGCCATCGAGGTCACATAGAGCACATCGAGATCGGGACCGCCGAACATCACGCTGGTGACCTTCTTGACCGGCATCTCGATCACCCGGTCGACCGAGCCGTCCGGCCGATAGCGCACCAGCTTGCCATCGTAGACCAGGGCATTCCACAGGCAGCCCTCGGCGTCCACCGTCGAGCCATCGGCCGCACCACCACCCGATCCATCGACCTTGGCGAAGGTCCGGCGGTTCGACACGCCGCCAGTGTCCTGGTCATAGTCATACGCAGAGATCTCGCCGGACCAGGTGTCGGTGAAATAGAAAATAGTACCGTCCGGGCTCCAGCACGGCCCGTTCGAGCAGATGATGCCGGAATCGAGCCTGGTGACCTTGAAATCCGTCGACAGGCTGTAGAGCGCCCCGTTCGGCCCTTCCTCCATCGTGTCCATCGAGCCGGCGATGAAGCGGCCGCGCTTGTCGACCTTGCCGTCATTGATGCGGTTGTTGGGCAGGTCGGGCTCGGGATCGTGGATGAGTTCGACGTCACCCGTCTTGAAGTCGAGAAGATGGAAGCCACGCGCCAGCGAGACGACGGCGCCCGAGCCGTCCTGGCGCAGCGCCATGGAGCCGATTTTCTGCGGCACGTCCCAGGCCCGGAGCTCCCTGCCATCGGCAGTGGCACGGAAGACGCGGCCGTCGAAACTGTCGATCCAGTAGAGACGCTGCTGGTCGACGTCCCAAAGCGGGCCCTCCCCCAGGGTGGTCTTCACATCCAGCAAGACTTCGATACGCATGCTCGTTCCCTCTCCTTCAGCCGTTTTGTCGTCAGCCTTCCGGCTGGCAGCCCCGATCAAGTGCTCAGAAATTCACGGCATGGCCGCCTTTCAGGCTCAGTATTTCGCGGGCCTCGTCCGGGGTCGCCACGGCGAGGCCCAGCCCCTCGATGATCTGGCGGACCCTGGTGACCTGTTCCGCATTGGAGCGGGCGAGCACGCCGGGCCCGTTCCAGAGCGAGTCCTCCAGCCCGACGCGGACGTTGCCGCCCATCGCAGCCGACATCGCCGCAATGTTGAACTGGTTGCGGCCCGCACCGAGGACGGACCAGCGATACTGGTCGCCGAACAAGCGATCTGCGGTGCGCTTCATGTGCTGGACGTCGTCGGGATGGCCGCCAATGCCACCCTGCAGGCCGAAGACGGTCTGGATGAAGAGCGGCGCCTTCACCAGGCCGCGATCGAAGAAATATTTTAGATTGTACAGGTGCGCCGTGTCGTAGCATTCAAACTCGAAACGGGTGTCGTTGCCCGCGCAGGTGGTCAGGATGTGCTCGATCTGCCCGAAGGTGTTGCGAAAGATGATGTCCTTGTTGGCGAGATAGGTTCGCTCCCACTCATGCTTGAGATCGGTGAAGCGATCGAGCATGCCGAACAGGCCGAAATTCATGGAACCAAGATTGAGCGAGGCGACCTCCGGCGCGAAGGTTGCCGCCGGTCGCACGCGCTCCTCGATGCTCATGGTCGGGGCACCGCCGGTGGTGAGGTTGATGACGCAGTTCGAGCGCTGCTTGATCTGGGGCAGGAACCTGGCAAAGGCCTCCGGCGTCTGGTCGGGCTCACCGGTCACGGGATTGCGGGCATGGAGGTGCACGATCGCCGCGCCGGCCTCGGCGGCGCCAACTGCCGCATCGGCGATCTCTTCCGGCGTCACCGGCAGATGCGGCGACATCGAGGGCGTATGAATGGCGCCGGTTACGGCGCAAGTGATGATGACTTTATTGCGGGCCATGCGTTTACTCACTTTCCGATGTCCTTGGCGGCCCTGCGCTTGTGCGCGCGCAGAGCCATCAGCTGGCGGTCGCGCCATTTCTGGCGCGCACCGAGCTTGTCGCGCGGTAGAAGGGCGCTGCGCTCCGCTTCGATGCGCTCCATCACGGGGCCAGCCCAATCGACGCGGTACTGCACCGACGGGAAGATGTTGGCGTAGATGCCTTGGTAGCGCTCGGCATAGTCGCGCACGCCCCCGGGCGCGTTGAGGTCGATCGTCTCGAAGGGGCCCATGAAGGACCAGCGCAAGGCCAGCCCGTCGCGCAGGCCTATATCGATGTCCTCGACGCTGGCGATATCGTCGGCGACCAGGCGGAACGCTTCTTCGAGCAGAGCACCCTGCAGGCGGTTCATGATGAAACCGTCGATCTCGCGCTTCATCACCAAAGGTGACTGGCCACAACTGCGCATGAAGTCGGCCGCCTTGCACATGGCCTCCTGCGAGGTCCAGGGCGAGGGGCAGACCTCCACCGCTTGTACCAGGTAGGGCGGATTGATCGGATGGCACACGAGGCAGCGCTGGCGACCGGGAAGATGCTCCATGAAGGCGGAAGGCAGGATCGCCGAAGTCGAACTTGCCAGCACCGCCTTGGCGGGCGCCAGCCGGTCGAGATCGGCGAACAGAGTGCGTTTCAGCTCGACCTGTTCGGGCGCGTTCTCCTGGACGTGGTCGACGTCATCGAGCGCTACGGCAAGATCGGGCTCGATGCGGATGCGTGCCTTGACTTCGTGAGGTTCGGAACCGCCGAGAAGGTCATTTGCGGCAAGATCCGGCAACATCTCGTCGATGAAGGCCAAGGCTTTCGGTAAGGCGTCGGCGTCCTTGTCCCAGAGCCTGACCTCATGGCCGGCCCTTGCGAAGGTGATGGCCCAGGCGCGGCCGATGAAACCGGATCCGATGATGGCTGTCTTCATGGGAATGTTCCCGACTGGGAGGGAGGCGCTCACAGGGATTCGACGTTGCCGTCGACGCCCAGGGACTGGCCGGAGATGTTGATTCCGGCCGGTGACAACAGGAAGAGCACCATCGCAGCGACATCCTCCGGGCCCGTCATGCGGCGCAGCGAGATGCGGTCGAGATATTGCTTCTCCATCGCCTCATAGGGCACGCCGACCTGGGTGGCGCGATCGCGGATCACCCCTTCCATGCGCGGCCCGCGGATGATGCCGGGCAGGATGGCATTGACCCGGATACCGGAGGGGCCGAGTTCCTTGGCAAGGCTCTGGGTGAAGCCGATGACACCCCATTTGGCGGCCGAATAGGGCGTGCGATAGGCATAGCCATAGCGCCCCGCCGCCGAGGACAGGTTGATGATGGCGCCATCGCCCGCCTGCTTGAGCAGAGGCACGCCGTGATGAGAACAGAGGAACTGCCCGGTGAGGCAGATATCGATGGTGCGGCGCCAATCGGCGGGCGAGATCTCCTCCACACCACCGGTCGGCCCGGCAATGCCGGCATTGTTGATGAGCGCATCGAGGCCTCCGAGCCCGGCTCGCACGTCGTCGAAGAGCCCAGCCACGGCCTCTTCGTCCGAGACGTCGCACAGGCTGGCACCGTGTCCGGGATGAGCTGCCCTGAAATCGGCAAGATGCTGCTCGGCGACATCGCACACATGCACCCTGGCGCCATTGTCGATTAGGAGATCGGCAATGGCGCGGCCGATGCCGGAAGCTCCGGCTGTGATGAGAACGCGAAGGCCAGGTTTGAGGGCAATTCCGGTCATTTATATTTCCTTGATTTACAATGTTTTCAGGAATTTTTTTCACGCAATGTGATAACGGCGCAAAGCACCACGACCCCGTAGAGAATGGCGCGGGTCGCATAAGGGAGCGTGGTGCCGGCCAGCAGGGTCTGCAGGGCCGTCAGCAGCAGCACGCCGCCGATCATGCCGATATAGCGCCCTCGCCCGCCGGTGATCAGCGTTCCTCCAACCACGGCGACGGCGATGGACGGCAGCAGATAGTCATCGCCCATGCCCAGGCTCGCCTGGCCGGAGAAGCCGGCGAGGAGGCAGCCCACCAGGGCCGCACAGCAGCCGGACAGCATATAGACCTTGACCGTGGTTGCGCCGACCGGCACGCCCGACAACTGGGCCGCGCGCGCGCCATTGCCGATGGCATAGACACGCCGGCCGAAGGCGGTCCGGCCGAGCAGGACGATGGCGAGGAACACGAACAGGACGACGAGGGGCACGATCGGCGTAACGCCGATCACCTGCCCGGTCATGATCCAGCGAAGCCCCGGGGCCGAGAAACCGTCGGGCGTCCCGCCGGAATAGACCAGCGCGAAGCCCTGCAGGATGCCGTTCATCGCCAATGTCATCACGATCGGCGACAGGCCGAGGGCAACGATGCCGAGGCCGTTCAACAGGCCGATGAACGTACCCATCGCCAAGGTCAGCGGCAGGGCATAGAGCATCGCACTATCCGATCCCTTCATCAGGCCGGCGCTGACGATGCCGCAGAACGCGATCGTCCACGGCAGGGAGAGGTCGAGGCCGCCGGTGAGGATCACGCTCCCCTGCCCAAGCGCGAGAATGGCCAGGAAGCTCGCGAGCACGATCAGTGAATTGTAGTAGCCCCACGACGCCAGCGTACTGCCGAGCACGAACTGGCTGACGATGAGGACGATCGCAAAGCAGACAAAGGCTGGAAGAACCGTGCGCAGATCCTCCTGGCGGCGGATCCAGAAGCTGGGACGGGCAATCTGAGATCGCGCGGCTTGAGCCGGCTCGGCCGGCAGTCGCAACCGCGTTTCCGGCAGTGACAGCTGCCGCGGCAGGCGGCCCTGGCGCCAGGCCGCCAAGCGATGGCCGATCAGGCGCAGGGTGGTGGCGAGCACCGATGTGCGGGTGATCGAAGCGCCGAGCACCGCCAGGATCAGGATGGTGCCCTCGACGACGGAGGAATAGAAGGCCGGCACGTTGAGGACGAGCAGGATGTTAACCACCATCATCAGCACATAGGCGCCGAAGATGGTACCAACAGGCCCGCCGCGCCCGCCGCCCAGCAATGTACCGCCAACCACCACGGCCGCGAACATCTGCAGCAGCATGGGATTGCCGACCAGCGGGTCGCCCGAGCCGGTCTGCGCGCTGATGAACACGCCGGCCAGGCCGTAGAGCCCGCCGGCCAGCACATAGACAAAGAACTCGCACAGGCGGGTGTTGAGGCCCGCCGCCCGGGCCGCGTCCCGGTCAGAGCCGATCGCGTAGATCGCCTTGCCGAAGACGGTATTCTTGAGGAAAAGCCAGCCCAACACCAGGAGGACGAGCATGAGAACCGGTCCCGGCAGCCATTCGGGGATCGCGTCGGCCGTGAAGAAGGCCGTGAAGTCAGCGGGAAGCTGGCCGCCGGGCTTGTCCATCACCAGCAGTGTCACCCCCTGCAGGATGAACATGGTCGCGAGCGTCACGACGATCGGCTGCAGGCGCAGGAAGGCGATGAAGAAGCCGTTGAACGCCCCCGCTGCCGCTCCGATGGCGATGCCGGCGCAGGACCACAAAAGGATGCTGGAAGGATCGTCCTGCATGCGGCTTGCCAGTGCGACGTTCACCAGCGAGACCACGGCGGCGGCCGACAGATCGAACCCGCCCGACAACACCACGATAGTCTGGCCCACAGCGGCCGTCGCCAGCGTGGCACCACCCGTGGCGATGGTCGAGATATCGTAATAGTTGAGGGATCCGTTGACGAGGCGGATCAGCCCGAGGCAAGCCAGGAAGGCGGCGACTGCGATCAGCGCACCCCGATGGCGCGACCAGCGCAGGCCCGCGCGCTTGGCTCGCGACGGCTTGAGGGACATGTCGACGTGGGCCGCGCTCATGATGCCTCCCGGATCGTGGAAGCGCTGCCCAGCGTGGCGCGCAGAATGGCGTCTTCAGAAATCGCAGGGCCGGTGAGATCGGCCGCAACCTTGCCGCGATAGAGCACGAGGACGCGATGGGCGAGATGGTCGAGTTCGGCAATCTCGGTGGAATGGAACAGGACGGCGCCGCCGGCGGCGGCATATTGCTGGATCAAGGCATAGATCTCGTGCTTGGTGCCGACGTCGATGCCGCGGGTCGGGTCGAACAGCAGCAGCACGCGGCTTTGCGCGAACAGCCATTTTGCGATGGCGATCTTCTGCTGGTTGCCGCCGGAAAAGGATTTCACGCTGGTCCACAGCGCGCGCATCTGCACGTTGAGCCTGCCGAAGACCCTGGCGACATCCGCCTCCTCGCGGGTTTCGTCGATCAGGCCGAACCTTGTATAGCGCTCGATCACCGGCAGGGAGACATTGCGCTGCCCGTCAAGCTTGAGGAAAAGGGCTTCGGTCTTGCGGTCCTCGGGAACCAGGCTGATGCCGATACGCGCCTCGATGGCGTCGCGCGGGGAGGTCAGCGTCACCGCCTGCCCGTCAATTCGGATCTCGCCGCGATATTCCTCCATGCCGAACAGGGCCGAGAAAAGCTCGAGCTGGCCCATGCCCTGCAGGCCCGCGACGCCGAGAATCTCGCCCGCACGCAGGTCGAGGCTGACCTCATCGAGCCTCTTATGGGTGCCAAGTCCTTTCACCGACAGCACGGGATCTCCGGTCAGCGACGGCACCGGCGGCTTGGGCGGAAAGGAACGACCCAGCTCTCTGCCCGCTATCATGCCGATCAGGTCCTCGTCGGCGACATCGGCAAGGCTGGCGGTAGCGATATGCTTGCCACCACGCAGGACCGTGACCCGATCGCAAAAGGCCCTCACCTCTGCCATGCGATGAGAGATGAACACCACCGTCACGCCGTCGCGCTTCAGCCCGTCGATCAGGCCGCCCAGCCAGTCGATGTCCCGGCCGGACAAGGTGGAAGTCGGCTCGTCGAGGAGGAGGATCCTGGGGCGGCGGAACAAGGCGCGGGCAATCTCGATCTTCTGGCGAATGTTGAGATCGAGATCGCGCAGGTCGGTATCGAGATCGATCGCCTCCAGGCCGAGCGCTTCCAGATGATCAATCACCTGCCGGCGCGCCTCCGAGCGGCGGATCTGGCCGAACAGGGTCGGCGGATAGGGCAACAGCATATTATCCAGCACCGTCAGGTCCTTGACGATGGTGAGTTCCTGAAAAGCCGTCTGAATACCGAGCCGATGGGCTGCGCGCGGACTGCCGAGCACCGCCTGCTGGCCAAAGATCTCGAAATGGCCTGTCGTGGGCATGATCAGGCCGGACAGCAGCTTGACGAGCGTGGATTTGCCAGCGCCGTTTTCGCCCAGCAGTGCGTGGGCCTCGCCTGCCAGGACCTCGAAGGAGACGCCGTCGACGGCGATGGTCGGTCCGAAGGAGCGACTGATATCGCAGGCCGCAACCGCCGTTTTCGACAAGGCCGTCTGAACGGATATGGATGACATACGAGCCGGTCCCTGGAAATTGGTGTTGTCGGCAGCACCGGAGCCGGAATCGGTTCTGGTGCTGCAGATCTTTGATGCCGCATCGTTTTTGCCGAAAACCGGCGCCCCCTTTTCGGTACGATGCTCAAAGCAGTACAGGTGGGTCAGCAAGGATGGCGCAGTCCCACGCCGCCGTCAGTTCTCGGGCTGGCCGACCAGCGCCGCCGACAGCCCTAGTTCGGGCGTCTCGGCCGAATAGATCGAGGCGAACCAGCCGGGATTGGAAACGAGAGAAGGCTTGAAGGCATTGCAGCCGGCCTTCATCTCCGCCCAACTGCCCTCCTGGCAAAGCTTGATCGTCTCGTTCGTCACGATTGGCAAAGGCAGCACCGTGTGCTTGGGGATGTCCTTGCCATCGAGTTTGGCGATGGCGAGCTTCAGGGCCAGGCCACCCGAATAAGGCGGTGAGGCATAGGAAATGCGGGGGGCGGCCATTGGTGTGTAGGTGCCGTTGGCGCCCTCGACCTCGGTGCCCACAGGCAGCATCTGGATGCGCCCGCCATTCGAGCCCTCACCGGCACAAGGCTTGAGCTTGTCGGGAGTAGCGCCGGCCTCGATCTGCATGGTGTTGGCGGTATAGCAGCCCACCTGCATCCACAGCCCGTCGATCTCGTCCCATTTGCGGGTGGCCATAATCTTGGATAATTCGGTGCGGGCCACCGCCTGGCTCCACATGCCGATGGCTTCGTTGACGATCTTGATGTCGGGATATTTGGCGAAGACCTCCTTGGCGGCCTTGGTGCGCAGCGTATCGACCGAGGTGCCGGGTACGCCGGTGATGGCGATGATGTTGCCCTTGCCGTTCAGTTTCTTGGCCAGCCATTCGGCCGTGACCCGCCCTGCTTCGCTCTGGTCGATCGTGACGTTGTAGGCGCAAGGTTCGGTGATCTCGCCATCATAGGCAATCACCACCACGCCCTTGCCGCAGGCATTCTTCACGGCTGCGTTCAAGGCAGTGGGGGAGATCGGGAAGACCACGATGGCCTTGGCGCCGGCCTGCACCATGGCGTTGATCTGCTGGATCTGGCGCTGGGCATTGGGGCCGGCGACCTGGACCTGGAGATCGATCTTGTCGGCCAACTCCTTGCTGGCGGCCATGGCCTTGACCATGTTGGCGGCCTCGCCTTGCCAGTCATTGCCGATATAGCTCATCGACAGATAGATCTTGTATTTGTCCTTGGCCTCGGCCTGCCCGCCAAGGGCGCATAGGCCGAGCAGTCCCGCGCCCACCAGGGCAGCGCCGCGCTTTACCAATCCCATTCTTCCCTCCCTGTCAGCCCGCTTCGTTGCGGCGGGCACTTCGACTCGTTGATGAGCCAGCTTCTTTGAGCTACTTTTGATCATAAATCAAAGATCAGAAATTTTGCAAGCGCAGAGGACCGCTTTCTCCGGACGGCGAACCGACCTACAAGACGAGAACCCGGCATCGGGATTGCAACGCGGAGGTGTCATGAGCGAAATCAGGTCCAGGGCGCGAGAGCCGCTCTCGGTCGTGCGTGTGCAGCGCGCCACCATGCAGGAGGACGTCTATCGCCAGGCCAAGGAACTGATCCTCAATGGCGATCTGGCTCCGGGCCAGTCCATCACCATTCAGTGGCTGGCCGATGCCTTCGGCGTCAGCGCCATGCCCGTGCGCGAGGCCATTCTTCGCCTGACAGCGGAAAAGGCCCTCACCGTGGTGGCCGGACGAAGCCTCGGCATCCCCCATCTCACCCGCGAAAGGCTGGCGGATCTGACGCGTACTCGCCTGGAGATCGAAGGCCTGGCGGTGTCATGGGCCGTGCCCACCCTTCAGCCCGCGACACTCGCCCGGCTGGACGAACTGGTCGAGGAGATGGACAATATCAAGCCGAACAAGGAGGCGCGGAAGATCTATCTGCGCGCCAACCGGGCCCTGCATTTCGAGATCTATCAGGCGAGCGGTTCGGAAACCCTGTTCGGCATCATCGAAACTCTCTGGCTCCAGGTCAGCCCCTATTTCAACCTGCTGCAGGAACGCGGCAATTTCGTTGTTTCGAACAAGCACCATCGTGTCCTGGTGGAGGCGCTGAAATCCGGCGACCACGCCGGCGCCGTACGCGCCATCCAGGCCGATATCGGCGACGCGGCCAATATCCTCGAAACCATACTCTGACAGGCTTGCTCGGCTTTCGAGGGTGCGTCTGCGACCGGGCGTCACGCTTCATTCCAAAACGGAGCGCGTTCGCACCCGGCTGTTTCTAAATGCTTTTCTATCTCTATTGACTTCGTTACCTCGCAAATCGGTCTGGGCGAGCACTTTCACGGCTGTGTCACATCGTCCGACAATAGTGCGCCCATGCCGCAAATCGGCGGCATAGCAACCAACTTTTCACCCGGCGCCCGACACGCCGGGTGCTTTGTTTTCGGGCGGCAAGATCGGCAAGGCGCTCTGCGAATCGCGGGAATGTTCCTTGAGCAAAGCCCCCGAGGTTGCATCTTGCCTGTGACGCGGTATGAACGGCGAACGACATCGGGACTGGCTTGGGCATGCAGGCGGATTTCTTGAGCTTTGCTGGTGAATGGGGAGCGGCCGTGTTGCTGCTGCTCTTCTTCGTCAGTGCGGTCTCCCTGCTGCCCCGGCCCGCGCTTTGCATCGTAGCCGGCTCCGCCTACGGGCTTTACGGCATTCCGCTCGCCCTGATCGGCTCCATCCTCGGTGCGTCGGTGGCCTATTGGCTGGGTGTGGTGGTCGGACGCCGCTACGGGCACCGGCTCACCCGGCGCTGGCGCTTGTTGGAACCGCTTCGCGAGGCCGTCCGGCTGGGCGGCTGGCGCATCGTGCTGTTGTGCCGCTGCGCGCCGATCGCGCCTTCGAGCCTGGTCAGCTTCGTGTTCGGCTCGACGTCGATCGCCTTCGGCCCCTTCCTGGTCGCGACCGGCGTTGGCATTCTGCCCGGCATCGCCTTGCAGGTCGCTGCTGGGGCAGGGCTACGCGCAAGTCTGGATGGTCACCTGTCCATGCTGCAGGTCGTCGCCCTCGGCTTCGGCCTCTGCGCCGGCTTGGCAGCCCTTCTCTTGCTGGGCCGCAAGCTGCGGCAGGTGCTGGCGACCTATCAGCGTGAGCCGGCGGTGGAAAACCCGCTGCGTTAGGCCCAGCGCGCGCGATCCCGGATGCCGACGGCTGGCAAGGCCCCTCACCCGCGTTTTCTTCGCCGGATACTCGCCGCTACCGCGCCCGCCACCAGCAAACCGGCGGCTGTGAGGGCAATGATGCCGGTCGCGCGGATGGCTGCCAAAGCGAGGATGATGGATGTCAGGGCGTGGATGAGGGCGTCGGCGATACTCAACAAGGGCGGCGCATACCAAAAGGTTTGAAGGACAGAGATCGGTCTCAATTGCGGGGGCAAGGATGCCACGAGAGTTGGGCACGGATGGGGCGCTCGCGCGCAACGGCTCCAACCTTATTTGGCCCTGCCCTGACGGGGCAATCGGATCACATCCCTGTCACGCGGGTTGGCGATTTAATAGCAGCATGGAAGGGCTGAGGGTTTGACCCGAACCAGGTACCGAGCCGGTGTCCGGCTGCGGCACGTGTTCGACATCAGGCATCGCGGCTAGACCCACGGCATTTCCCTGAGAGAGCAAAAAGACGTTCTGCCCAGGCAGATGCATCAGCACGAAGAAATACAGGAAATTGCGATCCAATACGGTCGCGGGTCCCGCCGGTGGCAATCATGACGATGGACATTCACGATGTAAGTCTCGCGCTGACGCAGGTTCCCGGCGGGGAGACCGCGAGCCGGCCGCCCGACAAGCTCAAGACCGTCCTCGTCTGTGGCAATGATGGGGTCATTGACGAGCAACGCGTGTTTGCGATCCTGGACCGTCTTCTCATGGATGAAGGCGCGTTTCGTATCGTTCATGGCGGCAAGCGTGGCGCCGACCTGTTGGCGACCAAATGGGCCGTCGCGCATCGGGTCCGGTCAATCGCCGAGCGCGCGTCCTGGTTTCGATATGGCAAGTCGGCAGGTCCGCTGCGCAACGAGCATATGCTCAACTGCTACGAGCCCTTCCTGGTCATCGCCTTTCCGGGCGACAAGGATTGTGCGGACCTGGTCGCGCGGGCCCGGCGATCCGGCGTTCGCATCATTGAAGCCGACGCGCTTTGAGGCTCGCAGCGCCGCGAGCCTGGTCCTCGGGGCGGGCCGGAGCTTCGCTGCCTCCCGCCGACTGCATCACTGGATATCGCCGTCAAACAGATTATTGGTCATGTAGGCGATTTCCGTACGGTTCCGCGCCCGGATCTTCTGCATGATGTTGCGGATATGCACTTTGACCGTGCATTCCTCCATATTCAGCTTGTAGGCGATGATCTTGTTGGACTCGCCCTGCCGCAAACGCTGGATCACGGCCAATTGCTTGGGCGTGAATGCTGCCTGCCGCGGCACCCCTTCATCCTGGCTTTCCTCGCCGCTAAGGCCAGCGCGTGACTTGGACGGCAACAGGCCGCTCGCCGGGACGAAGACGCCTCCCGCCGCCACCAGGCGTATGGCCGCGAGGGCAACATCCAGACTGGCGCTCATGCCGATATAGCCCCTGGCGCCCCTGCCGAGAGCCGCCACGACCAGTCGGGGATCCTCGATGTCGGAAACCACGATCACCCGCACGTCGCCCTCATGGCGTGACACATAATCGAGATCGAGCTCCACGATCGCCTCGGTTGCTTTCTGACCCGTGACGCAAAGCAGGACGATGCACGATGCGTGCCCTCCCCCGTTCTGGTGCCATTCCGCCAGGCTGGCATATCCGCGCGCAGCAAAAGCGGGGGCGGCAGAAATGAGGCTGTGTGTCAGGCAACTACGGGTGAGCTGCTTTTCGTCGATGACGGCGATCGTCCACGGCGCACCCTGCCGGTCTTGTTCGGGAAAATGGGGAGCGGGTATCGTTTCCACGGGAGGGGTCTTTCACCAAGAAAATGGACCATGAGACCTTCGGCGGCGAATTGCCGAAGCACATAGTGCGCCACCCTGTCCCGCTGGCTACCATTGAAAGCGCGGCCCGCTTGCCAGGATCGGCGGTAGATCGACGAGGCGAAAGCCTCATCCATCCGATTCTCTTGCGGCAAGCGGTCTAGCCAAAATCGGCCGGCAAGCTCGTCGTGAGACCAATCCCGCTAAGTTGCTCCACTCAACTCCAACCCGTTGGTCAAAGCGACTTTAGAAACTTCTTAGAGCCTTTTCCATAGTCTGTCTTGGACTAGTCTGCATGGACTAATGGTCTAAGCTCGGCAACTGGCCTAGAGTGAGGTGTCATGCACGCCCCATCGCCGCTGCACTTGCTCCTGATCGACGATCACTCGCTCCTGCGCGCGGGCTTGCGCCTGGTGCTGGAGCAGGGGTTGCCGCATGCCATGATCCGCGAAGCCGGCTCGATCGCCCAGGCCATCGCCGAGGATCAGGTGCGGCCCCATGCGGTGCTGCTCGATATCGAGATGCCCGGCCTGAGCGGAATGGAAGGGCTTGCGGTGTTCAGGCGACGCTGGCCGGGCGCGCCGGTGATCATCCTCACCTCGCATGACGATGTCGACACCCGGGCGGAAGCGCTGGCCAAGGGCGCCGCGGCCTTCCTGTCCAAGGCGGAGCCGACCGATCGTATCGTCGCCACCGTCGAAGGCGCCCTGCGGGGAGAGATGCCGCCCAGCGAGGTTGCCCACTCCGCCGCCAGAAGCCAGGCCCAGCTCACGCCGCGTCAATACGAGGTTCTCGACCAATTGGGCCGGGGTTATTCCAACAAGGTGATCGGGCGGCACCTCAACCTGTCGGAAAATACCGTGCGCGTGCATGTCCAGGCATTGCTGGCCGCCTTCAATGTGGCGAGCCGGGCTGAGGCCGTGGCCGTGGCCCGCGAACGTGGCTTGATGCGCTGAATGGCGGTTCCCTGGTTCAAGCCAGTCCCAGCTCGCATTGCTGCGGAGCAGCTTCGCTTCATGCTCGGCACGGCGCCGTTCGCCTTCATCATCGGCGGCATCGGCAATGCGGCGATGGCCGTCATCTTCGCCCTGGATGCTCCGGTGCTTCCCTTGGCAATCTGGGCGGTCTGCGCTTTTCTCCCCGTGCCCTTTTTGCGCCTGCTCGCCAGCCGCTTTCGCGACAGCCCGGATCCCGTTGCCGAGGTCGGCCGCTATCAGCGCTATACCATCATCCTTGCCACGGCGATCGGCGTCTTGCGGGGCATATTGCCCTGGATCGCCTTCGATCAGGCTTCTCCGCTCGCCATAGCGTTGCTGATCTGCTTCATGGCCGGCATCCAGGCCGGCTCCCTCACTTTCATGGCTCCCGTATTGCCGGCCTTTGTCGGCTATTCGGTCGTGTTCATCGCCCTGCTGGCCCTCAAGCTGATCACGCTTGGCGATCCAATGTATTGGGGCATGGCGATCGGCAGCATATTATTCTGCATCGCCATCATCGCTTCGGCGCGAAGCGCTTCGCAGACCTTCCAAAAAATGGTGGAGCTGCGTTTCGACAACAACGAATTGGTGGAGCGCCTGCGCCAGGAGACGGCGGTCGCCCAGGCTGCTCGCCTCGAGGCAGAAACGGCCAACCAGGCGAAATCGAAATTCCTGGCCGCCGCCAGCCACGATCTTCGCCAACCCATCCATGCCCAGGGCCTGTTCCTGGAGGTGCTCGCCCGCGGCCAGTTGACGGTACAGCAACGCGAAATCCTGGACAATGCCCGCGCCGCCTCAAGCGCCTCGGGCGACATGCTCAACACGCTTCTCGATTTCTCGCGGCTCGAAGCCGGCGTGGTCACGGTGAGCAAGCGCTGTTTCGAACTCCAGCCCCTGCTCAACAGGATCGGCACTGAACTTGCCCCGTCGGCGGATGAAAAAGGCATCGTCTACCGCCAGCGCGATACCGATGTCGTGGTGGAATCGGACCCAGCGCTGGTTGAACTGATCCTCCGCAATCTGATCTCCAACGCCATTCGCTATACTGATCGCGGTGGCGTGCTGATCGGCTGCCGGCGCCGTTTCGATCAGGTGCATGTCGAGGTCTGGGACAGCGGCATCGGTATCGCCGCCGACAATCAGCAGGAGATCTTTCGCGAGTTTCATCAACTCGGCAACCCCGAGCGTGACCGCCGCAAGGGGCTTGGACTCGGATTGGCCATTACCGAGCGGCTCGCCCGGGCGGCCAATCATGAATTACGGCTTCGCTCGGTGGTCGGCCGCGGCAGCAAATTCGCTCTCGTGCTGCCGCTCGCCACAGGGCAGCCGGGTATGCCTGCAGATCCCGCGCCGTCCGAATCCTTGGCCGAACACACGGCGTTGGGCGCGCCATGCCGGATCCTCGTCATCGACGACGACGAAGCCGTCCGGGAAGGCATGCTGCGCCTGCTCACAACCTGGGGAGCGCAGTGTGAGGCGGTAGAAGGCATCGAGGAGGCGCGGCTTTGCCTCGGCCGTCTGGCGCCGGATCTGGTGATCTGCGACTACCGCTTGCGCGAGCAGCGGACCGGCGCGGAGGCGATCGCGATCCTGCGGGAACAAATCCCCGGCTTGCCTGCCATTCTCATCACTGGCGATACCGCGCCTGAACGGCTGCGCGAAGCGGAGGCCAGCGGCATTCCCCTGCTGCACAAGCCGGTTCTGCCGGCCGCCCTCTTCACCAAGATCCGCACCACCATGTCGCTTGGGGCAAAGCGCGCTCATGGCTGAACGCGCCGGCTGGCCGTCGCCTTCAGCCGAATCGACCCATCGCAAAGGGAGCCGGATTGGCAAAAGTGGGCAGCCCCATCATCATTTCCGACAGCAGCCGCCCCGTGGCCGGGCCGAGCGTCAAGCCATGGTGGTTGTGGCCGAAGGCGAACCAAAGACCCTTGTGGCGCGGTGCCGGGCCGATCACGGGACGCATGTCCGGCAGGCATGGGCGCGATCCCATCCAGGGCTCGGCCTCGACGCGCTGATCGAGCGGAAACACCTCGCGGGCATGAGGTTCGGTCCGGTCGAGCTGCACCGGCGTCGGCGCGTGATCGCGCGAGGCGAACTCGATTCCCGTCGTCAGTCGGATACCGCGGGTCATCGGCGCCAGCAGATAACCGCGCTCGATGTCGACGATAGGTCGATTGAGTACGGCGCCGGGAGCCGGCTTGAAATGCACATGATAGCCGCGCTTGACCGCGAGCGGCATGCGATAGCCGAATTTCGTGTAGAGCCGGTCCGACCACGGCCCGAGGGCGACGACGGCCTCGCGCGCATGATAGTGTCGGGTCGGGCTCTCCAGGCTCCAGCCGTCCTCCTCTTGGCGCAGGGCGGTCGCGTCGGCTTCAACGAAGTTACCGCCATTGCGGCTGAAAAGCGCGGCATAATCCTTCACCAGCCGACCGGGATCGGCAATCGTGGCCGGATCGCGCCAATGCACCGCGCCTGCGAACACCCCCGCAAGATTCGGTTCTCTCTCGCGCAGAGCGGAAGCGCCAAGCAGATCGTAGCGCAGGCCGAATTCGTCGAGCTGTCTGGCCGCCGAACAGGCTTTTTCAAAGGCCGCGGTGGTGCGATAGGCCTCCATCCAGCCGGTCGGTCGCAATTGTTCCGAAATGCCGGCATCGGCCATCAGCTTGGCATGCTCATCGACCGAATGCTCGATCAAAGGTAGCATGTCGAGGGCAGCCTGGCGCAGCCGCCTGGGAGAGGATTCCCACCAGAAACGCGCGAGCCACGGCAGGGCCTTGGGCAGGAAGCGCCAATGGTAGCGCACATCCGCCGACAGGTTCAGCCCATAGTGGAGAACCGTCGAGAGCTCGCGCGGAAAGCCGTAGGGAATGACGCTTGCGCGCTCGATCAGGCCCGCATTGCCGTAGCTGGTTTCCTCGCCGGGCGCGCGCCGGTCGACGAGAATGACGGATCGTCCCAATTTCTGAAGATGCAGAGCAATCGAGACACCGATGATGCCTGCACCGAGTACCAGCACATCGCTCGATTGCCTGATGACCTGAACCATGGACCCCCGCCTCCAAGCAATATCGGGGTCAAGACCTCAATCATGGCCAAGACCTCGATCGTAACCAAGACCTGACCGTTCCATCGTGGAGCATATGACGGCCGGCCATTTCGCGCCTGTCCTTGCGCCGAGCGCCGGCATGCCCGCAAGCAATTTCGTCGAGTGGTACCGCAACCGCGCTGGTTTGCCGCTCGGCTCGCGGGAAAGGCCTGGAGACGGCAATGGTCTTTTGCGCGCGCTGTGGGCACTCTCCGAAAGCATCTCGCGGTTCGACGTGACGATCGGAATCACCAAGACGTCTCGAAACAAAGGCCCGGACAAAGGCCGTTTCCGCCTGAACGCGCCTTGCTTTAGGTTCGCCGCTTCGAATCATCGCAATCCGATCGGAGTGAGACAAGATGGACCGTTCATCGGACGAAGCCCATTGGACCGGTGTCGCCCAGCAATGGATCGCTTGGGCGCGCTCGCCCGAACATGACGCCTTCTGGGCCTATCGCCAGTCACTGCTCGCATTCATCGGCCCCGGCCAGGGCAAGGCTCTGGAGATCGGCTGCGGTGAAGGGCGGGTCAGCCGCGAACTGCGCAAGCTGGGCTATCACGTAACGGCAACCGATGCCGTGGCGCCCATGGTCGATGCTGCCCGGGAAGCGGAATCGGCCGACGCCTATGCCGTTGCCAGTGCTGCCCGCCTGCCCTTCGCTGCTGCGAGCTTCGATCTGGTCGTGGCCTACAACGTCCTGATGGATGTCGAGGATGTCCCTGCAGCCGTTGCCGAAGCCCGGCGCGTCCTCAAGCCGGCCGGCGAGTTCCTGATTTCACTGGTGCATCCCTTTCGGGATCGGGGTCACTTCGCCGGCCCCGCACCCGATGCGCCCTTCGTCCTGGAGGGCAGCTATTACGGCCGCGTGCGCTTCGAGGGCGAAGAGGAGCATGATGGCCTTCGCATGCACTTCGCCGGTTGGTCGCAGCCGCTCGAGGACTATGTCGCCGCGCTCTCGCAAGCGGGCTTGGCGATCACGGCCCTGCGTGAGCCCGTTCCCGACATTGCGAATACGGACCGCCTCAATCAGTGGACGCGCCTGCCCCTCTTCCTATGGCTCAAGGCCAAGATTTTGCCCTAACCTCCCTTCTGTGTTACTTTAGAAAATATCGGTAAAAATTTGATATAAATAAATAATTTCTATCAGAAATTACAGCCTCAGCGAGGTTGGAGGTTAGACTGGCGACCTTGGCCCGCCTTACACCGCCCATTCGACATCGGTGGTGAAGGCGATGGTCAGCCAACGATCCCGGCTCTCCCCGCCAATCGCTTCGCCGATCTCGTCACGGATCCGATCCCATTCCTCCAGGCGCATGGCGGGCCGGCCAGCCGGCACGATGAAATAAAGCTCGATCTGCCGGCCTCGGCCGACCTTTGCGACATAGGACTTGTGGGTCAGGAAGCCATATTTGGCGACGAAGGTCTTAGCGACCGTGTCGACATGGTCCTTGAGATAGGATGGCGTCACCAGAAGGATTTCGGACAGGGCCTGCCTGACGGTCGAAACCGGCAGAGGAATGATGACCAGGCAAAGCAGGAGCAGGACCGCGGGGTCGACATAGGGCGTGAGCCAGTCCAAACGGGTCCCTTCGATCGCATAGCCGATGCAGAAGGCCAGAAGGAGCGCCCCGGTGATCGAGGCCGACATGATCCAGGCCTTGGCATCGAGCGCCACGAAATCGGAGCGAATGATCCGGTTCATGCGGGTCTCGACCACGGCCATGGCGATGCAGGCCGCCAAGGCCACGGCTGCATAGAGGATGGCATATCCGAATTGGAGATCCCTGCCACCGACCATCAGGCTGCCAATGGCATTGATCATCGCATAGATGGCCGCTCCGATCAGCATCACACCGTTGAGGCCGAGAACCATCGGCTCCAGGTGCCAAAAGCCCATGGTGAAGCGCTCATGCAGCTTGCCCACGGCGGTGGCGGGAGACGAATTGGTCGCAATCAGGCTCGCCACGATCAGCGCAAGGCCGCTCATGCTGGCATCGACCAGCATATAGACGCCGTCGAAGACGATGGAGAAGGAGCCGGAAAGCAGGCCGAACACGACGCCGAAGCCGGCCACGAAAATCGTGACGGCGATCGAGACTTTGAGAATGCCTTGTTCCGTGTACACCTTCAGCCCCCGCTTTGCCGAACAGCCAACGCCTTTACCCTCCGCGCTGAATGCACGCAGGCCCGGGCATCGCCCGGCAGGCAGACGGTCGTACCAACAGCGTCAGTCGAAAGGCGATGCCCTTGGCGAGACTGGAAGTGTGTTGCGGATGCAATTATCCGATGCGGCCCGCGCCCAGACTCCGGCGGACATGCCGCAACCGGCAAGTCCAGCGTTCTGCAGGCTTGGCTGCGGAGCGCGCGGCGCGCGCCGAGAGGGGCTTTCGCCCGCCCACCTCGGCTTCATCCTCGGCGGCGGTGCCGTCCAGATATGAACTCGAAGCAGAAGGCGTCTTATGCAGGACCGTGCTGGCCTCCTCCGGCCGAGAGGCTGATGGCTGCGATTGCACGGAAACGGAATCTTCCCGTGGCACCTTTTTCTTGCGCGCCTTTTTTACCGAAGAAGTCTTCGCCTCCTCCGGTTCAAGCGCCGGGACCTTGGCTACCTTCCGGCCGCGTTTGGCACCGTTCTTGCCTTCCTCTCCACCACGAGCCTCGACTCGCGGGGAAACCTCGGCCTCGCTTTTCTGCTCGACTGCGGCCTGAGCGGGAACAGCCACAGGCTCCAGAGGAGCAGGCTCTGGGCGCTCGGCCCCAGGGCCGGCAGGTCGAGGCTGAAAGAATTGCTCAGCATGTTGCCAAGCTCTGGATCGCGAACTCGCAGGCTCAGGCGTATCCTCCCAGGACGACGTCTGTCGCGGGGGTGGAGAGGCCTGGGTCGGAGTCGATCGCGATCGCCTGACCTCGACAAAGAAAGGCTTGGAGGGGGGTTTCATTCAGGAATGTATGCTTGTTGGCGAGTCGTGGAACGCGGCAAGCATTACACCCTCGACCGTGCTTGGCAAACCGCCAGATCGGGTGGAATGCGAAATATCGTCCTCTTCCCACCGACAATATCCACTATACCGGGTTCCTTGCAGGATCATTGCACCTTCAGGTGCGCTTCCGGCAGCGTATCCACTCGACGACCGCACCTGCGATCGAATGGAGAGGGACCCTCGCGGCGCAGCCAAGATCTGCTGCAGGGCATTCCCGCAACCGTGCAAAAAGCGGCCCCTTCCGACATTTGCAACGCCCTCTTGCCGGCGCCAAGGGATAATTCCGGCCCGTTTGCTCTTCCATCGCAGCAATGTTGAGAGCTGGAACAGGAGAGAAGCCAGGTTCATATTTGGGCTAGAGCGTTTTCCGAAAAAGTTGATAGACTTTTCGATTAAGAAAACACGACAAAACAAGAAGTTGGCGCGAAAAGGCGCATTTCTGCCAAACGTCGAGCCAGTCAAAGGAGGAATTGTCATGGCTGCCAAGGACGTGAAGTTCTCATCCGAAGCACGTGAGAAGATGCTGCAAGGCGTGGACGTGCTTGCAAACGCGGTCAAGGTGACGCTCGGCCCCAAGGGCCGGAATGTCGTCATCGAAAAAAGTTTCGGCGCCCCCCGCATCACCAAGGATGGCGTGACCGTCGCCAAGGAAATCGAACTAGAAGACAGGTTCGAGAATATGGGGGCCCAATTGGTCCGCGAGGTCGCCGCCAAAACCTCGGACTCGGCTGGTGACGGCACCACCACCGCCACCGTTCTGGCCCAGGCCATCGTCAGGGAGGGCGCCAAGGCTGTCGCCGCCGGCATGAATCCGATGGATCTCAAACGCGGTATCGACATGGCAGTGGAAGCCGTGGTCGCCGATCTCCGGAAGCACGCTCGCAAGGTTACCAAGAACGATGAAATCGCCCAGGTCGGCACCATCTCGGCCAATGGCGATGCGGAGATCGGCGAGTTCCTGGCCAAGGCGATGAAGAAGGTCGGCAATGAGGGCGTGATCACCGTCGAGGAAGCAAAGGCGCTGGCCACCGAACTCGAGGTGGTGGAAGGCATGCAGTTCGATCGGGGCTACATCTCGCCCTATTTCGTCACCAATGCAGAGAAGATGCGGGCCGACCTCGAAGATCCCTACATCCTCATCCATGAAAAGAAGCTCTCGAGTCTTCAAGCATTGCTCCCCTTGCTCGAAGCCGTCGTGCAAAGTGGCCGCCCCCTGCTGATCATCGCCGAGGATGTGGAAGGCGAGGCACTCGCCACGCTGGTGGTGAACAAACTGCGCGGCGGGCTGAAGATTGCCGCCGTCAAGGCGCCGGGCTTCGGTGACCGCCGCAAGGCCATGCTGGAAGACATCGCCATTCTCACCGGCGGCAGCGTCGTCAGCGAGGATCTCGGCATCAAGCTCGAAAATATCGACCTGCAAATGCTTGGGCAGGCCAAGAAGGTGGTGATCGAGAAGGAAAGCACCACCATCGTCAACGGCGCTGGCAAGAAGGCCGAGATCCAGGCCCGCATCGCCCAGATCCGGGCGCAGATCGAGGAGACCAGCTCTGACTACGACCGGGAGAAATTGCAGGAACGCCTGGCCAAGCTGGCGGGCGGCGTGGCGGTGATCCGGGTCGGCGGCGCTACCGAAGTCGAGGTCAAGGAGCGCAAGGATCGGGTCGACGATGCACTCCACGCCACCCGCGCGGCCGTGGAAGAAGGCATTCTTCCCGGCGGTGGCATAGCCCTGTTGCGTTCGCTCGGCGCCCTCGACAGCGTGAAACCGGGCAATAGCGACCAGAAGACCGGCATCGATATCGTCAGACGCGCAATCGAAGTGCCGGCGCGGCAGATCGCGGCGAATGCCGGCGCCGATGCCAGCATCATTATCGGCAAGCTTCTGGAAAAGGACAGCTATAGTTGGGGCTACAATGCCTACACGGGTGAATACCAAGATCTTGTCCGGGCCGGCGTGATCGATCCTGCCAAAGTGGTGCGGACAGCCCTGCAGGGGGCGGCGTCAATCGCCGCCCTGCTGATCACCACCGAAGCTCTGGTGGCTGAGCTGCCTGACAAGGAGGCGCCGCCAGCCATGCCCGGAGGCGGCGGCATGGGCTTTTGACGGCCGTTTACGGAACCCGCCTCCTCGCGGGTTCCGACGGCAACACCGTATGCAACGGTCGTCGCGCTGGCCTCATTCCCCTTTTCAGCCATTGCGGCCAGATGATGATCGCAATGTGCGAAATCGCACTGACAGATCTGAATGCGTCCTGCCTTGTCGTTACGTCATATCGACAGTTCGAGGGCGAAATCTTGGTGCGGAAAGAAACATTGCTGGACCTTATCGAGGGAAAATCCCGGGCCAGGAAGGTCCGCCGGGGGATCGCTCGTCGCCAGCACTATTTCGCCGTCTGTATCGTGGCGACGCTCGCCGCGGCGCTCGTGACCACGGCCATTGCCGGGGTCACGGCCTATCAGGGCCAGACCACCTATTGGAATCACCCGGCACAAAAACGCGCTTCCCTGGCCAAGTCCTAGAGCCACGGCCTAAGGAGCGGGGGCGTTCAGGCATGAGCAGCGCTGCTGCGGGTGCGTGGTCAGGCCTTGTCGGCCAGCCAGGCCGCCGCTGAAGATCCCAACTTCGGCGCGGGCAAATCCCACATCATTGGGATATCCGCGATCGCAACGGGCGGGCGGATGCGGCGGGCCGGTCCCCAACCGGTCTGCTCGACGAGGTCGGACCAGTCGGAAGGTTGCTCGGGCGCCGGCGCTTCGGCGTCGTCCGGTTGGTTGCCACCTGAAACCAGCAAGCGCGCGGTGCGCGCGAGCGATCCGCGTATCTCGCATCCCCGCCCCGTCTGCAGCCGTTCCACCAGCCCCCGGACGGCCGCGGCGGCCAGGAGGTAGCCCGTGGCATGGTCGATTGCCTGCCCGGGCAGCGGTGTCGGGCGGTCCTGCCCTGCCGCGCGCATGCCTGCATCGGCAATCCCCGTGCTCATCTGAATCAGGCTGTCATAGCCTCGCCGTCCGCTCCAGGGGCCGCTCCAGCCATAGGCGTCCAGGCACACATCGACCAGCCCCGGATTGAGTTGCCGGCGGCGCGTCGAATCAAGCCCTAGGCGGGCAAGCGCGTCGGGCCGATAGCCGTGAACGAAGATGTCCGCCCGCGCGAGCAGTTGCTCCAGCGTGCGCAGACCGTCGGGGTTCTTCAGATCGAGCCGGGCGCAGCGTTTGCCGAGCACGACCTCCGGCACGGTGCCCGGCTCCTCCCAACCCGGGGGATCGATGCGCAGAACCTCTGCCCCAAAGCCCGCGAGGAAGCGCGTCGCAACGGGACCGGCAAGAATGCGCGTCAGGTCCAGTACGCGGATGCCCTGCAAAGGCCGACCTGCCGACAGCGGCAGGTGCGGCCTGTCACCGCCAGCGGTGCTGCTACGATGCAGCAGCGGCTCGGCATTGACGGCCCTTCCCTGTGGATGATCGGCCCATTGCTCGAGCGTCCGCATGGTGGCGGCGCAGCCATTCTTCGCCACGATGGCCGTCTCCAGGGCCGCCGCGTGCCATTGCTTCACGGCGGCAGCCACCGCCTCGCGTTCGGCATGCGTCCTCAGGACAGCCAAGGCTGCATCGCGGTGATGCGGGGTATTCGTGTGCAGCCGGATCCAGCCATCTGCCGCCCTATAATCGCCGGCCACAGCATCCCATAGCGGCGGCATCGACCATCCCTGCGGCCGTAGCGTGGTGAGGAACCAGAACGAGGCCAGCCGCCGATCGACCTGCACGGCGGGGAATTTGCCTTGTCGCAACGACGCCAGTTCGGCGACTGAGAGGCTGGCGGCGGCCACCGCCGCGCCGGCGAGATCGGTAACGTGGAATGTCGAGGGCAGAGCACCGGCGCCTTCTATCGTCAGATGGCTGAGATGCGCAGGATCTCCGCCGACGGCTTGCCAGATCTCGCGCAGGAAATACGCAGCGGGAGCTGAGACCGTCGAGGATAGAAATGTAGGAGCCGTATCGTCGCGCATGGAAGCCTCAATATGATTTTCTTCAATGAACAATTTCGGGGCACCTCGGCCCAGACTTCGCCGACCGCCGGAGGGCGCAGATCGATCTAGTCGTGCACAAGGCTTGAATGAACGGTGCGGCATGCTAAAGCGTTTTTCGGTTCGGCGAGCCCGCCCAGAATCGCAAAGATGCGTCCAAACAAGGCGTTAGAGCTGACGAGCGCCAGCCATGAACGCGCTTTGCTCTTGAGATACTTATCCTGCCTTCCCCTTGTCCTTGCTTTTCTTCGATTGGCTTCGTCCTGCTGTTGGAAAGCTGGAAATCGTCATGATTTCAATGTTCTTGCTGGAATCGCTCATCAAATCACGCAATTCGAATTGCCTGGAATCGATCGTATGAATGTGTTTGCCCGACCCATAG
Source organism: Labrys sp. KB_33_2 (assembly GCF_052114505.1). Taxonomy (NCBI): domain Bacteria; kingdom Pseudomonadati; phylum Pseudomonadota; class Alphaproteobacteria; order Hyphomicrobiales; family Xanthobacteraceae; genus Labrys; species Labrys sp. KB_33_2. The sequence continues at coordinate 333,995 of NZ_JBFREW010000002.1, read as the reverse complement.
CGTTTGTGGGTGTTCTACTCTGCCTTGCCCTTTCCGCCTGCGGCGACCAGGAACCCAGCCAGCGCAAGGAATTCATCGAATTCCTGCAAACCCGCATTCTCGACAAGCCCGGCGCCCATGTGCCGCAATTGAGCGGCAACCAGAAGGACGCCTTCGGCCCCTACGTCAAGGACTACGCCATCATCACCGACTTCGCGGCAGGCCCGACGGGTGAGCCTGGCAATCTACAGCAGCGCTTCGGCGCCATCATGGCCAAGGGCTCTATTCGCTCGATGAGCGATCTGGCGACGCGGCGCGAGGATCTGGCAGCCGTGCACAATCTTGTCGGCGAGCTCGGCAGCGCCATCGACCAGGCCCTTGCCAAGGCCGACGCTGCCAAGGCGCAGCTCAAGCAGCCGGACGATCTCAAGGCCGTCTTCGACAAGGCCTATGAGCGGGACGTGACGGAGGTTGCAAGGAACGTCAAGCAGATGTTGCCGCCGGTCCAGGACATGACCACTGCTGCCTTGCGGCTCGCCGATTTCATCACCGGCAATAAGGACAGGCTCGAGGTCAGCGGCATGATGATCACCGCCAAGGATCAGAAGACCCTGTCGGCCTTGCAGCCGCTTCTCGACGATTTCAACGCCAAGGGACAGGCCGCGATGGCTCTCCAGCAGAAATTCCGTTCATTCCAGTAGGATGCCATCACGCCCTGAAGCGTCTTTGCGATTCCGTCAAATCGCAAAGACGCTCAAGCCAATCCGTCGGATTGGCTTGGAAACAAGGAGCTGGAGCAAACATGCCTCCAGCTCTGAACGCGCCCTGCTTGAGGTATCGAATATGCTGATCTTGCGAAAACTCATCATGATCGTGGCTGTGGCCGTCATCGCCATCGTTGGCACGGCCGGCTATCGCTGGTACGACTATGTGACGGCTGCCAAGGACCCGCTCGACGAAGTGGGTATCGAGCTCAACAGCCGCATGCCGATGGCCCTGCGCAAATGGGGCTGCTATCAGTTGCAAAAGCGTTTCGGGGACCGCCTGCCGCCCTATGGCTGCTCCAGCGGCGACGGCAGAAGCTGGATGTAATCAGGCCACCCTGAACAAGGAACCTGGCCGGTGGGGATGGGCAGTCGCTCAGCCGCAACTGGCGCTGACCACCCGCCCGGTCGCCGGGTTGGTGGTGATAGTGACCCGATCCTGACGAAAATCGAAGGTGACGGCCTGGCCCGGCTTGATCTGGCGTACGATCTGGGCGCCTGTCAGTTTCCTGGCCTCATCGTCCGTCGGCTTGGGCTGGCCGACCAGGCGCTGCGCCGCCTCCGCCACGCAAGATGAAGATGGCCCCGGCTGTGCGGCATTGGAAGCGCAGGCCGTCAGTGCCAGCAGGGCAACGGGTATGAACGGCAGAAAGGGCCTGATCTGGCTGGTAAGCATGCTGATTCCTCATTGCGGTATTTGACCGGCAGAACCGATCGAGCCTGTCATGCCGGATTGTACCTCGCCCTTTCATCCCGTCGGATGAAACTCAATCAAAAAATATGATTTAATTCATATATTTCAAATTATTCCATAGCATTCCTTATGTCAAACATTCAAAAAACGTCCTGACGCTCACCCCTGCTGCTTGACCTCGATATGCAGGCTGAACGCGCCGAACGTCTGCGTCCGGAAAAAGCGCCTGCAGGCGCACGGCTTGCCATGTGGCTCGTGAAGAATTATTTGTCGATTGAACAAGAATGGAGGCTTCGATGGCGCGCCCTCGGGAGTTCGATCGTGGCGAGGCCCTGGCAAAGGCACGTGACGTCTTTTGGAGCCGTGGCTATGAGGGAACTTCTATGGCCGACCTCGTGTGTGAACTTGGCCTCGCCTCGGCGCGCATCTATGCCGCCTTTGGCTCCAAGGAGGATTTGTTCCGGGAAGCGGTCGCGCTTTACGAAGCGCAAGAAGGCGGCTTCGTGGAACGGGCGCTGGCCCAGGAGCCGACGGCCCTGGCGGCGGCCGAACGGATCTTTCGGGAGGCGGTGGACACCTATACGCGGCCGGGAAAGCCTTGGGGCTGCATGGTCGTCACTGCAGCCACCAATTGCGCGACCGAGAATGTGAAGATAGGCGACTGGCTGGCCGAGCGCCGCCGCGCTCAGACGAGTGCGATCACCGGACGGCTCGATCGCGCCATCCGCGAGGGCGAGTTGCGGCCCGAGGCGGATGCCCGCGCCCTCGGCGACACTTTCGCCACCGTGATGCATGGCCTGTCGGTCAAGGCGCGGGACGGCGTATCGCGCGAGCGCCTGCAGGACGTAACTCGCCTCGCCATGCAGTTGCTCCAGGCGCAAACCGGTTCGCCAAGCGTTCGATAAGAGGCCTTTCGGCTTGGGCGATCGATGCTATCCAGCCTTTCCGGATCGCCCACTCATTGAGCCTCTCACCGAGGCCTTCTGCGTCAGATCACGACCGGCGAATGAAATTGCAGATCAGATCGGCGATGACATCGGGAGCATCCTCGAAACAATAATGCCCGACTCCGGCGAGCCGCTCGACGGGAGCCTGGGGGAAGAGTTCGGAGAACAAGGGCAGGAAATGCGCTGCCCGCAATGTGCGGTCTGCTTCGCCCCAGATCGCCAAGGCGGGCTTGTCGCGGATGATCTCGAAGGCCACTGGGCCCGGCTGCTCGAAACGGTGGGCGCCTAGGGCAAAACCCTCTGCCCAGCCGATGGCACCCACGCATTCAGCCGGATCTGAAAAAGGAGCGCCATAGGCCGAGAGCCATGCGTCGGTGATGACGGCATTGTTCTCGAAACCGTTGAGCTTCAGTGTGCTCAGGATGTTGAAGCCGAGCTGGCCGAGCACGCTCCTCAACACGCCCCCGGCATGGGCCCGGGCAATCCATTGGAACCAGGGCGCCGCTTGTGCATTGGCCGTGAGGCGCTCGACGAGATCGGCTTGCCCGAAGGGCGTCGGTCCATTGACCGAGATGATCCGACGGATCCGCTGCGGCTGCCGGGCGGCAAGGCCCATGCCGACGGGGCCGCCGAAATCATGCATGACGAGAGTGATCTGGCTGAGGTCGAGCGCGAGGACGAAGCGGTCGAGATTGTCGATGTGGTCCTGGAGCCAATAGCTGCGGCCTGCCGGGGTCCCGCTCTTGCCGAAACCCATATGATCGGGAACGAGCACGCGATGCGTCCGGCTCATAACGGGAATCAGATGACGGAAAAGATAGCCCCAGGTCGGCTCGCCATGCAGGCACAGGACGGGTTCGCCATCATCGGGGCCCTCATCGACATAGTGCATTCGAAAACCGGCGGCATTGGTGAAGTGTGGAGCGAATGGAAAGGTGCCGTCGAAGGTCGCTTCCGCCTCGATCATTGGGAATATCTCCTGTCATGGTTTTAGATTGAAACCATGACAGGACTAAATCCTGCAGTTTTAATTTGCAACCGATATGCTATGAGTTCGAGTGACAAGCCGGGAACGGCTGGAGCGCGTTTCAATGCGTGACAGTCGAGCCGTCCCCTCGGCACGAACAAGGATGGATCGGCGAGTGCCATGGCCAAGCGGGTAAGCCACCGGGAATCTGCGTGCGGCGTCGCCCGGCCGCTGGATGCGATCGGCGACTGGTGGTCGCTGCTGATCGTGCGCGACGCCTTCGATGGCCTGCGTCGGTTCGGCGAGTTTCAGAAGAGCCTTGGCCTGGCCAAGAACATCCTCTCGGCCCGGCTCCGCAACCTGGTGGCCCACGGCATCATGGATCTGGCGCCCGCCGGTGACGGCGGTCCCCATCACGAATACGTCCTGACCGAGAAGGGCCGCGGCCTATTCCTGGTTCTGGTGGCCTTGCGGCAATGGGGAGAGGATTTCTTCTTCGAGCCGGACGAAGCCCATGTGCTGTTGGTGGACAAGAAGACCACCCTGCCCGTGCGCCGGCTCGAGCTTCGTGCCCAGGACGGACGTGTGCTGGGCGCGCAGGACACCTTCGTCCGCAGCCCACCGGATGGAGCAGATATGGAGGAGAAGAACTGAGCCCCTGCTCGCTGGCGCAGCAGGTCGTTCTACCGTTCCTTCCCATGCCCATCGCAGCCGCGTTCACGGTGCGCCGCCAGGCGCGCCTGGAAATCGCCGGAGAGATCCGCCAGCGTCACCTTGGCAAACTGATCGAGCAGCAATTGGCGGGCTTTGCCGAGCGCATCGTCGAGACGCGCATTCACAGCCTGTTCGACCAGGCATTGCGGGTGGTCCTCGGCCAGACCCAGGGCGAATATGGGTGGCTCGCCGATGGCGGCATAGACATCGCGCAAAGTGAATTGATCGAGGGGCCGGGCCAGTTTCCAGCCGCCGCCATGGCCTTTCTCCGACGTCACATAGCCCTGCTCCCTCAGTCCGGCCATGGTGCGGCGGATCACCACGGGATTGGTATCGAGCATCCTGCCGATCTCATCCGAGGTCAGGCCGCGCTCGGCCTGATCGATGTGGAGCAGCACATGGAGCATGCGTGACAGCCGGCTGTCGCGAGCCATTTCCGTTCCCTTTTCTTCCGGCATCCCCGATCCGGCAATCGCACCGTTGCACGGAGATTCCGCTGATGCAGAGATAGCCGCAATATGATCTCGTAACAATAAAAGTTGCGTTCTTGAGCGCCCCGCATATCATGTAACTCTTAATGATACGAATCTGGCAGGCATGCCAGCGAGCCATTTCTCAACTCCGGACCTACAGGTGCTCCAATGATCGCCGCATCGCCTCTTAACGGTATCGACCGCCCTCGCCACGCCGCTGATCACGACGTCATCATCATCGGCGGCAGTTTTGCCGGCGTCTCGGCCGCAATGCAGCTCGCCCGCGCCCGACGCCGCGTGCTTCTCATCGATGGCGGCCAGCCGCGAAACCGCTTCGTCGAGAACGCCCATGGCTTTCTCGGACAGGATGGACGGCCCCCGCGCGAGATCATCGGCACCGCTCTTGACCAGCTCTCCGCCTATCCGACTTTCGGTTTTCTCGCCGGACAGGCCCTGCAGGCACGCAAGAACGGAGATTTCTTCGAAATCGATCTGGGAGAAAAAGGCACCGTGCGCGGCCGGCGGCTGATCCTGGCAACCGGCGTCGGGGACGACCTGCCGGAGATCGCCGGCCTGCGCGAGCGCTGGGGCCTTTCCATCTTCAGCTGTCCCTATTGTCACGGCTATGAGGTCGCGGATCGCCGCCTCGGCGTAATCGCCAACCATCCGATGTCGGCGCATCAGGCCGTCCTCGTGTCGGACTGGGGTCCGACTGTCTATTTCACTCAGGGCCGGTTCGAGCCGGATGAGGAACTCCTCCCCCTGTTTCGTACGCGCAAGATCGAGGTCGAACGCAGCCCGATCGTCGAGATTATCGGCTCCGGCACGGCGGTCGAGGCCGTCCGATCCGCGGATGGCCTGACGGTGCCGGTCGAAGCCATTTTCACCGCACCACAGACCTATTTGACGTCTCCCCTTGCCGAACAGCTCGGATGCCGCATCGAGGACGGCCCCCTCGGGCCCCTCATCGGCGTCGACGACCAGAAGCGCACCAGCATCGAGGGCGTTTTTGCCGCTGGCGATGTCACCAGCATGATGGCAAATGCGACGCTGGCGTCTGCAGCCGGTGTGATGGCAGGTGTGTCCGCGCACCGCTCGCTTGTTTTCGACAGCGGCGCGCATGGATGATCCGCGGGATCAGGCAGGCCGGAACCGGCCCGCCGTCGGGCACGGGATCACGCCCGCACCCACCCGGCCCGGATCAACATGGAGAAAAGGCGGCGATAGCAGGCCTCGGCAAAGGCGAGCAGCCTCGTTCCCGCGAGCACCATCAGGCCTCGCGATAGCATGGCTCCTGTCAGGCCGCTTAGCGCGCCGCCGAAAATGTCGAGGGGATAATGCACGCCAAGATAGATGCGCGCCCAGCCGACCATCAACCCGGTGACGGCAAACAGCCAGGCGCTAGCCGCCCGTTCGGCGAACGCATAAGCCCAGGCCGCGGCGAACAGGACGGTCGCATGATCGCTGGGAAACGAGCTATCGGCAGCATGCGCCAGATAGCTGTGTCCGATCCCAGCCTCGTGCGGCCTGGGTATCTGAACCCCGGTCGAGATCAACAGATTGATCCCCAGAGCCAACAAGATGGCGGTCACGACGGCCATCGCGGCACCACGGTCACGCGAATTGCCCCATAGCCAGTCGATCATCAGCTTCGCTGGCAGGCTGAAGATCAGAAAGACAGCGGCGAGATAGCCGATGTCGAGGCCGACCGCACTGGCCGGCACGCCCGCATTGAGGATCGCGAACAGGGTCTGGTTCAGGGTCATTCAGCAATCATCGCATGGAAAACACTTCGGCCGCCGCCAGCGGAAAGCAAGCAGCGGCCGGATGGATCACATCGTCCGTGCGAGGCTGTCGGCGACATCCTTGGCGGCCGCCAGCGTCACTGCGATGTCTTCGCGGCTATGGGCCGTCGACACGAACAGGTTCTCGTAGGCCCCGGGATGGAAGAGCACGCCGCGCTCCAGCATGCCTTCCCACCAGCGCCGGAACAGTTCCTGGTCGGCATAGCGCTCGGCATCGCGATAGTTGTGGATCGGCTTGTCGGCGAACCACACCTGCATCAGGGGGCCGAGACCAACCGTGTAGGCGGGCAGCCCGGCCTGTTTCAGGACGCGGTCGAGGCCTGTCCTCAATTCGTCCGAGACAGCATCCAGCTGCTCATAGATCCCATTCTGGCCGAGTTCGTCCAACGCCGCATTGGCGGCGGCGACCGCGATGCCATTGGCCGTATAGGTGCCCGCCATCGACACGGTCCCGTCAGCGACCAGGCTCATGATCTCCTTCCTGCCGCCGAGGGCCGCCACCGGGAAGCCGCCGCCGAGCCCCTTGGCGAACACTGACAAATCAGGCCGAATGCCGAGCCGCGCCTGAGCGCCACCAAGGCCCAGGCGGAAACCGGTGATGACCTCGTCGAAGATCAGCACGACATCATGGCGGGTGGCGAGATCGCGCATCGCCTCAAGATAGCCCGGCTTGGGCAGGATGCAGCCGGTATTGCACATCACCGGCTCGGTAATGATGCCGGCGATATCCTCGCCATGCTTGGCCAGAACGTCGGCCAGCACCTGCGCATCGTTCCAGGGCAGGATGATCAGGTTCTCCTCCACGCCGCGCGGCATGCCGGGGCCCTGTGCAACGGCCGTGGGGCTGTGGTCCGGTCCGGCCTTGTCGATCGGCGGGTGCTTGCTCCAATACACGCCGTCGGAAAAGCCGTGATACATGCCCTCGAAGCGGATGATCTTACGCTTTTTGGTGAAGGCCCGCGCCAGGCGCGTCGCATAGAGCACCGCTTCGGTGCCAGTATTGCACAGGCGCGCCTGCTCGACGCCAGGTACCGCGGCCACGATCTTTTCGGCCAGGACGGCCTCGTCCGCCGTCGGCAGGGCGAAAACGGTGCCGCGCTGCTCGATGAAATCGACAACGGCGCGGGTCACCTTGGGCGGGCGATGCCCGAGGATCATTGGGCCGAGCCCAAGCAAATAGTCGATGTAGTGATTGCCGTCGACATCGACGAGCCGAGATCCCTCGCCCTTCTCGACGAACAGGGGATAGGGCAGCCAGCCGGACCATTGGGCCCGGGCGGTCGAGTTCACGCCCCCTGGAATGACATGGCGCGCCGTTTCGAACAGGGCGGCGCTGGTGGCGGTGCGCGTGAGAGTGGTGCTGATGAAATTCACGGAACTATCTCGATTGAAGAGGGAGTTGGCGAACGCCCCGTCCTTCGACGGGTGTTCCTGGGCTCAGTGCTGGGTTAGATCGGCGTCGAGGAAACCGAGGGGATGGGGCGGGCGGATCACCCGCGTGCCGGCCTGTTCCTGCTCCGCGGCAATGTTGCGGTGGAGCTCGGGCATCTTGGTCCAATGGACCTTGGGCCTGTAGTGATGCTCGGCGTGATAGCCGTTGTTCATCCAGGTCCAGTTGTAGACCTTTTCATAGGTACTCACGCCCCAGGCCAGCGGCTTTTCCGGGTCGCCACCGAAATGCTCGTAATAGCCGTTGAGGGACGACAGGCACTGGCCCAGATAGTTGAAGGGCAGCATGCAGACGATGAAGCGCCAGTCGAGCAGCGCCAGCACCAGGTAGAAGCCGATCATCACGGCAAGTTCGAACTTGGCCTGACGAGCCTCGCCCGGACGCCTGACCGCCATGGCCCTGAGGATCTCGGCAGGGTCATCACGGAAATAGCTCAGGAAGGTATAGGCCCAGACGTTTTCGGGTTTTCCGTCATGGCCATGCTTGTAGATCGACAGATAATCGATCGTCTTTCCACTGCCGTCGGGGCGGTCCATGTTGCCACTGTGATGGCGCATATGAACAAAATTATACATGATCTGCGAAAACCCGAGCGTAATCGACAGCATGAAGCTGAAGGCGACATTCAAGGTCTGGCTGGCAAAGAACGAATTATGAATGAAGTTGTGGGATATACTGTTGATATTCCATGATATCGACAGCGAATAGATCAGTGCCAGGCAGATGAAGCTCCACCACGACAAATGCGGAAAGGCGAAAAACAGTCCGATCACGGCAAGGAAATGAGCGGTGCCGAGTACCACGGGTACCCAGTCCCATTTTGAGTATTGCAGCATGCGCATCTTGAACGTTCCTGGTTCGGTCGCCTGGTCAGGCAACCAACAGAGCGGCTGCCGCACCAACCGCAAGGAACGTGCCAAGATCGCCAAAGCAGGGAATGGCCGCCTTCCACCAAGGTTTTTGGCACATTGCCCGCCATGGCGGCGCGCAGTGCGCCGATTGCCACTCCGACATTTCATGACGCGAGCTACAAAACTTGTAGCTCGCAATTTGGAGGGAGCCGAGGAAGCCGCGGCCTTAGCGTGCCGATCTTCTCCGTTCCATCGGCAGGTCGATGGAGCGGGATCGGCATTTCCGCCGGCAAGCATTCGTCTCCATGCCGGTCTGGAGACCGGCACACCGGTTTGCGACCCCAAGAAGGCCGACTGGCACGCATCTTGCCACCCGAGAGGCAAACCTTCTGCCAGCGGATCGTGAAATGGCGTATCGGATATATTGCGACTTCGACGGAACGATAGCGACCAGCGACGTTACCGACGTCCTGCTCGAGGCTTTCGCGACCCCCGGCTGGCGCGACATCGAAGCCCAATGGCAGGCGGGCCTGATTGGCTCCGCCGATTGCATGGCGCGCCAGGTCGCGCTCCTGCATTGCAGCCACCCTGCCCTCGATCGATTGCTCGATTCCATCGACATCGATCCCGGCTTCGTCGATTTCGTCGCCTTCTGCCGGGACCATGACATCGAGCCGACCATCGTCAGCGACGGCCTCGACTATGCCATCCGACGCATCCTTTCGCGTCTTGGCCTGGGTGACCTGCCTGTTATCGCCAACCGCCTGATGTTCCTGGCCGAAGACCGTCATGCCATGCTCAGCCCCTACGCTTCCACGGCCTGCCGTTCGGCTGCTGGAACCTGCAAATGCGAGGCCGTCAGGGCGACTGGCGGAGCGGGGCCGCATACCACCATCCTGGTCGGCGACGGCCGCTCGGATTATTGCGCGGCCGGGGCCGTCGATCTCGTCTTCGCCAAGGCCGGCCTTCTGGAGCATTGCCAGGCCAGCGGCATCGTGCATTTGCCCTACAGGGATTTTGCCGAGGTCACGCAGCTTCTGGCCGAACGACTGCCGAGCCTCGGCGCCGGGTTGGCCGGCCTGGCAGCGCAGGTCCCCGATGGAGCCTTCCTCGGGCAGGAAAAGCATACCGGCCTGCTCGAGGCCTGCATCCCAGGCAGGGTGCTGCCATGATGCCGATCAGGATCCTGGATCTTGACGGTAGCCTACCCGGCCAGAAGCCGATCGCCCGGCGCCTTCAGTCCGGCCAGGCGGTGCTGCATGATCTGCGCTCGCTCGGCCCGGCCTTGCGTCTGTGGGCGCGCCGGCAGACCTACGCCGCTTTCGAGAGCTTCTGGGCCAGCCTGCCGGCGCCGTCCGAGCCAGCACTCACCCTGGTGGGCTCGGGCGATTTCCATCATCTCACCGCCGGCTTCATCGCCTCGGCACCGGGACCGCTGACGGTGGTTCATTTCGACAATCATCCCGATTGGTGCTGGACCATGCCCCGCCGCCATTGTGGGTCGTGGGTCAACGAAGCGCTCGCCCTGCCGCATGTCGAGCGTGTGGTCACCATCGGTCCCTGCAGCGACGATCTGGTGCGTCCGGATCGCAAGGGGGCCAACCTGGAGGCCTTGTCGAACGGGCGGCTGGAGCTTTTCCCCTGGTGGCATGGTCCCTCGGAAACGCGCAAGGAAGTCCGCAGCGGTGCCGGCCATATTGCTGCTGACGGACTGATCCGCTGGCATAATCTGGTGGATCAGGACTGGAGCGGCTTTCTTTGCGCCCTGATGGAGCGCGTACCGACGGAACGGATCTGGATCACCATCGACAAGGACGTGCTGCCGCCGACCGAAGCCGTGACCAACTGGGACCAGGGCGGGCTGCCGCTGCAGCGCCTGATCGAAGCCATCCAGCGCCTGGCGGCCAATTTCAGCGTGGTCGGCGCTGACATCTGCGGCGAATATGCGCCGATCCGCCACCGCAATCCTTTCAAGCTTATCGAATCCCGGCTGGACCAGCCGCGCGTCGATGCAGAGCCTGATCTCACTATCAATGCCCATACCAACGAGCGGCTGATCGCTGCCTTCGAGGCTGTCCTATGAACGGTTTTGCCTTCCTCGTCCTCTTCGGCACGATCCTGTGCGACGTCGTCGGACAGCTCTGTTTCAAGGCTGGCCTCGACGGTGTCACAGGCGGGGATTCGTCCCGTCCGGTCTGGCTCAAGGTCGCGACCACGCCCTTGATCTGGCTGGGCGTGGCGACCTACGCCATCGAGATCGGCGCCTGGCTGTTCGTGCTGTCACGCATGCCATTGAGCGTCGCTTTCCCGTTGGCGAGCCTCTCCTATTGCGGCATCGCGCTCGCAAGTCGCTTCATTCTCAAGGAGCCGGTATCGCGCCGGCGCTGGCTCGGGACCGCCCTCATTGCCGTGGGTGTCGCTATTGTGGGGACCTCGACATGAACGTTCATACCCCCCCGATCGGCAAATCTGAGACCCAAACCCAGTCCGCGCCCCCTCTGGCCCATGCCTTCCATTATGCCGGCGGCCCGACCGCCGTCCTGCTGATTCATGGGCTGACCGGCACGCCGGCCGAGCTGAAGCTGGTCGCCAAGGGCCTGGCCCGGGCCGGTTATTCCGTCTACGGCGTACAGCTCGCCGGCCATTGCGGCAGCGAAGCCGACCTCATGGCGACCGGCTGGAAGGACTGGCTCGCCAGTGCCCTGGAAGCTTTCGACCGGATCCGCCAGAACCACGATGCCGTGTTCGTCGGTGGCCTGTCGATGGGTGCGCTGCTGGCCCTCCTGGTGGCGTCCCACCGTTCCGATCGCGTCGCGGGCTGCCTGCTCTATTCACCGACCATGTTCTATGATGGCTGGAGCGTGCCGCGCGGCAGCGTGCTTCTGCACGTGGCCATCCTGCTTGGGCTCGGGCGCTTTTTCCGCTTCCGAGAGAATTTTCCTTACGGCATCAAGGACGACCGACTGCGGGCCCGGGTGCAGGCCGCCATGGAATCCGGCCGCAGTGAAGAGGCGGGCTTGCTCTATATGCCCGGCCGAAGCCTTGCCCAGCTTCTCTACCTCATCCGGGATCTGAAACCACGTTTGCCCGCCCTGCGCATGCCCGCTTTGGTCCTGCATGCCCGCGAGGACGACGTCACCAGCATCCGCAATGCCAATTATCTGGCGGCCAATCTCGGCGGCAATGTCGAGAAGATCCTGCTCGAAAACAGCTATCACATGATCACGCTCGACCAGGAGCGCGATCTGGTGGTCGACCATTCCGTCGGCTTCCTCAAGCGTACCGAGCCGCGCCGGCTCGCCCAGCCCGCGCTGAGCCTGGCGCTCAATCGAGGACGATCATGACGCTGACCGCCGTCGTCGAGAACTCGATCGCCGCCTTCGACAGTGCGGACTGGAATCGCTGCTTTCCGTCCGATCCGGAAAACTGGGCCTTCTATCGTGCCTGCGAGGAAGCCGGCCCTCCGGGCTTCACCTGGTACTACGCGGCCATCCGCGATAATGGCCGGTTGGTCGCCGTCGTGCCGGCCTTCGGCACCGAATATCGCCTCGACACCACCGTGCAGGGGGTCTTGAAGCGGATCACCAACCAGATCCATCGCGTGCTGCCCGCTCTCTTGTCACTGCGCCTGATCGCCTTCGGCTCGCCGGTTGCCGAAATCTGTCATCTCGGCTTTGCGCCGGAGGTGCCGGCCTATGACCGGCCGGCTCTGCTCCGGCGTATCGTCACCGCCCTGCAGGAATTTGGCGCCGCCAAGCGCTACGGCCTGCTCGGCATCAAGGATGCCCCCTCCCGGGATGACGGGCTGTGGCGCGGCGCGCTCACGCCAAGCGGCTTCACCCGCCTGCCCGGCCTGCCGACGGCCATGCTCGACCTGCCTTTTGTCACTTTCGACGCCTATCTCGAAAGCTTGAGCAAGGCCACCCGCAAGGACATGCGGCGCAAGCTCAAGGCCTTCAAGGATATTCGCGTCGAGCAGCGCCGCGAGATCGACGACGTGGTTGGCGAGGTATCCGCCCTCTACCAGCAAACGGTCGCCCATAGCGACCTTCAGTTCGAGTATCTGCCGCCGGACTATTTCCCGCAGTTGCTGCGCTTTCTTACCCCCGAAGCCAGCGTCTTCCTCTACTGGCATGGCAATGAGCTGGTCGCCTTCAATTTCGTGATCGAGACCGCGGACCGACTGATCGACAAATATATCGGCATGAACTACGCCGTCGTTCCGAAATTCAGTCTCTATTTCAACAGTTGGCTGCACAATGTCCGCTATTGCATCGAGCGCGGCATCCCGGTCTATCAGAGCGGCCAGGCCTTCTATGGCCCCAAGCTGCGGCTGGGCTGCCGGCTGCAACCCAATTGGCAATATTTCCGCCATCGCAACGCGGCAATTAACACCATACTGCAAGTCGTCGCCAAATTCGTGCGGTTGGACCGCTTCGATCCTGCGATCGCCAATCTCGTGAAGGATGCGGCATGACCAACACGATATCCACTCCGCGTCCGGGCTACCGCAATACCCTGTTTGCGTGGCTGCTTCTGCTCGTGTTCGAAACCACCTCGCAATTCGCCCTCAAGATCGGCGGCGAGGCGCTGGCGCATCTTCCCTTCGGCCTCGCCTGGCTTATGGAAGCGGCGAGCAATCCCTGGGTCATCGTCGGGGTCTTCGGCTATCTAGGGGCCTTCTCCGCCTGGATGGTCATTCTCGATCGCATTCCGCTCAGCTTCGGCTTTCCTCTCACCGCCGTGGTGATGCTGGTGGTTGCCATCGCCTCCCACTATGTCTTTGGTGAAGAACTCTCGCCCTGGCGCATGGTGGGCATCGGCCTGATCGTGGCGGGGGTGGTCGTCATGGGGGGAGGCGACGGGTGACGATGCTCACCGTTCTCTATAAATGGTGGAGCCGCTCGATACGCTGGAAGCTCGTCGGCGTGTTCGTCATCATCAGCGTCATTCCGATGCTGATCGCGACCAAATTCGCCACGCAAGTGGTCTCCACCACGTTCGAGGACAATGTCGAGGCCTGGCTGTTCCAGACCTCGCACTTTTTCGTGGCCAACATCCTCGACCAGCGTCGGGAAACCGCCAGCATCGCCGACGTGCTCGCCGAGAATGGCAGCCTGACCGCTCTCGTCACCGGACAAACGCGCGAGATGCCGCCGGCGGTGTCGCATATGATCAATGCACTCGGCTATGATCTCCTGCTGATCTCCGACAATGAAGGCAAGGTCGTCTTCTCCTCCAAGCCGGCCACCAACATCACCAGCGTGCCCTTCGGCGAGGGCCAGAAGCTCTATCTCGACGTGATCGACGGCACGCCGACCCTGATGGCGGCGGGCTCCAGCACCTTCGACTATCAAGGCCAGCGCTACCACGTGCTGATCGGTACGCTGGTCGACCAGAGCTTCGTCGCCAATATGGGGGCATTGTCGTCGCTGACCGTTCGCCTTTACTACAAGGTCAATGGCCAGTTCACTCAGGTCTATGCCTCCAACGGGCAAGCGCCCATTGCCTTGCCCGCGGCGACGCTGGCCGAGGTCGCCGGCAATGGCGTCGATGAGTATACATCCGCCGACATCGCTAGCGAGGATATCTCCATCGGCATCTATGCGCCGATCCGAGATGGCAACACCCTCATTGGCGTATTGTTTTGTGGCCTCAGCTCGGAGTCGGGCATTGCCGATTGGGTGACGAGCAAGAACCTGTTCATCGCCATCTTCGCCTTCGGCATGCTGCTGTCGCTCGGCGCCGGCCTGATCATGTCGCGCCTGCTCACCAGCCCGGTCATTCGTCTTGCGGAGGGCGTCAACGCCATCGCGAAGGGGGATTTCACCCAGCGCGTGCCGACCCGCCGCCACGATGAACTCGGCCAGTTGTCCATCGCGTTCAACTCGATGGCCCAACAGCTCGAGGGGCTGCGCAAGATGGAAGCCAAGCTCAGAAGGCGCGAGCGCATGACCACGCTCGGCGAGGTTGCCGCCGGCCTTGCGCATGAGGTGCGCAATCCGCTCGGCATCATCAAGACCTCCGCCGAGCTCCTCCAGAACAGCGCCAACCTGACCGAGGTGGAGACGCGGCGCCTGGGCTATGTCATCGACGAGGTCCGCCGGATCGACCAGTTGATCCGCGACTTCCTGGCCTTTGCCCGGCCGCCGCAGCGCATGACGGACCTGGCTCCCGTCGATCTTGTCGACCGGGTTCTCGGCAGTTGCCAGAGCGAGATCGAGCAGCAGCAGGTCCTCGTCAATGTCGAGGACGAAAGCGGCGGAGCCCGCATCCATGTCGATCGCGATCAGATGATCCAGGCCTGCCTCAACCTGGTGCTCAACGCTCTGCAGGCCATGGAAGGAACGCCCGAACTGGCGACGGCACCCGGTCTTGCCGTTCGCCCACGCCTCGACATTCGCATCACCACCGAGGGAGACGAGGTGCATTTCATCTTTGCCGACAATGGACCTGGCATCCCGTCAACCCTGATCGACCGCATCTTCGATCCCTTCGTCACCACCAAGGACAGCGGCACCGGGCTTGGCCTCGCACGCGTCTTCGCCGTCGCCGAAGGTCATGGCGGCTGGATCGAGGCCCGCAACGCCACGCATGGCGGCGCCATTTTCGAACTCGTGATACCGGCATCTCAACGGAGGGCAGGCGATGTCCCAAACGATCCTGCTCGTTGACGACGAGGTGAAGCTGCTCGACGTGTTGAGCGGCGTGCTGGAGGGGCTGGGCTATCGCCCGCTTACCGCAAGCAGCGGTGCCGCCGCGCTCGAGCGGTTGGAGCAGGAACCGGTCGATCTCGTGCTCACCGATCTGCGCATGCCCGGCATGAGCGGGCAGGAATTGCTGGCCGAAATTCACCGCCGCCATCCTTCCATGCCGGTGGTGATCATGACCGCCTACTCGACGGTGCGCGACGCCGTCCAGGCCATCAAGGACGGAGCCTTCGACTATATCGACAAGCCGATCGAACAGGAGGAGCTGGCGACGACCCTCGCCAACGCCCTGCGGCTTCACGAGGCTTTGCGCGACAACGAGCGCCTGCGCCAGGAATTGGCCGGACGCTACAAGTTCGACACGCTGGTGGGCAAATCCCCCGCCTTCCAGAAGGTACTGCGTGCCGTGAGCGAGGTGTGCGAGCAGCGCACCACGGTGCTGCTCACCGGCGAGAGTGGCTCGGGCAAGGAAGTGGTGGCCCGCGCCATCCACTTCAACAGTCCGCGCCAACGCAAACCCTTCGTCGCGGTCAATTGCGCCGCCATTCCCGAGGCACTGCTGGAAAGCGAGTTCTTCGGCCATGTGAAGGGCAGTTTCACCGGCGCCGTCAGCAATCGCGTCGGCCGTTTCGCCCAGGCCGAGGGTGGCACCCTTTTCCTCGACGAAGTCGGCGACATGCCGCTCAACCTGCAGGCCAAGATCCTGCGCGTGCTGCAGGAGCGCCAATATGAGCCGGTGGGAGCCACGGGCTCACGCACGGCCGATGTGCGCATCATCGCCGCGACCAACCGCGACCTCACCCAGATGGTGGCCGAGAACAAGTTCCGCGAGGATCTTTACTACCGCCTCGCCGTGTTCCCGATCGCCTTGCCGCCTCTGCGCGAACGCGCCGAGGACATTCCGCTGTTTCTCGATCTTTTCGCCGACGACCTCGCGCCCACGCTCGGCAAGCGCGACATCCGTTTCAGCCCCGACGCCGTGCGCGTGCTGACCGCCTATCGCTGGCCCGGCAACATCCGCGAACTGCAGAATTGCGTAGAACGTTCACTGATTTCGGCGCGCGGCCCGGTGATCTCGGCCACCGACCTGCCGCCCTATATCGCCGAAAAGCCCGGCAACGGCGCAGCGCAGGATTTTCCCATTCAACTAGACGATGCAGCTGCCGCCTTCGAACGCGGCCTCATCGTCGAAGCCCTGAAGCGGGCCGACGGCGTGCAGGTGCGCGCAGCCGAACTGCTCGGCATCAATGAACGCAGCCTTTGGCACCGGCTGAAGAAATACGACATCACCGTCTCCAAGACGGTCGGGCCGCGCTCCTAGAGCAAAGCGCGTTCAGGTGTGAACGCGCGTTGCTCTCATTGTTTTGTTTCGACGCGTCTTTGCGATTCTTGGCGATTCCGACGAACCGCAAAACGCTTTGACGCCGCCCCATAGGAGATCATGAGATGGATGCCATCCTGGACCGCATCGTGCGCTGGGCCTTTGCCCGGATCGTCAGCCGCGGCAATCTGACGGTGGTGACACCCGCCGGAACCCGGCTCGTCTTCGGTGACGGCAGCGGCGAACCTGTCACCGTCCGCCTGACGGACCGGGCTGCTGTGTTGGCGCTGCTGGCCGATCCGGACATGCGGCTCGGCGAACTCTACATGGACGAGCGCTTCCTGGTCGAGGAGGGCTCGATCTACGATTTCGTCCATCTCATCCTGCGCGAGGGCCAGAACCAGACCCATCCCCTGCCCGCGCGCCTCATCGATCGGGCCCGCGCCGCTCTGCGCCGGTTCCGGCTGCGCAACCTGCCGGGCCGTTCCAAGCGTAATGTCGCGCATCACTATGATCTCGACGGGCGCCTCTACAACCTGTTCCTGGATGCCGACCGGCAATATTCCTGCGCCTATTTCGAATATCCCGGCCAGAGCCTGGAAGACGCCCAGGCCGCCAAGAAGCAGCACATCATCGCAAAGCTTCGGGTGGGGCCGCAGCACAGGGTGCTCGACATCGGTTCGGGCTGGGGTGGTCTCGCCTGCTCGATCGCCGAGGCCGGAGCTGCCGAGGTCCGAGGCGTCACCCTGTCGGAAGAACAGCTCGCCTTTGCCCGCGAACGGCCCAAGGGCGTTGTCGAGGGCCGCGTCCATTTCGACCTGATCGATTATCGCAGTGTCCAGGGACGCTTCGACCGCATCGTTTCCGTCGGCATGTTCGAGCATGTCGGTCTTGCCTATTACGAGACCTTCTTCCGGACCGCCGCCCGGCTTCTGGCCAACGACGGCGTGATGCTCCTGCATACCATCGGCTGTTCGTCCGAACCCGGCTTCACCACGCCCTGGCTCGACAAATACATCTTCCCCGGCGGCTACATCCCCTCGCTTTCGGAGATCCTGCCGGCCATCGAGCGGGCCGGGCTGATCGTCACCGATGTGGAAGTGCTGCGCCTGCATTACGCCGAAACGCTGAGGGCCTGGCGCGAACGTTTCCTGTCACGCTGGGGCGAGGCCGAGGCGCTGTATGACGCGCGTTTTTGCCGGATGTGGGAATATTACCTCGCCGCCGCCGAGGTCGCCTTCCGCTGCGAGGATCTGGTGGTGTTCCAGATCCAGCTCGCCCGGTCCAACCAGACCCTGCCGATGACCCGCGACTATATCAGCGCCGAACGTCGGCCGGCGGCCAGCAAGTTTACGCCCGTAGACGCCCAGCTTGGAAACGTAGCCTGAGGAGACGCGCCCGACTCGTCTCCTCTCAGTCTGCCCGGACTGCCCCCTGAACCAAACGAAATGATGGAATAGCCGCAAGAATCTCCCTCAACTCCACCGAACGGTGACGACCATGGCCCATATCGTGCTGATCAATCCGCGCTTCGAGGCTTCCTATTGGGGCCTGGAACATGCCCTGCCTCTGTTCGATGCCAAGGCCAACCTGCCGGTCGCCTGCCTGCCCTTGCTGGCGGCGCTGACACCGGCCGAACACACCGTCACCCTGATCGACGAAAACGTCGAGGCAATCGACTATGAGCTCTGCGCCCGGGCCGATATCGTCGGCCTCACCGGCATGATCGTGCAGCGTTTCCGCATGCGCGAGATCCTCGATGAGTTGAAGCGTCGCAAGTGCTTCGTAGCGGTCGGCGGTCCCTGGATCACGGTGAGCGAGGACTATTTTGGCGACGACGCCGACGTCACCTTCATCGGCGAAGCCGAGGAGAGCTGGCCACACTTTCTGGATGACTGGGTCCATAATCGCCATGCCCGTCGTTACGAGCAGGCCGACAAGACCGATATGTCAACGGTGCCGGTGCCGCGCTTCGATCTCCTCAAGATGGACGATTATGCGGTCGGCAGCGTGCAATTCTCGCGCGGCTGCCCGTTCACCTGCGAGTTCTGCGACATCATCGTGGTGTTTGGCCGCAAGCCCCGCATCAAGACCAGCCGGCAGGTCATCGCCGAACTGGAGGCGCTGCTGGCGACCGGGATGGATACCGCCTTCATCGTCGACGACAATCTGATCGGCAACAAGAAGGCGATCAAGGAAGTGCTGCGCGACGTCGTCGCCTGGCAGGTCGCGCATGACTATCCGATGACCTTCGTCACCGAAGCCTCCATCGACCTCGCCGACGACGCCGAACTGATGGAACTGATGGTCGACGCCAATATCCGGGTGGTGTTCATCGGTATCGAAACGCCCAATGAAGCCGCTTTGCGCGAGACCAAGAAGCTGCAGAACGTGCGCAAAGGCGCCACCATGCTGGAAAAGGTCCACACCATCCAGCGCAGCGGCATCGAGGTATGGTGTGGCATGATCCTGGGTTTCGACAGCGACGATGCCTCCATCTTCGAAGCCCAGCGCGTTTTCATCCGGGAGTCCCGCATCGTCAACGCCATGGTCGGCATGCTCGCCGCCATTCCCAAGACGCCGCTCTACGCTCGGCTCGCTAAGGAAGGCCGTCTCGATCTCTCCGACCGGCAGCCCTACGGCACCAATGTCATCCCTCTCAATTTGAGCCGCGAGGCACTGCGCGACGGCTATCTGGAGGTGATGGCCGATCTTCACCAGCCCCAGGCCTTTTTCGACCGGCTGGACGCGCTCTATCTCGACGAACGCATCAAGCCGGAGCGCTCCAGGCTGCGGCATCTGCGCCGCCATCCGCTGCGCCTGGCGAAGCTCAACCTGATGTGGATGCTCGAAGCCGCCGGTATCTTCCTGCGCCTGATGCGCCGGGTGCCCCAGAAGGAACTGCGTCGGGTCTATCGCCAGCGCTTGTGGACGATGCTCAAGCGTCGCCAGTCGCCGGTGGTGATGCAGATCTATGCGATCAAATGCGCCATGCATTACCACGCCCATACCATGATCAGCGACATGCGGGCGGGCCGGATCGTCAACTCGTTCTAGGGCGTGTCGTCAGTTATGGTTTCGAAGCTTTGCTTGCACAGATTTGTGCTGACGGACGTCCAATGACCGCGCAGCAATTGCGCGCGGTCAGAAGTCGAGGAAACGCCAGCACAAGGCAAGGAGGGCCAAAGGCTTCTTGCGCTGGTCGTTCTCAGCCACTTTGGCGGTCACTTAGACCTATGCCGTTTCACGAACCATCTCCGCTGACGACAGCACGGGCGGCACGAACGACAGCATCCGTCGTAATATCGAACTTCTTGTAGACATCGTCGATTTTGCCGGATTCACCGAAGTCGTGCATCCCAACGAAGCGCCCCTCGAAGCCGAGATAGCGCTCCCAGCCGAGTTCCACCGCTGCTTCCACGGCGACGCGCGCGGTCCCTTCGCCGAGCACCGCCTTCTTGTAGGCAAGATCCTGCTCCTCGAAGAGCAGGCGGCAGGGCATGGAGACAACGGCCGTGGGCACTCCCTCCTGCTGCATGATTTCGCGGGCCTCGACGGCGAGATGAAGTTCGGAACCTGTCGCCAGGATGGTCAGCTTACGCGCTCCGCCCTCGGCTTCCAGCAGGACATAGGCACCGCGGGCGGATTTGTTCTCCAGGCTCGCCTCCCGGCGCAGCAGCGGCATGGGTTGGCGTGACAGTGCGATGAGTGCGGCACGGCGCGGCTGATCGAGGATGAGTTCCCAGCATTCGGCCGTCTCGACGGGATCGCCGGGGCGGTAGACACCCAGATGCGGGATGGCACGCAGTGCCGCCAGATGCTCGACAGGCTGATGGGTGGGGCCGTCCTCGCCCAGACCGATCGAATCATGCGTCATCACGAAGATCGTGCGGATGCGCATCAGCGCCGCAAGCCTGATGGCTGGGCGGCAATAATCCGAAAAGCACATGAAGGTTCCGCCGTAGGGGACGAGGCCGCCATGCAGCGCGATGCCGTTCATCGCAGCCGCCATGCCATGCTCGCGCACGCCGTAGTGGACGTAAGACCCGGCATAGGCGCCCGGCCTGATCTCGACCTKGCTCTTGGTCCTCGTGTTGTTGGAGGGCGTGAGGTCGGCCGAGCCGCCAAGCAATTCGGGGATCGCGTTGGCGAGGTGTTCGAGCACGGCGCCGCTCGCCTGCCGGGTTGCCATGCCCTTGTCGCCAGCGATGAACTCCTGCTTGGCGGCGGCAATGGCGCTCTTCCAATCTGCCGGCAGTTCGCCCCTGTGGCGGCGCTCGAATTCCGCGCGCAGCGGCTCCGGCGTGGCCTTGACACGCTCCAGCCAGGCGGCGCGAGCGCTTGCTCCCTTCGAGCCGATGTCGCGCCAGGCCTTCAGGAGGTGGTCGGGGATCACGAAGGGCGGCGAGTCCCAGCCCAGTATCTTGCGGGCACCGGCGATCTCCTCTTCCCCTGGCGCATCGCTATGGGCCTTCTGCGTGCCGGCCCTGGTGGGGAAGCCGAAGCCGATGATCGTCTTGCAGGCGATCATCGACGGCTTGTCCGTCACCGCGCGGGCGGCCGTGATCGCCTCGCGGATGGCGTCGGTGTCATGGCCGTCAATCTCCTGAACATGCCAGCCGGAGGCCCGGAAGCGCTCGATCTCGTTGTCGGACACGGCGAGGCTGGTCGCCCCGTCGATGGTGATGGAATTGTTGTCCCAGAAGGCGATGAGCCGCCCCAGCTTGAGATGGCCGGCCAGCGAGATCGCCTCCTCGCTGATGCCTTCCATCAGGCAGCCATCGCCCATAAAGACATAGGTGTAATGGTTGACCAGATCGTCGCCGAAGGTCGCATTCAGGATGCGCTCGCCCAGAGACATGCCGACCGAATCCGCGATGCCCTGCCCAAGAGGGCCAGTGGTGAGCTCGATGCCGGCGGCATGGCCGTATTCGGGGTGACCTGGTGTCTTGCTGCCAACCTGGCGGAAACGCTCCAGCTCTTCGATCGGCATGTCCTTCTCGCCTGTCAGGTAAAGCAGGCTGTAGAGCAGCATCGAGGCATGGCCGTTGGAGAGAACGAAGCGATCCCGATCGGGCCAGTGGGGCTCCGCCGCATCGAACGTCATGAAATCCTTGTAGAGGACAGTGGCGATGTCAGCCATGCCCATGGGCGCGCCGGGATGACCGCTCTTGGCCTTCTGCACGGCATCCATCGACAGGAACCTGATGCAATCTGCCATGTCGCGGAGATGCTGGTCACGCGGGGCAGGTACCGTCTTCGGTGTCGCGGTTGAAGTGGCTTCATCCATAAGCACGATCCTTCTCAATGAGGTGATTGCGCGACAGCAAGCCTGTCAACCGCATTGCCTTACCGCGCAGATACGGCAACATTCGTTCATACTATAATCTGGTAACCTAGTCGCTTGATGACGAACCCTCATCGTCTTTTTGGCTGGGCTGAATACCACCGCCCCCATCCTGAAGTTCGCCTGGAAAGCCGCGCGAAAGTCACGATCGACTTTCCGCTCATGGTAGGCGCGTGGGGGGCAGTACAAATCGTTCCACCCAAAGCTTGAATCGTAATCAGTCTTCAATGGGAAGGCCTGAATCTCAACAAGTCTTGGCGTAAAGCGCGTTCTAGCGAAACTTCAGGCCGAAGGAATAGCTCAGGCTGAGGCCGACCGTGTTCTGATTGACCGAACCGAAGCGCTTTGTGACCGGGCTGTCGGCGGCATCGCCCGTCAGGCGCTCGAACTTGTCGTAGACCGTAGCCTTCCAGGCTGGCGAGAATTGATAGGAAACCGAAGCGAGGGCGCCATAAGCCTTGATGCCGGCCGAGGGGTCGTAGGGTATCACCTGCCCATTACGCAGGGCATCGCGCTCCGTCACGCCGAAGGAGGAGCGCATATAGGTCCCGTTGCCGACCGACAGGCGCGGGCCTATGGAAAAAGTGAAGGCGCCATAGGGCTGCACCCAATCGGCCGAGAAATCAGCGACCAGCCCCTGCCCCGCCCGCAGGGCCTGGCGTACCTCCGCCCGGGCACGCAACTGGTTCTCGATCAGCCAATATTCCATGAACAGGCCGGCATCCAGCGTCGCGGGTACCGTATGCACCCCGGTGAGGTCCCGCTCATCCGACCGTGAGCGGCCACCGCGGAAATCGGCCGCGGGCCCGATGGCAAAGCCATGGCTCTCCAACAAGGCGAAGGAGAACGCATCGTCGGGGGCGCCCCAGCCTGGCGCTTCCCCGGCGCGCCTGATGTCGAAATCGGAGGGCAGCACCGTGACGCTGGTTTTCGAAGCGCCTTCATAGGTCGGCCCGTACTGAACCCCAACGCCCAATGTCACGATCCAGTCCGGACCGGCATCAGGCTGCGAGGAGAAGTTCAGTACCGAATAGGGAGAGCGTTCATCGGCATGCGCCGGCAAGCCGGAGACGAGCGAACCGGCACCCAGACCAAGGAAAGTTAGAACGGGCAACACACTCGAACGCATGGACACGGCATCCTCAAACTGGATCGTACTTGCGGCACCTTCCATCGCCTTGACAAGCAAAATCAGGCTAGAGGTTTAAGATTTCATGGGCATGACGCGATTGCGCCAGGGTAGAGAGAGCTACAGCGCGCCCAGACTATCAATCATCATGGCCGCGCGGGCGCCAGGCTGGCTGCCAGATAGAGACGGTTCATCAATCTGAGCTGGTCGGGAGCACCGGGGGTCGTGGGTGCATCCCTGCGCATCATGCCGACCATGGTCTTCATGTTGTTGAGCACGACCGCCGCTATATCGTCCGCCTCGGCCTCGGCCAGGCCTGGCGCGTTGGCCTTCAGCGCTGCGCGTACGCCGGCAAGAGCCTGGGCGCGGAAGCGGAGGCGGATCTGCGTCCAATCTGTCCTCGAATCCAACAAGGCCGTGACGGCCCGTGCCTTGGGATGAAGCTTTACCAGGAGCTCGATCAGGAGGTCCGCCAGTTCCTCCGGCGTGACATGTCCTGCCTGGTCGCGCACGGAATCATAGGCCGCGGCAAGGACCGTCGCATAATGGTCCATCAGGGCATCCGCCACCGCGTCCTTGCTGGGAAAGAAGCGATAGAGCGAGCCGATGCGGGCATCGGCGCGCAGGGCGATCTCCGCCATCGTCGTCGCTTCGAACCCGCGCTCCTGGATCACCTCCGCCGCCGCCTCCAGCAGTTCCGCCACGCGTTGGCGGCCGACCTCGCGCTGCGGCGCCAGGGTTTTGCGTTTCTGGCTTGACAAATTTGAGTCCACCCTCAAATAGATATGTTGCTTGAGCAATTCCTCAAATAAATAGCGACCTTCCCCGCACGGCGCAACCCGGCACAGGACGGTCGAGAACCCGGCGAAAGGATGGTTCCATGCTCGCCCTACCCGCCCGCACCACGGCCCTCATTCTAATCGATCTGCAAAAGGGCATTGTCGGTACGCCGACCGAGCCCTATTCCGGCTCCGACGTGCTTGCCAAAGGGCAGCTCCTGGCCAGGCGGTTTCGCGCCGCTGGCGCCCCCGTCATTCTCGTCAATGTCGCCTTTTCTCCGGATTTCGGCGACGCGCCCACGGGAGCGGTCGATCAGCCGATGAAAATACCGCCCGGCGGTTTTCCCGACGGCTGGGCCGATCTGGCCGACGGCCTTGCAGAACCCTCCGATCTGCGGGTCACCAAGCGCCAATGGGGCGCCTTCTACGGCACCGAACTCGACCTGCAGCTGAGGCGTCGCGGCATCACCACCGTGGTCATCGGCGGCATCGCCACCAATATCGGCGTGGAGTCGACCGCCCGAACCGCCCATGAGCATGGCTATGCCGTCGTGCTGGTGGAGGACGCCTGCACGGGCCGCGCTGCAGACATGCATGCCTTCGCCTTCGAACGCATCTTCCCGCTCCTCGCCCGCGTGACCAAGGCCGACGAGGTCACGCTCCAGCCATGAAACGCTTGGCTCGATGGCCGGGCCCTGCCCGCCTCTCTCTTCAATCCGCGCCGCCGGCTCGGCGTTGGGCCGCATTGCTGGCCTGTTCCATCCTGCTTGCGGGCCTGCTGCAAGGGTTGAAGCTTCCCGCGGCCTTCATGCTCGGGCCCCTGTCTGCCGGCGTCCTGCTCCAGATGGCGGGTGGAGCGGTCAAGGTTCCCTCGTCCCTGAACGCAGCAGCACAAATGGTGATCGGCTGCCTCATCGCCCAGGCGATCAATCCGACGATCCTTGCCAGCCTTGCCCGGCAATGGCCGGTATTCTGTGCCGTGGTGGGCCTTGCCGTCGCCGCGAGCGCGCTGATCGGATGGGGCATGAGCCGCTTGCGCATCATTGCCGGCAGCACGGCAGTCTGGGGCATGCTGCCGGGCGCCGCCACCGTGATGATGGCGATGGCGGAAGCCTATGGTGCGGATTTCCGCCTTGTCGCCTTCATGCAATATCTGCGCGTGGTTCTGGTGGCTGCGGCCGCTTCGCTGATCGCCCTCCTTTTCGTTCAGGACGGCGGCGGCCGCTTCGCGACCGGCTTTTTCCCGCCGATGGCGTTCAGCGATCTCCTGGCGACGGCAGCGATCGCGCTTGCCGGCGGCGGCATCGGCCGCCTCCTGCGCATCCCCGCGGGCATGCTCCTCGGCCCCCTGGCACTCGGCGCGCTCTTCAATGTGCTGGGCTGGGTCCGGATTGAATTGCCGCCGATCGTGCTCATCGCGAGCTATACGCTGATCGGCTGGAACACCGGCTTGCGCTTCACGCCGCAGATCCTGGCCGCAGCCGCCCGGGCCTTGCTGCCGAGCGTGGGCGCTACCGTCCTTCTGATGGCCTTCTGCGGTTTTCTGGCCTGGCTGCTCGTGATCTTCCTGCATGTCGATCCGCTGACGGCCTATCTCGCCACCAGCCCGGGCGGGGTCGATGCGGCCGCCATCATCGCGGCCTCGACCCATGTCGACACTCCCTTCGTCATGGCCTTGCAGACGGTTCGGCTGGTCATCGTGCTGGTCATCGGTCCGAGCGTGGCGCGATGGGTGGCCGATACGCTCGGCCGACCGGTCTCCGAGGCCGGGCCGGTCGATCTCAACGATCCGAACTGACGCGGCCTCGACACCGGCACGTTTTCAGAATTGCAGGCCCAGGCCACGGCAGCGGGTAGAAGGCCATGACTTGGACAATGGCCATGGCCTTCCACTTCACTCTGATTCAATCATAGATTGGGAAGCGGGCGAGCAGGTCCTGCACCTCCTCGCGCACGCCGGTTTCCACGGCGCCGTTGCCCTCTTCGCCATCGGCGGCAAGACCGTCGATCACCTTGAGCGTCAGGCGTGCAACTTGCCTGAATTCTTCGGTCATGAAGCCGCGGGTCGTGCAGGCCGGCGTGCCCAGGCGTACTCCGGAGGTGACCATCGGTCCCTCGGGATCGAACGGAATGCCGTTCTTGTTGCAGGTGATGTGAGCGCGTCCGAGCGCGGCTTCCACCGCCTTGCCGGTGAGGTTCTTGCGGGTGAGATCCACCAGCATCAGATGGGTGTCGGTACCGCCAGACACGATGTCGACGCCGCCACTGGACAGTCCCTCCGCCAGGGCCTTGGCGTTATCGACGACATTGGCGGCATAGGTCTTGAACTCGGGCGTCAGCGCCTCGCCGAAGGCGACGGCCTTTGCGGCGATGACGTGCATCAGGGGCCCTCCCTGCAGGCCGGGGAAGACCGCCGAATTGATCTTCTTGCCGATGTCCTCGTCATTCGACAGCACCATGCCGCCGCGCGGGCCGCGCAGGGTCTTGTGCGTCGTGGTGGTCACCACATGGGCATGGTCGAGCGGGTTGGGATGAACGCCGCCTGCAACCAGGCCGGCAAAATGCGCCATGTCGACGAACAGCTTGGCGCCGATCTCGTCGGCGATCTCGCGGAAGGCTTTGAAGTCGATGATGCGCGGATAGGCCGAGCCACCGGCCAGGATCAGCTTGGGCCGGTGGGTCTTGGCGAGGGCGCGCACCTCGTCGAGATCAATCCGATGCGTCTTGGGGTCGACGCCATAGGAAACCACGTTGAACCACTTGCCCGATTGGTTGACGGGCGCACCATGGGTGAGATGGCCACCCGCGGCAAGGTTCAGGCCGAGAAAGGTGTCGCCCGGCTGCATCAGGGCCATGAACACCGACTGGTTGGCCTGGCTGCCCGAATTGGGCTGCACATTGGCAAAGCTGCAGTTGAACAACTGCCGCGCCCGCTCGCGGGCAAGTTCCTCGACCTCGTCGACGTGTTGGCAGCCGCCATAGTAGCGGCGCCCGGGATAGCCCTCGGCATATTTGTTGGTAAGGACGGAGCCCTGCGCCTCAAGCACCGCCCTGGAGACGATGTTTTCGGAGGCAATCAGCTCGATCTCCTCGCGCTGGCGATGAAGCTCGCGGCCGATGGCACCGCTGACCGCCGGATCGGCCTTGGACAGGGTATCGCGAAAGAAATGGCCGGTATCGGTGCTGCCGGATCTGACTGGGCTATCCATGAAACTCTCCCTTGTGACGCCCGGAGGCGCTGATATGACCATCGTCAGCCGGTCCAACCGAGCCCGGCCGAGATGCAGTTGATCGAAAGCAGCAGGGCATTGACCGCCCGCTTGGGGCTGGCGGACTTGCCGTCCTGGGTACGGACTTCCCGTAAAAGCTGAACCTGCAGGCGGTGGATCGCATCCATCTGCGGGCGGATCTGGTCGAAATGGCGTTTGAAAGAGGGAAATCGCTCCGAAAGGGCCAGTCCGCCATTGACCTCGCCTATCATCTTGCGGGTCAGGTCATATTCGGCCGCGATCTTGCGATAGATGCGTTCACCCACCTCGTTGTCCTGCACCAGCGAGGCATAGAGGTGCCCGATCTCCATGTCGGTCTGGTAGAGCCCCTTGTCCACTTCGTCGACGACGAGCCGGAAGAAGCGCGAGCGTTCGAACATCTGACGCAGGAGGTCGAGGCCGGCATCGCCGCGAACGCCCACGAAGGAGTTGAGCGCGCTGCCGATGCCATACCAATTGGTGATCAGGTGCCGGTTCTGGCTCCAGGCGAAGACCCAGGGAATGGCGCGCAGATCCGAGATGTCGCGGGCGCCGAAGCGCCGCGCCGGGCGCGATCCGATCTTGAGCAGCGACAATTCCTCGACCGGGCTGGCCTGGTTGAAATAGTCGATGAAGCCGGGCTCGCGGATCAGGCCGGAATAGCTAGCCTGCGACATGCCGGTGAGCGCTTCCAGGGCCTCGTTGAACTCGGGGATGTCCTTGAGCTCGCTCTCGTTACGCGACTTGACAGAGTGGGCGAACACGCTCGCGGCCAGGATCTCGAGCTGGTAGAGGCCGGTACCACGATTGGCGAATTTCGACGACACCACCTCGCCCTGCTCGGTCACACGCATGACCCCGTCGATGGTGCCGGCCGGCTGGGCCGCGATGGCGCGGCCGGTGGGCGCCCCGCCACGGCTGACCGAGCCGCCGCGGCCATGGAAGAAGCTGATCTTGACCTTGCGCTTGAGACCCAGCGCAGCGATGCGCCGCTGGGCCTTGCTCAGCTCCCAGTTGGAAGCGAGGAAGCCGCCATCCTTGTTGCTGTCGGAATAGCCGAGCATGACTTCCTGGCGGTTGGCGAATTCGCGCACCGATCGGCGCACGATCGAAATCCCGAACAATTGGTCGAGAATGTCGGGGGCAGTGCGCAGATCCGCGATGGTCTCGAACAACGGCACCACGCGCAGGTTGATGGTGCCGCTGCCGTCGGCGGCCGTGGCCAGGCCGCTATATTGGGCGAGCAGATAGACAGCGAGTAGGTCGTCGCAGGAGCGTGTCATCGACAGGATGAAGGCACCGATGGCGCCTGTGCTCGGATCCACCGACGCGTCGCGGATGACGTCGAAGAGGTCGAGCAATTCCCGGGCTTCGTCGGACAAGGCTGCCCGATCAAGCGTTGGTCTCCTGCCTGATTGCAGCTCGGAACGCAGGCGAGTGCTCCATTGCCCGGTTTCTGGCTGCAGCACCTCGTCTGCCGCGATCTGGCCGAATAACTCGGCCAGCACGCGATTGACGACCGTGGAATTCTGGCGGATGTCGAGCGAGACGGTGCGGAAGCCGAAACTCTCGACCTGCTGGCGCAGGGGGCGAATGAGGCGCCGCGCCGTCAGCGAGCCGCCAAGCTTGATGAGGACGTTTTCGAGATCGCCGAGATCGGCGTTGAAGGCATCCGCCCGGGCATAGGGCTCGGCGAGAGACTCGCTGCGCAGGGCGCGCAGACGCTCCAGCATGCCCGCCGCGAACTGGCGCAGGGGCTCCCCGGGATTGCGTGCCGTCACGGCCGATGCCGTGCCCGTCGAGCTCAGGAGGCGCGCCAGGGCCTGGCCGAAATCCTCGGGAATGTCGACGACGTTGGCGCTGACGCTGAGCAAGGTCACCAGGCGGCGCACCTGCTGAATATACCAGCCGATGACGGCCTGGCGGCAAGCATCGAGTGCATAGGCCGTGGTCTTGGCCGTGACATTGGGATTGCCGTCGCGGTCGCCGCCGATCCAGGAGGCGAAATGCAGGAAGGAGGGCACCTTGAGGTCATATTCCGGGTAGTGGCGCCCCAGTGCCTCCTTGGCCGTCTCGTAGATCCGGGGCGTCGCCTCGAAGATGACCTCGCGGAAGAAGTGGAGGCCCCAGGCGATTTCGCGCTCGACCGATGGCCGTTCGAGCCGCAATTCGCCCGACATCCACAGCAGCTCGATCTCGCTAGCGAGGTCGTTGACGTGCTGCTCGCGCTCGCGCGGCGCCCAGCGATGCTGTTCCAGCTCGGTGAGCTTGCGATAGATGCGCCGGTGGATCTCGAGAACGGTGACCCGCTTGGCTTCGGTCGGGTGTGCCGTCATGGTCGGCCCGACCCACAATTGGTCGAGCGCCGCCTGCACTTCCTCGGCCGGATAGCCGGCGGCGGCGATCTCACCCAGCACGTTGGAAAAGGAGCCAACGATTTCGTCGGCGCCGCCGATCTGTTCGAGCTCGCGCCGAGCGCGCACGGCGAGGAGTTCGTTGGCAATGGCGACGAGCTGGAACCAGATTCCGGTCGCCTGCAGCGCGCAGATGCGCTGCTTCTTGTCGAGCCTATCCAGAGGCTCGGTGCCGGCCAGCACCGCGGCCAGAGAAGGCTCGCGTTCACTGACGACAGAAAGGAGCAGCCTGAACAGCAGGCTGCGCACGTCCTCGCGGAAACTGAGTGGCCTGCTCTCATCCATCCAAGGCGTCCCCCGTCATCTATCCATGATCCCGCAGGCAGCCCGACACCGGCCTCTTGCCTGTTCCCCCGAATGCTTCGTCCTGGGGATTTTTGGTTGGCTTAGCAGATCGCGTTTTGCCGCGGTTGGGAACGCCCGGACGGGTAGAAATCCTGTTCGTTCGGGTGGTGAAAAGACTGGCCGCCCGGATGGTGCAAGACTGTGGCCGCGCCTACTCGTGGCCAGCCACACCAATGGCTCCGCATCATGTCTCATTACAAAAATTTTATTAAATAGTCAATGTTTTCAAATAATTACAGTAATTCATTACAGTATTTTAGGAGAATTTCTTGCCGCCACGCGTTCATCCCCTCAATCATAGAGGGACGACGAGAAAGAATGGCGGGATCAACGGCGAAACACCCAGCCGAAACGTCGCAGCGGGGAGGCTTCCGCCTCCTTTTCGAAGCGCGCAACGACGTTCGTCAGCCCTTCATACATCCGGCTTCGCCGCATGATCCGATAATGCCAGGAGGCGAGCAGGCGCTCCAGGGTCGTTTCATGGTCGTCCCGAACTTCGATGAACAGCAGGGGGCGGCAGCGGTCGATCAGGCCGTCGAGACCGCCGAGGACCTCCAACTCCATGCCTTCGACATCGACCTTGACGAGGTCGAAATCCTCACTCGCGAAAAGGTCGTCACCCCTGACAATCACAAGAGGGCCGGTATTCCCGGGCTCGACCATTGCTCCGCCCGAATTGTGGTCCGCCACCGCGACCACCCTGCCCCGCCCGGCCTTCGCTCCGAGCGCATGATCGACGCGGCTGAGATCGACATTCCGGCAATGGTTGAGCTGACAATTGAGGCGCAGGATCGCCTGGGAGCGTGGATTGGGTTCCACAGGCACGACGATGGCGGCGTCGAAGAAATGGGAAAAATAGACCGTGTGGTTGCCGACATGCGCGCCGACTTCCAGGATACGTGGTTTGCTGCCAACCAAGCTTCGCAGCGCTTCGAGATCATCGAGCTCGTAGAAGCGGCCGTGGACATGAAAGTTCTGCACGGAATCGCCGAGATCATCGACGAAAAAGGAAAAGCGCCGGCCAGCCTGATCGAACGACATCACGGAGCCGTCGACCCGCTGCACGAGATTGACCGGTGCATCCGCCCGCTCGGCGGAAACCTCGAGAGCGTGCAGGCGGAAATTGCATTGCCGCCCGTTCAGGCTCCTGTCGGCCATGGGCAGGCCCTCGTGCTGGAAGACGAGGTCGAGCCGGTCCTCCGCCTTCGGATCCAGGCTGAACGCGACCGCAAGACGCCGGTCATCCTCGAACCGGATCGAGGCAGCCTCCCAGGACCCGACGCGGATCGTGACACCCGGCGCAAGCCCTGCCTGCCGCCGCGCTGAGACCGCCATCGGCTCGAGCTCGATGACGACCCGCCGCCTTCCCGTTTGTGGCTCGGCGAACTTCAAGGTGAGATGGGATTCGCGACCCTCGCTGACCGGACGGCCATCCTCCAGGGCAAAGCCGCGCAGGAGGTGGGGCGAGCGGCGATGCAGCACGGCATCGAAGGCCAGGCGCACGGGCAGGCTCGCTCCAACCTCCAACTCCCCCGTCGCGAAGGCCGGAAAGAGCTGGGCGTTATAGCGCTGCTGCCACCAGGTTGCGGCGAGCCCCTTCGCCTCGGCTCCCGACCGGTAATCGAAGAAGGCGGTGGTAACGGCCACCTTGTCGAGTTGGAAGGCGTCGTCTGTCAGAAGAAAGCGATAGAGTTGATGGACGCTGGGGATGCGGATGTCCGAGATTACCAGCAAGGCGCCCGGCTTCAGCCGCTCGCGGATGGCGGCGAAGGCAAGATCGGCCGCCGGATAGCCGTCGGCGCCGCCGAGAACGGCGATGTCGACTTCCTCCTGCGGCGGCTGCACCAGCATGGCTCTGGCAACCGGGCCGTCGATCCAGGTGATGTTTTCCGCCGTGAAGCCTCTGCCCGCCGGCAATGTGGCCTGCCCGCCGCCGGCATAGACGCTGTGCCATCTGGCGTAGCGGGCGAGCAGAAGCGTGGTATGGCCGGTTCCCGTCTCCAGGCTGCGCAAGGCTCCCGCTGCGGCAGCTTCCCGCACGCGCCAGTCGAGATGATCCAGGGCCGACTCGCTGAGGGTTCCCACCTCCCCGCAGCCGAGCTCGAGCGGGAACCGCGCCAGCAGGTCCTTGAGAAAATCGGACATCGGCATCTGCAATCCTCGCACCGCGCTTCATTCGCCACTGGAGCATATCGGCAGCATCGGCAACCAGAAAGCCTGCCCTGAACGCGAAAAGCCACCCTTTGTGAGGGTGGCTTTCCATGCTGTGCCCGGCTCCCGACGGAGCCAGGCAACCTTCACGGTGATCACGCCAGATCGAAGCGATCCGCGTTCATGACCTTTGTCCAGGCGGCGACGAAGTCGGTGACGAACTTGGCGTTGGCATCCTGGCTGGCATAGACCTCGGCCAGCGCCCGCAGCTGGGAGTTGGAGCCGAACACCAGGTCGGCGCGGGTGCCGGTCCACTTCACCTCGCCCGTGGTGCGGTCGCGGCCCTCGAACACGTCCTCGGCCGGCGAGGTCGCCTTCCAGGCCGTGCCCATGTCGAGCAGGTTGACGAAGAAGTCGGTGGTCAGCGCCCCTGGCCGGTCGGTCAGCACGCCATGCTTGCTACCACCGGCATTGGCGTCGAGCACGCGCAGGCCCCCGACCAGCACGGTGAGTTCCGGCGCCGTCAGGCCCAAGAGCTGGGCCTTGTCGACCAACAGCCCTTCGGCCGGCACGCTGTAGTCCGTCTTCAGATAGTTGCGGAAGCCATCCGCCACCGGCTCGAGCACGGCGAAGGATTCCACATCGGTCTGCTCCTGGCTCGCATCGGTGCGGCCCGGTGCGAAGGGCACCGTCACCTCATGGCCGGCCTGCTTGGCCGCCTGCTCGACCGCGGCATTGCCACCCAGCACGATCAGGTCGGCGAGCGAGACCTTCTTGCCGCCGGCCTGCGCCGCATTGAAGCCCTGCTGGATCTCCTCCAGCGTGGCGAGCACCTTGGCCAGCTGCGCCGGCTGGTTGGCCTCCCAGTCCTTCTGCGGGGCGAGACGGATGCGCGCGCCATTGGCGCCGCCGCGCTTGTCGGAGCCGCGGAAGGTCGAGGCCGAGGCCCAGGCCGTGGCGGTGAGTTCGGAAATCGACAGGCCCGAAGCCAGAATCCTGGCCTTGAGATCGGCCACGTCCTTCTCGTCGATCAGGGCATGGTCGACAGCCGGCAGCGGATCCTGCCAGATCAGCTCCTCGGCCGGAACCTCCGGGCCGAGATAGCGGGCGCGCGGGCCCATGTCGCGATGGGTCAGCTTGAACCAGGCCCGGGCAAAGGCGTCGGCGAAGGCTTCCGGGTTCTCGAAGAAATGCCGGGAGATCTTCTCATAGGCCGGGTCGACACGCAGCGCCAGGTCGGTGGTCAGCATGGAGGGGGCATGGCGCCTGGAGCGGTCATGCGCATCCGGCACCGAGCCGGCACCCGCCCCGTGCTTGGGCTGCCACTGATGGGCACCCGCCGGGCTCTTGGTCAGCTCCCAGTCATAGCCGAACAGGTTCCAGAAGAAGTTGTTGCTCCATTTGGTCGGCGTCGAGGTCCAGGTCACCTCAAGGCCCGAGCCGATGGCATCGCCCCCCTTGCCCGTGCCGAACTTGTTGTGCCAGCCCAGGCCCTGCAGCTCGATGCCGGCCGCCTCGGGCTCGGGACCGACATTGGCCGCATCGCCGGCACCATGGGTCTTGCCGAAGGTATGGCCGCCCGCGATCAGCGCCACCGTCTCCTCGTCGTTCATCGCCATGCGGGCGAATGTCTCGCGGATGTCGCGGGCCGCCGCCAGAGGATCGGGATTGCCGTTCGGCCCTTCCGGATTGACGTAGATCAGGCCCATCTGCACGGCGGCGAGCGGGTTCTCCAGATTGCGGTCGCCGGTGTAGCGCTTGTCGTCGAGCCAGACGTTCTCGGTGCCCCAGTAGATGTCCTCTTCGGGCTCCCACACATCCTCGCGGCCGCCGGCAAAGCCGAAGGTCTTGAAGCCCATCGATTCCAGGGCGCAATTGCCGGTCAGGACCATCAGATCGGCCCAGGAGATCTGGTTGCCGTATTTGCGTTTGATCGGCCAGAGCAGGCGGCGGGCCTTGTCGAGATTGACGTTGTCCGGCCACGAATTGAGGGGGGCGAAGCGCTGCGTGCCCGAGGAGGCGCCGCCGCGCCCGTCGCCGGTGCGGTAGGTGCCGGCACTGTGCCAGGCCATGCGGATGAACAGCGGACCATAATGGCCGAAATCGGCCGGCCACCAGTCCTGCGAATCCGTCATCAGCGCGAACAGGTCCTGCTTCAGCGCGGCAAGGTCGAGCTTCTTGAACTCTTCAGCATAGTCGAACGCCTTGCCCATCGGATTGGACAGGGCAGAATGCTGGTGCAGGATCTTCAGGTTCAGTTGGTTCGGCCACCAGTCTCGGTTCGAGCGAACCTCAAAGCCGGGACGAGCCCCATGCGCAACAGGGCACTTGCCGGGGGTCGGCGTATCGCTTCCGTCCATGATCGTCTCCAATGGTTCTTGTTGATGAAATTTGCTTGGCCAAGGACTTTGGCCAGGAACTATCGCGTCTCAGAAAGACAATTGCGTGTCATGGTCCATGACAAAGTGGCCCATGAGAGAGTGGCTCACGAACGCGGTATGGCTTCTCGCCAACTGCTTGACCGCAATAGAACACCCTGCAAACGACATTAATCGCAGCCACCCGAATTCTGTGCGCCTTCGAGGCGGCATGTCTCGGGGATCACAACGCGGAATCTGGGTCACATCCGACTCGCCTCATCGCCCCCGTTTAGAGCTTTACTAGAGTTCTCTCATCAGTTTAAGTCAGCTTTTCCGATTATTGCGATAAGGTCAGCTTATGAAAAATCTGACGCTCCGGCAGTTGCGCTATGTCGAGGCACTGGTCCGGCATAGCCATTTCGGCCGGGCGGCCGATGCGTGCGCGATCTCCCAGCCCGCTTTGTCGATGCAGATCAAGGAATTAGAGGAAGGCCTGGGCCTGGCGCTGTTCGAAAGAGGCGCGCGCCAGATCAGGCTCACCAGCTTCGGCAACGAGTTCGCCACACGGGCCCGCGACATTCTGCGCGCAGTCGAGGCGTTGGGAGACCTGGCCCAAGCCTGGCAGGACCAACTGGTCGGGCCGCTGCGCATTGGCATCATCCCGACGGTTGCTCCCTATCTGCTGCCGACCCTCGTCGGCAATCTCGCCCGCTCGCATGAGGGCCTGGACATCCATGTGCGCGAGACTGTGACGCCCCGACTGATTCAGGAACTCATCGACGGGCGTCTCGATACCGCCATCGTCGCTTTGCCGGTATCGGAGCCGTCCTTCAACGAGGTCGCGTTGTTCACCGAAAGCTTCGTGCTGGTGAGGCCGAGTGAGGACGAGGGAAAGCCGGTGCCGGACCGGGAAATGCTCAGCGAGATGCGGCTGCTCTTGCTGGAAGAGGGTCACTGCTTCCGCGATCAGGCGCTCGCCTTCTGCAATGCCCCATCCCTGCGGACGCGCGAATTGCTGGACGGCAGTTCCTTGTCGACACTTGTTCAAATGGTCGGGGCCGGTATCGGGGTCACCTTGATCCCGGAAATGGCAGTGCCGATGGAAACACGCTCGGCGCATGTCTCCATCGCCCGTTTCGCAGATCCCCAACCCTCGCGCACCATCGGCATGATCTGGCGCAAGACCAGCCCCCTCGTCAAACAACTCCTGGAAATCTCGAAAGTGGTACGCGATGCGGCCGATCTGTTGAGACTGCGCCACGACCAGAGCCTGTCCGATTTGCTGCTTTCACCTGCCGGGTCCCACGCCTCGTAGTTGATCCTTGGAGCCCCTTAGTCGCGGCAAGAGCGCCCGAGCATAATCCGGGTTTGGTCGAGGACACTCGTGTGAACAGGCCGGGGCCCACAAGAGACCCGGCCCTATCGCGCTGCCGACGCAACCTACGCCGCCATATCGCGATTGCGATCCTGCCAGAGTTCCAGGATCGCGAGTATGGCCACGAGCGCCCCAAGCACGATGTGCCAGTTGCGCAGCGGTGAACCATAGGCGAACACCAATGGCTGTATTGCCAGCCACAGACCGCAGGCGAGCAACAAGATTTCCTCCCAGCGCCGCAGGAACACCACCTCCAGCCCGGCAAGCACCACGACGGCCGCGCCCACCAGGGCCGTGACCAGCATCACGGTGGGCTTTTCGGTGCTACCGAACCATAGGGGAGAGATGGCGATCGCGACGCCGAGGATCATCAAGGCGATGTCCTCCCAGCGTCGGTGTTGCAAAAGCCCCAAGGGCCCCATGACGTTGAACGTTGCCATAATGCGCCTCCTCTCAAGGCCATGAGCTTTGCTCAAACGCCCGCGAGGACAACCGTGCCTTGCTTGAGAACATCCTCGGCAGGCGTTCTTTGCACTGGCATCATTATCTCAAGAAAGCCCAGTAACTTCAATGCGTCTTATTATCCTGGCCGGCCCATCCAACGTAGAATGCAAGACGTTTTCCGATCAGGATTTTCGGTAGGCCGGAAGCATGTTCTTGTACGACTTCATCGAGGCATCAGCGGCTGAGTTTCAAATAATGTGGTGCCAGCGAGACGCATCATGGATAATGCCCCATCGAGCACTATCCGAATGGAGGCTAGGTGACGGAACTGGAAATCCCGCGGGTCGAAGCCCGCATTCGGGCCAGCTTCGCAAAGCAAGGCCTTATGGATACGCTCGGGGCAACGCTGGCCGGCGTGTTGCCGGGCCGGGTCGAGATCGCTCTCGTGCCCAGCAGCGCGGTGTCTCAACAACATGGCTTCGTTCACGCCGGAGCCGTGAGCGCCATTGCCGATAGCGCGGCAGGCTATGCTGCCCTCAGCCTGATGCCGATGGACCAGGGCGTGCTGACGGTCGAGTTCAAGATCAATCTCCTGGCCCCGGCGGCGGGCGAGCGTATCGTGGCGCGCGGCAAGGTGGTCAAGGCCGGGCGCACGCTGACGCTTGCACAGGCCGAAGTCTTTGCGCAGAGCGAGGGCAAGGAACGGCTGACCGCCGTGCTGACCGCGACGCTCATGGCGATCGAAGGCAGGGACGGCATCGTCGATTGAGTGCCATGTCCTGGATTTGGTGGCTCCAGGCGCCTGAAACCTCTCTATCGGGCCGCGCCTGCCGTTCCCGTTCGATCCCCTCTGTGACGTCACGCGCCATCGAGACGGAACCAAGGATGCCCTGGTCGGCTTCCATAAGGGCGAAACTCATTTCGACATAGAGCTTGGGCCCGTCTTGTGCAGCGCCCTCGAGCGACCCTATTGCGCCTGCTTCACCAATTGACAAGTCGGGTCGATCAGGTCCTCGCCATGAGCCGGCGCACCATCCTCCCGACGGCGGCTGAGGATGTAGAAGCCTCTGCTTCCATCCCTGAAGACCGCACCGACCACCACGATGGTCTGAAAGCCCATCGCGGCCCTGGCTTCGAGAATGCCGTCGGCAACCGCCTGGAATGGATTGAAGCCGGAGAGGTTGTCCCGCTTCAGCCTGAAAACGAGATAAGAAGGATCGGACGCTGTCGGCTTCAGGGGCACCCAGCCTTCCGAAAGCTTCGCCTCATTGTCCTTCAGGGCGTTGCGAATGCCCGCCCTGACACAGCTGACATGGATATGAAGCTGGTTCTGGGATCTGTCCTTCGCCGAATTCACGGCAAGCGCGACCATATTCCAATCCAGGTCGCGCTTGAGGATTGCGCCGGGATAGGACCGCGCGGCCCAGGCATGCTCGAAATAGTTTTCGGCACCGGGCGCCAGGAGGGTCGCATCCTCGATCCCGGTGATGCGTTTCGTCGGAATGAGCAGATAATTGTAGGGTTTTGTCGGGGCATTGTCCTTGAGGACGGCGAAACCGCGATCCACACCCTTGCTGATGTCGACCTCGGCGCAATGCCGGCGCTCGGCCTGCTGCTGTTGTTCCGGCACGCATTGCCCGTTGACGATTTTCCAGAGGGCATCGGGATCGAGAAAGCGCGAGAGAAAGAAAAACAGGACCAGGCCGGCCAGTGTGGCGAGGATGGCGAGAGTCATCCCGGTTCTGCGCCAGCCGGTCGCACTCGCCCTCATGCTTTCGCCTCCTTGGGCCCGCCGATCTCGGCGACCCGACCCGTAAACCAGAGCAGGCCAAGCTCGCGCCAATGCCCGCCTGCTACCGAGCCAAGTAATCGCCCCGCATGAAACCTTCATTAAGGAAGCCGATCACCGCATCGAAGGCCTGCCCCCGGTTCTTTTCCATGAGCACCATATGCGTCGCCTGCCCGATCTCGACGAAGCGCTTGTAGGGCGACTTGGTGAGGCGGCCGAACAGATCATGCGCCATGTCGAACCGGACATCGATGTCCCACTCCGCACCGACCAGCAACACCGGACAGCCTATGTCCGAGGGGTCGTAGAGCGGCCTGCCAGCGGTCCAATGCTCGCGCACGTCCTGCACGGCACCGGAGGGCGCCCTGATCGTGCCGGGCATGGGCGAGCCCATATCGGTCGCGAGCGTCTCCTTCTCCCAGGTTTCGAACCAGCCCTCGGGTATCAATGTCCCTCTCGCCTCTTCCGGTGCCGGGCTTTTCCATGCCGCCTCGAAAGCTCTCGGGCTCACCAGGCGATAGGCTCCGAGCGGCCCTCCCGCATCGATGCGCAGCGGCTTTTCCGAGAGCCAGAGGGGCGTCACCAGCACGAGTTTCTCGACCGGCGCATCCGGCTGGCTGGCAAGAATGCCGGCCACCGTCGCCCCCCAGGACATGCCGAGCAAACCGAGCCGCGCTATGCCGCGCTCGCTACGGATGAAGTCGACCGCGGCGGCGAGGTCCCGGACTGCCGTATGGGCCAGCGTCAGGGGAACGCCGTCCTCGGGCGGTCGTTCCATCTCGGGCAAACGGGTGGAGCCGCCATAGCCCCGGGCGTCGACAGCCCAGACATCGTATCCGGCGCGGGCCAGCACATCCATGAACGAGCCCTCGCCTACCGGCACATCGAACAGGCTCGCGGAGGGAAAGGTGGCGCCATGCATCATCACCAAAGTGCGCTCGGACCTGAACGTGCTCACACCGTCCGGTCGCTTGTTGAGGAGTTGCAACTGGATGCCCGGCGTATCACTTGCGATCAGCAGGGTCCGGGCAATGATGCGCGGCATCGACAGGGTATCGGCTGAAGTCATGACAGGTTCCTTATCAGACGAATTGCCAGCTGAAGGCGCTGCCGTCACGACGGACTCGGCCCGCTGAGGTCTCGGCGAAATGCGTGGTCAGCACGAGGGCGCCGGTCTCGGCGGCATGGTTCAGCGCCCACTGGCGTGACGCCGTGGCCGCCTGCGGGAATTCGCAATAGGTCGAGTTCCAATCCGGTCTGGCGACCTGGAGGGGGTGATGCAGCACATCGCCCCAGAACAGGGCGTATTCGCCTTCCGAGCGAAAGCCGATCGAAGCATGGTCGATGCTGTGCCCTGGGCTGGGAAAGAAGGAGAAGCCCTCCTCCACTTCCGAACCATCCACCACGATTTCACGGGCAAGCCCTGCTTCGAGGATGGGAACCACGCTGTCTTCGAACACGCCCGGAAGCGGCAGGCGAGCCATGGGCCCCAGGCTTGCTTCGGCCCGGATCGCTGCATCCGAGCTAGTCGCCACCGCGAGCGCCGCGTTATAAGCGCGCTCGCGGGCGGAAAAGACGTAACGGGCGTTCGGAAAGGTGGGGATCCATCGCTCTCCGAGCTTGCTCGTATTCCATCCCGCATGGTCCGCATGGATGTGGGTCAGCAGCACCAGATCGACGTCACCCGGAGCAACGCCGGCCGCACTCAATCGCTCGAGGAACGGCTCATTGAGATGATGCAGCACTGCCAGGCCGGGGCGTTCCTTGTCGTTGCCGGAAGCCGTATCGACGAGGATGATCCGATCGGGGGTGGTGACCAGCCAGGCGTGAACGCTCTGGCGCAACAGCCCCGTCTGCCGGTCGACCGATCCCGGGCCCAGCTTTCGCACTTCCTCGGCTCCCGCCTCGGAATCGTACTCGGGATAGAGAAGAGCGGCATCGATCCCCTCGAGGGCCAACTCCGGAATCTTGGTGATGGTGGCTGCGCCGACCCGATAGGATCCGAGGGCTTGTTCCGTGTCCTGTTCCATATCCTGCTCCACATCTGCCGCCTCGAAGGACGGCATTGTCCGATGCAGGATTTAGCGCTATCGATGTCATATTAGAAATCGATACGGCTCATGTCGCACATTAACCATTTCGATCTTCGTTCCTTCGATCTCAACCTCTTGGTGGCTTTCGACGCCTTGATGCAGGAGCGCAGCGTCACGCGCGCGGCGACCCGCCTCAAGGTCGGGCAGCCGGCGATGAGCCACAGCCTGTCGACCCTGCGCGTGCTGTTGCTGGACGAACTCTTCGTCCGCGTCGGCACCGTGATGCAGCCCACCGCCTATGCCTTCGCCCTGGCCGACCCGGTTCGCGTGGCCCTTGCGCAGATTCAAGCCGCTCTCCATGCGCCCTCCACCTTCGAGCCGGCGACGGAGGAGCGCACATTCCGCCTCGGCTTCTCCAGCGAGGTGGAGCTGTTGCTGATACCCGAGCTCACGGCCCGCCTGCGCAGATCCGCACCCGGCCTGAGGCTGCTCAGCCGGCAGACGGGAAGCGACGAGGTTCATCGCCTGCTGGATGAAGGCACGCTGGACCTGGCCGTCGGCTGTTTCCAGGCCGTTGCGCAGCGCCACAAGGCACAATTCCTGTTCGAGCAGGCCTTGAGTTGCGTCTTCAATCCCGACCGACTCGATATCGACCTGCCGATCAGCCTGGCCGATTATCTGGCGCTGCCGCATGCGCTGGTCACGCTGACCGACAGCCTGCAAGGCTGTCTAGAGGCCGCCCTCGATGCCATCGACGCCAGGCTCAACGTGGTGTCGGCATCGTCCGAGTTTCTGAGCGTCCTGGCGACCGTCGCCGCCTCGCCGATGATCACCACGATCCCTACCCGCATGGCACAGCTTTACGGACCGCGCTTCGGCCTGACGGCAGGCCCTGCTCCCCTCGATCTCACGTTGCCGGCGGTTTCGATGGTGTGGTCAGCCCGCCTCGATCAGGATCCGGCTTCGTCCTGGTTCAGGGCCGAGGTCGCCGATACGCTCCTTGCCTTCGAGGCGGCGGCCCAGGACGCACCAAAGCGAATGAGACGACAGAAATTGGTATTGGAATTGGCAGGGCAACGCCCGCGTAAGGAACCGGCACAATGATCGCCCTGAAAGTCATCCGCGTCGCTGCCTGGAGCGTGATCGCAGTCGCCGCTCTTCTGCTCGGGGCGAATGCCCTGCTGCCGGACGCATGGAAAGGCGAACCTAAGCAGTCTGCGCTCGAAAAGCCCGTCATCGACATGGCGGCGGTGGGTGGACCCTTGCGGCTCACCTCGCACAAGGGAGAGGTGATCGACAATGCCCGGCTGGCCGGCAAGCCCTATCTCGCCTTTTTCGGCTTCACCCATTGCCCGGACGTCTGCCCGACCACGCTGTCCGATCTCACCGAACTGATGAGTGCCCTCGGCCCTGCCGCCGGGGCCTTCAACGTCCTGTTCATCACCGTCGATCCGGAACGGGACAGCCAGGACCTGCTGGCGCAATACATGACCTCGTTCGATGAACGCATCCTGGCCTTGCGCGGCAGTCGGACGGAAACGGATGCAGTGGTAAAGGCCTTCGCGGCCTATGCCCGCAAGGTGCCGATCGAAGGCGGCGAGTACAGCATGGATCATACCGCCGGCGTCTATGTTATGGGTGCCGACGGCAAGTTTGCCAGCATGCTCGACATGCATGAACCGCGCGAGACCAAGCTTCAGAAA
The DNA here is from genome assembly GCF_052114505.1 of Labrys sp. KB_33_2. Lineage (NCBI taxonomy): Bacteria > Pseudomonadati > Pseudomonadota > Alphaproteobacteria > Hyphomicrobiales > Xanthobacteraceae > Labrys > Labrys sp. KB_33_2. The sequence continues at coordinate 292,203 of NZ_JBFREW010000002.1, read as the reverse complement.
CTACGTCGAATTATCGAGGCAAAGGCATGAACATGAAGAGAAAATATGTTCTGAGACCTCTGCGAAGCCTTTCGATTGCGATACTGGTTTCTCTGCCCGGCCTCGCCCATGCCACCGGTCCCGTGATCGAGATCCTCACCACCGAGGGCTGCAGTTGCTGCATCGGGTGGGCCCGCCATCTGCAGGGAGAAGGCTATACGACGGATGTCCGGAAACTCCCGTCGAGCGAACTGCAGCAGCGCAAGCTGCAGCTGGGGGTGCGACAGGATCTTGCCTCCTGCCATACCGGCTTGATCGGCGGCTATGTCGTCGAAGGCCATGTTCCAGCCCGCGAGATTGCACGCCTGCTCTCCGAACGCCCCGACGCGGTTGGGCTGGCGGTGCCCGACATGCCTGTCGGTTCGCCCGGCATGGGAGAAGGCAGCGCCGATGCCGAGCCATACGACGTCCTGCTGCTGCGCAAGGATGGCACCACCCAGGTCTTTGCCAGCTATCGTTGACCTCAGCCCCGCGAAGACAGTCTCCGGCTCCGGTCGCGTCGCTTTGCCGCGGCATGTTGGCTGCAGTGCAGCATTCGCTCTAATTGCCCGCCGCTCGATACCGGATTTGGCTGTGAATGGTGCGCATGCACACGGACGAATCAACGATGATGCGTTAGATTGATCCCTGTTGATCAGCCGATTCATACTTGCGGCTAGAGCCACAAGCGTGAGGTGGCCGGGCGACGAACATTAATTTTTCGATCGCACTCTGGATAAAAATACTTACCGGCACCAGACTACCATAATATGCCGCAATCTTAGCGGATGTTCTTTGTGAGTCACTCGGAACTCTACGGGTTTCCTGCAGTTGAGTGAGCAAGGGCGCAGTCAACCCGATCAGCCACCATGGGAGGCTGCCATGACTGAGAGAAACAGCGACGTTTTCGACCTGTTTGCGGAACTTTATACCAACGCGGCCCAGGAGGAGATGAGCCTCCAGCAATATTTGCTCGCGTGCCGCGAGGACCAATCGATGTATGCCTCCGCGGCCGAGCGGATGATCGACGCGATCGGCAAGCCGAAGCTGCTCGACACCAGCAAGGACGAGCGCCTCGGACGGATTTTTGCCAACCGCACGGTCAAGACCTATCCGGCCTTCGCCGATTTCTATGGCATGGAAGATACGATCGAGCGTCTGGTCGGCTATTTCCGCTATGCCTCTCAGGGACTGGAAGAGCGCAAGCAGATCCTCTACCTCCTCGGCCCTGTCGGTGGCGGCAAGTCTTCCCTGGCGGAACGGCTGAAGAAGTTGATGGAGGAGCGTCCAATCTACACGCTCAAGGTCGGCGGTAAGATAAGCCCGGTTTTTGAATCGCCGCTGGGTCTCTTCAATCCGGACCGGATGGGCGATCTGCTGGAAGACAAATACGGTATTGCACGGCGGCGTCTGAACGGCCTGATCTCTCCATGGGCAACCAAGCGCCTCGATGAGTTGTCGGGCGACATCTCCAAATTCAGCGTCGTCAAGCTCGTGCCTTCGCGGCTGCGCCAGATCGGCATTGCCAAGACCGAGCCGGGCGATGAGAACAATCAGGACGTCTCGGCCCTGGTCGGCAAGGTGGATATCCGCCAGCTCGAACATTTCAGCCAGTCGGACCCGGATGCCTATTCCTACAGCGGCGGGCTCAACCGCACGACCCAGGGGCTGCTCGAATTCGTCGAGATGTTCAAGGCGCCGATCAAGGTTCTGCATCCCCTGCTGACCGCAACGCAGGAAGGCAGCTATAACGGCACCGAGAATTTCGGCGCCTTCCCCTATCAGGGTATCGTCGTGGCCCATTCCAACGAGTCGGAATGGCTGCAGTTCAAGAGCAACAAGAACAACGAAGCCTTCCTCGACCGCATCCTGGTGGTCAAGGTGCCCTATTGCCTGCGTGTCACCGAGGAAAGGCAGATCTACGAGAAGCTTCTGCGCGAGAGCGAACTGGCCAGCAGCCCTTGCGCGCCGGAAGTGCTCGACCTTCTCAGCCGCTTCTCGGTGTCGACCCGGTTGGCCGAGTTCGACAATTCGCCGCTCTATACGAAAATGCGTATCTACGACGGCGAAAACCTGAAGGAACTGGATCCCAAGGCGAAGGCCGTGCAGGAATATCGCGATGCCGCCGGCGTCGATGAAGGCATGACCGGCGTCAGCACGCGCTTTGCCTTCAAGATCCTGTCGCAGACCTTCAATTACGACACCCAGGAACTGGCCGCCGATCCCGTGCATCTGATGTACATCCTGGAAGAGGCAATCAAGCGCGAGCAGTTCGCGAAGGAAACGGAAACCGCCTATCTCGATTTCATCAAATCGGAGCTGGCAAGCCGCTACGCCGAGTTCATCGGGCACGAGATCCAGAAGGCCTATCTCGAATCCTACTCAGAATATGGCCAGAACCTGTTCGACCGCTACATCGCCTATGCCGATGCCTGGGTGGAGGATCAGGACTACAAGGATCCCGATACCGGCCAGGTCCTCAACCGCGAGGTGCTCGACAAGGAACTGTCCCAGATCGAAAAACCGGCCGGCATCGCCAATCCCAAGGATTTCCGTAACGAGGTGGTGAAATTCACCCTGCGCGCCCGGGCCAGGAACAATGGCCGCAACCCGGCCTGGACCAGCTATGAAAAACTGCGCGAAGTCATTGAAAAGCGGATGTTTGGCCAGGTCGAGGATCTCTTGCCGGTGATCAGCTTCGGCTCCAAGCAGGATAGCGTGACCGAGAAGCGGCATACGGAGTTCGTGCAGCGCATGGAGGCGCGCGGCTACACCCAGCGCCAGGTGCGTCGACTGGTGGATTGGTACATGCGTGTAAACAAGGCGGGTTGATCCCGGCCGGGTGGTGTTCCCATGCCAATCTTTATCGATCGCCGCCTCAATCCCAAGGACAAGAGCCTGGGCAATCGCCAGCGCTTCCTGCGCCGCGCGCGCGCCGAGTTGAAGCAGAGCATTCGCGACCAGATCAAGACCGGCAAGATCGCGGATGTCGATGCCAAGCATTCTGTCTCGATGCCGGTGCACGGCACGAGCGAGCCGACCTTCCGCGAGGCGAGGGACAGCGGCGGCCGCCATCATGTCCTGCCTGGCAACAAGCAGTTCGCACCGGGTGACAGGGTCTCCAAGCCCAATCAAGGCGCCGGGTCGGGCTCGTCTCCCGGCTTGAGCGACTCGGAGGATGATTTCCGCTTCGTGCTCACCCGCGAGGAGGTGCTGGACCTCTTCTTCGAGGATCTCGAACTGCCCGACATGATCAAGCTCAATCTCAAGGAGATCCTGATCGTCAAGCCGCGGCGGGCGGGTTATGCGGTGAGCGGCTCGCCGACCAACATCAATGTCGGGCGGACCATGCGCAACAGCCATGGCCGCCGCATCGCCCTCAAGCGTCCGAAACAGGAGGAGATGGATACGATCCTCCAGGAGCTGGAAGGGCTGGAAGCCGGCCCGGCAGGTGCCGCAGCCGACCAGCGCATCGCGGAACTGCGTGAGGAGCTCGACCGCCTGGAGCGCCGGCGCCGGGTGATTGCCTATATCGATCCGGTCGACATCCGCTTCAACCGTTTCGACGCGCAGCCCGTACCGAACGCCAATGCGGTGATGTTCTGCCTCATGGACGTGTCCGGCTCGATGGGAGAGCGGGAAAAGGACCTGGCCAAGCGTTTCTTCGTCCTGCTGCACCTCTTCCTGAAACGGCGCTACGAGCGCACCGACATCGTCTTCATCCGGCATACTCACGAGGCGCAGGAGGTCGACGAGGAAACCTTCTTCTACTCGACGCAGAGCGGGGGCACTGTGGTCTCCACAGCCCTCGAGGAGATGCAGCGCATCATCAAGGAGCGCTACCCCTCCAATGAATGGAACATCTATGCCGCCCAGGCCTCGGATGGCGACAATATCGCCACCGATTCCGGGCGTTGCATCGCACTGCTTGATGGCGAGATCATGCGCCTTTGCCAGTATTTCGCCTATGTCGAGATCATCGATGAACGTGAGAGCCACATTTTCGGTGGCACCGAGAACGGAACCTCACTCTGGCAAGCCTATGCGGCCGTCACCGAGCGCTGGGCGAACTTCCAGATGAGCCGCATCGCCAAGGCTTCGGACATCTACCCGGTTTTCCGCCGGCTCTTTACCAGGCAGTCCGCCTCGAAGGGCGGCTAAAAGGAGCGTCGATGCCCAAGCCTACGCCCAAGCATGCGCCCAACGCCGACTTGCTGTTCTCAGGCTCGGACTGGAATTTCAAGACGCTGTCTCGGGCCTATGACGCCATCGAGGCGCTGGCGGTCGAGGAACTCCACCTCGACATCTATCCCGTGCAGATGGAAATCATCTCGTCCCAACAGATGCTCGATGCCTATTCATCCGTTGGGATGCCGCTGATGTACCGGCATTGGTCGTTCGGCAAGCATTTCCTTCATCAGGAGCTCATGTATCGCAAGGGTGGCCGCGGGCTCGCCTATGAAATCGTCATCAATTCCAATCCTTGCGTCGTCTATCTGATGGAAGAAAACACCATGGCGCTGCAGGCCCTGGTGACGGCTCATGCGGCGCTCGGCCATAATCACTTCTTCAAGAACAACTATCTTTTTCAGCAGTGGACGGATGCCGGCGCGATCCTGGGTTATCTCGATTTTGCCAAGGGCTTCATCACCCGCTGCGAGGAACGCCATGGCGTCGCCGCGGTGGAGGCCATTCTCGACGCTTCCCACGCGCTGATGGAACAGGGCGTGTTCAGATATCGCCGCCCGCCCAAACTGTCCTCGGAAAAACAGCGCGAAGGGGTGCGCGAGCGGCTGGAATATGAGGAACGCACCTATAACGATCTCTGGCGCACGCTACCGGCCTCCAAGGGCGGGGACAGGGCCGAGGAGGCCAAGGACGGCATGCCCGAACGGAAGAAGTCGCTTAATCTTCCTGAGGAAAACCTGCTCTATTTCCTGGAGAAGAACAGCCTGATCCTCGAGCCGTGGCAGCGTGAACTCGTCAGGATCGTGCGTGTCATCGCACAATACTTCTATCCGCAGCGGCAAACCCAGGTGATGAACGAGGGCTGCGCGACCTTCGTGCATTACACCCTGATGAACGCGCTGTTCGACCGAGGTCGGATCAGCGAGGGCGCCATGCTCGAGATCCTGCGCAACCATTCCAACGTGGTGTTCCAGCCGGGCTTCGACGATCCCCGCTTTTCCGGCATCAATCCCTATGCGCTCGGCCTCGACATGATGCAGGACATCCAACGCATCTCGACCGAACCGACGCAAGAAGATCGCGACTGGTTTCCCGAATTCGCGGGCAACGGCAATTGGCGCGAGGTCCTGCTCGACGCTTGGGCCAATTACCGCGATGAGTCCTTCATACGCCAATATCTCAGCCCCGCGCTGATCCGCAAATGGCGGATGTTCGTCTTGTCCGATGCGGCCAACGAATCCTTCTACAAGGTCGCCTCGATCCACAATGAGCGCGGCTACGAGAATATCCGCGCTGCCCTCGCCCACAGTTATGACATCGGCGCCAACCGCTCGGACATCCAGGTCGTCGATGTGGACCTGCTGGGCGACCGGCATCTGCGCCTGCAGCACAAGGTCAATGACGGCATCGTGCTCGAGCCCAACAGCCGCGACGCGACGCTGCGCCATATCCGCAGCCTTTGGGGTTACGAGGTGAGCCTGGAAGGCATCGACGCGCGGACGGGAACCAGGATCTATGAATGTTCAACCCGCCAGGCGGCGAGTTGAGTTGGCCACGAGTTGAGTGGGTCGGGGCGAGTGGGTCCCGCCCTCAGGGCTTGCCCGGCTCCAGCGCGATGCGCGCCTGCTGCGGCCGAACCAGGCGAGCAGCGCTTCGCCGCCGGGCAACTCGTGCAGGCCTGAAGCGGGGGCGGTCATCGGCTCACGCAAGCTCCTCGGGTGTTTCGGAATCGTTGCGGAACGTCGCAAGCTCCCCCAGGAGATCGACCAACTGATCGATGCGCTCGCGGCCGAAGCGCTCTTCCAGCACCGCATAGATCTTGCGGCTGTCGGGCAGGACTTCACGAATGACGGCCTGGCCCGCGGGCGCGAGTTTCAGAAGCACGCGGCGCCCGTCCCCCTTGTCCTTGTGCTTGGTGATGAAGCCGCGCTCTTCCAGCGAGCGGATCATGCGGGTGAGGCTGGGCGCCAGGATGAAAGCGCGATCGGCGACCTCGGAGGCGTCCAGCATGCCGGCTTCGTTCAGCACGCGCAGCACACGCCATTGCTGCTCCGTCACGCCGTGATTGGCGAGCATGGGGCGAAAATGGCTCATCACCGCCTCGCGCGCCCTCAGGAGCGCGATCGGCAGCGAACGCCGCGTTTCCTTCAGCCTTGCTTCCTCGATCACCGGAGGCGTTTCCTTCACTTCATCCATGCATCGTCACCCGATAGCGGCTCTGGGGCTTGAGCACTACTTGCATACTCTGCCCGCTGCGCAAACTCCGGGCGCCGTTCATGGTGTCCTGGCACCGCCATGGCGCGCCTGACCGATGCGCCATTCGCCCGGCGGCTCGCCGACATGCTTGCGGAAGAAGCGCGAGAAATAGGCCGGATCGCGAAAGCCGATCTCATAAGCGACGTCCTCGACCGAACGGATGGTGAAGACCAGGAGGCGCTTGGCCTCGATCAGGCGCCGCCTGTCGATGAAGGCCTTGGCCGACAGGCCATGGGAGGCCCCGCAGGCCCTGGCGAGCAGATGTGGGGTGGTGCCGAGCGCCGTAACATAACGCTCGATCGGCCAGGCGTCCCGGAAATGCCGGTCTACCAGGCGCCTGAAGGCCAAGGCGAGGTCATGGCCCTCGCGTTCGCCGATGCGGCCGGTCTGGCCGAGCAAGGCGATGTCGTTCATCGCCACCGCCAGCAAGGCCCCCAGGGGCGCCATCTGCCCCTGCCGATAGTCTTCGAGAAGACGCTGCATGGTCGCGGCCAGAGAAAGCCAGAAACGGCTCTCGCTCTGCCCGCGCACCATGATCGGCTCCTCGATCGGCAGGGCCGAAAGCGCGGCGATCGGCGGCAGAGCGCTGTCGGCGATCGAGGCGACGATGGCGTCGGTCTCCTCAGGCGCGACAGTGAAACCATGCACCACGCCGCTGGGGATGTAACTGACCGCAGGTGCGATAAAGTCCAGCCGCCTGTCCTCGATGAAATATTCGCCCCGGCCTCTGGTCCAGAAGGTGATCTGCGCCATCCTGTCATGTCTATGGGCGGAAACCTGGCCTGAATGCAGCGATTTTCGCTCCATTACCGTTTCCATATGCAGGAATCCGACATCAACAGGGCGATCGGGCTCACCATAAATGAAGAAGCTGGGAACCTTGTCGGACACGGGCGCCTTCTTAAAAAAGTACAAGTGATTTTACCATTCTGTCCATGGTACGCGCCGCCGGCAAGGCCTAGCCTGGCGTCAACGAACATCAGGGAGGAAGGCGATGCGATCGGAAGATTTCCGCGCCGATAAGAAACGGCCCTTCACGGGCGCCGAATATCTGGCTTCGCTGCGCGACGGGCGCGAGGTCTACATCAATGGCGAACGGGTTGCCGATGTCACCGCCCACCCTGCCATGCGCAATTCGGTGCGCTCGCTGGCACGGCTCTATGACGCGCTGCATGACGAGAAAACCAGGCCGATCCTGACTGCGCCGACCGATACCGGTTCCGGCGGCTACACCCACAAATATTTCCGTGTCGCCCGCTCCTCGGCCGAACTGGTGGCGCAGAAGGACGCCATCGCCCATTGGGCCCGCATGACCTATGGCTGGATGGGCCGCACCGCCGACTACAAGGCGGCGCTGATGAACACGCTCGGCGCCAACGCCGACTGGTACGGCCCCTTCAAGGACAATGCGCTGGCCTGGCACAAGCGGGCGCAGGAAGCCGTGCTGTTCATGAATCACGCCATCGTCAACCCGCCGATCGACCGCCACAAGCCGGCCGATGCGGTGAAGGACGTCTTCGTCCACATCACCAGGGAGACCGATGCCGGCATCCACGTCTCCGGCGCCAAGGTGGTCGCCACCTCCTCTGCCCTCACCCACTACAATTTCCTCGCCCAGAGTTCAGCCACCGTCACCGAGGACCCATCCCTCTCCGTGATGTTCATCGTGGCGATGAACGCGCCCGGGGTGAAGATGTTCTGCCGGACCTCCTACGAAGAGACGGCCAATCGCGGCGCCCACCCCTTCGACTATCCGCTCTCCTCCCGCTTCGACGAGAATGACGCCATCCTGGTGCTCGACAATGTCTTCATCCCTTGGGAGGACGTGCTGGTGCTGCGCGATGCCGGCAAGATCCTGTCCTTCCATCCCGCATCCGGCTTCATGCACGGCTATTGCTTCCAGGGCTGCATCCGCTTCGGGGTGAAGCTCGATTTCCTCGCCGGCCTGTTGGCCAAGGCCCTGCGCGCCACCGGGGGCGACGCCTTTCGCGGCAACCAGGCGATGCTGGGCGAGGTGATCGCCATCCGCCACCAGTTCTGGTCCTTCGCCAATGCCATGGCCCATAATCCCCTGCCCTGGGCCAATGGTGCCGTGCTGCCGAACCTGGAAGCCGCGCTCGCCTACCGCACCTTCATGTCCGAGGCCTATCCCAGGGTGATCGACATCGTCAGGCGCACCATCGCCTCGGGCCTGATCTACTTGCCATCCTCGGCCCGGGATTTCGCCAATCCCGAGATCGACCGCTACCTCGCCCAATATGTGCGCGGCTCCAACGAGATGGGCCATGTCGAGCGCATCAAGATCATGAAGCTGCTGTGGGATGCGACGGGCACGGAATTTGCCGGCCGCCACGCCCTCTACGAACTCAATTACGCCGGTGCACCCGAGGAAGTCCGCCTGCAGGTGCTCAAGGGCGCCGAGCGCGGCGGGCGCCTCAAGGAGATGGAAGCCCTCGTCGACCAATGCATGGCGGATTATGACGAGAAGGGCTGGACGAGCGAGACCTGGCTGCCCCCGCTCGGCGAGGCCATACCGCCCCGCGCCGCCGCCGAATGAGGCCGCCATGCAGGAGCGCCCCTCGAAAAACGCTTTCCGTGACGCCATGGCGCGGGTATGCGCCAGCGTCAACGTGGTTACCACCAACGGTACGGCCGGGCGCGGCGGCTTCACCGCCACCGCCATGTGTTCGGTGACGGACGAGCCGCCGACCCTGCTGGTGTGCATGAACAGCCGCTCGGCGCAAACAGGCCACTTCATCGAGAACGCCCGCTTTTGCGTCAACGTGCTGACACCGGACCACCAGCACCTCGCCGGCTATTTCGCCGGCCAGCGCACAGAGATGGAGGCCCGCTACGCCGCCGCCGATTGGATCGACTTTCCCTCCGGCAACCAGGCTTTGGCCGACGCCATCGTCTCCTTCGACTGCCGCCTGATCGACCGGCATCTCATCGGCAGCCACCACATCTTCATCGGCGAGGTGGTGGATCTGCGCAGCCGCAAGGATGGCCATGCGCTGCTCTATTTCGACAGGGGGTATGCGCAGGTGCTCGGGCAGGCGGGGAGTTTTGGGGGGGAGGATGACCTGAGCCCTAAAAACTGGATCGCTTCAGGTTAGAATTCTTCGCAATACAAGCGTGGCAGGATATTGCGGTAAAAATCTACTCAATTCAACAACACGCCCGCTCTACCCGTGCCGAACGACCGCGATCACAGCGATATTGATCTTATTCATTCCTGTCACGGCGTCGAACGTATGTTTTGCTTCAGCGCCACCGACTAACATCTCCTCGATCAATCCGCACCGTGTGATCCGCAAGAAGATGCGCCCTCGCCAACAATCGCATAGCGATAACGGTCCGTCTGCTCAGACCATCCGTAACGATCCGGAATGACGAGGCATCACCATGCTTTAACACCGGCAGCCGTGAACTCGACCGCCGGCAAGCCCCTCCCTGCCGAACGGATATTTCAATCCTGCCTGCCAGCGTGCTTGATACGGCCCATATTTCACGCCACATCTTCCGGGATGAGAAACGACCAGCCGGATCAGCGATGGTGGAAATGGAGCCTGCTGGCCTCCCTTCTCCTCAATTTGCTGGTCGCCGCGCTCATCCTGCCGCGACCACTGGTGTCGCCTCTGAAGGAAGAGCAGGCGATAACGGTCGAATTGGTGCAGTCGGTCGATCCGCCACCGAAGCCGAAAGCCGAAGCGCCCCCGCCAGCCAAACCGGTACGGCCACCGGCAGAAAGCGCCGTGAAACCACCGCCGCCGAAGGCTGCGGACGAACGGCAGGGCACGCAGCCTGTCATGAAGCCGGTGTTTCTGTTTGGCGACAAGGATCGCGGCCCCCGAAAGGCGCCGGATGGCAACAGCCCTGAAAACGGCTCGGCCCTACCCCCGGCCCGGCCTGATCCGGCTCAAACAAATGGTCCGAACACACCGGCCGTGACGCCGGCCCCAACCGAGCAGGCTCCCCAGGTTGCTGCGACAGAGGCGTCGGCTGCACCCACCCAACCCCAGGCCCCAAATCAGGCACAACCAGATCCGAAGCTGCCCGAATCCAGAACCTTGTTTTCGCAAGAGACGACCAACGACATCAACGCGATGCTTGCGATGGGAAGCATGTCTCGCGGCGAGCGGGTGGGCCAGCTTTGCGTCACGGAACTGCATGAGCAATTGCTGCATGCCTCGCCCTCCTATGTCCCCGATATGCTCCCTCGCGAACAGCTCGAGCAAGGCACCGTGCTCGAGGATTCCAAGGCAGCATTCGCCTCCAAGTCACAATGGTACAATTTGAGCTATCGTTGCGAAGTCGATGCGAAGGTAACGAAGGTCATCGCCTTCGCCTTCCAGGTCGGCAATCCGGTTCCGCGCAGCGACTGGAAAAGCCGCGGGCTCCCAGCGCCATAAACGAGGCGTGAAACGCCCGGCTTGGCTGCGGGGCGTCAGCGATCTTGGTGCATGGCAATCCGCGCGGCAGAGGCCCCAACCTGCCTATCGCGCCTTGCGCGGGCAATTTCAGCCCTGCGAGACGTCCGGCCGCCGATGCCGTCGCGATGGACGAAGCGCTTTGGCCGGAACTTGTCCCTGGTCACCCCGAGATGATCTCGTAGTGAAGGATCTGGGCCTCGCTGAGGGACGATCGCACACCGGGCGATATCAAACCGGAGCCGAAGAGTAGAACGTCTTCACGCCGCACGAATACTTCAAGGCCGGGTCCCGTCGACACGAATGTGCCCGACGAGCTTCGCTCGGCCAGCCTGGCCCTGCCGTTCGAAATGGTGAAGGTCGCGTGATGCCTTGAGACCCAAGGCTGCGGCACAACGATATTGCACTCTGGGGATCGGCCGACGGTCACGGATTCATTGTTGCGGCAGGATCGCAACTGATCCCCATATCTGATGACGAGATTGAGGTGCCGTGTCGGGCTGGCAATCCTGTCGAAAGCGGTGCTCTGGTGGGCAAGCTGCGTACTGACAACACCATCGTCATCCCGCAGGGTATAGACATCGAAGGGCTCCTGCTTCCCCTTGAAGGCCATGCTATCGAGGAGCCGCAAGGCACCTCGGCTGCCCGGGATAAGTGCTTCGAAAAAGCTCTGGCTGACCAGCACCTCCCCGGGGTTTGCCGTGCTCGACAACCTCGCGGTGACATTGACAACATCGCCGAATATGTCGCCCCGCATTCGAAGGACCGCTCCGAAATGCAATCCGACCCTGGCCTTCAACGGCCCATTCGTCAGCTGGCTGCTGATCTGGCCGACAGCCTTCAGCGCCGCCTCCGGCCTCTTGAACAGGCTGAGCACGTCGTCCCCCTTCGAGGAAATGAATTCACCGCCGTATCGGGCGGTGATCTCGCGAATCGCGTCCAGGCATTCCGAGATTTGCCGCAGAGCACCAACATCGCCGATGCGCTCATAGAGCGGCGTGCTCCCCACGACATCGACCAAGAGGACGGCAGCTAGAATTCTCTCCTGATCCATCAACGTGCATCCGCCCCGAGAGCGCAACACCTGTATACTACACCCAAATTACCCCTGGTTTCATTACTTGAGGTCCAAATAAAACGGTGTTGGTAACGGGCGAAGCCGGCTTCATGGCAGGATGAGCCATTGTCGAGCTGCGGCGGGCTATACAGTGCGCACCTTCGAGTGCAGCGCCGGCGCAAGTGGCGCCGACGGCTCCCCGGCGTCCGTCTTATTTTTTTGAGCAACGTCGGGCCTTGCACGGTCAATGTGCAAATACCAGACCGGCGATGATAAAGGCCGCGCCCCAGATGTCGTAGTAGTGCAAACTTTCCCCGAGCAAAAGATAGGCGAGCAAGGCCACGAAGACGGTCTGCAGATAAAGCAGCATGCTGGCGCGGCCAGCGCCAAGCACCTCGACGCTGCGATTGTAGAGGTAGTACATCAGTGCGCCGCCTGGCCCGGCCAAGTAGGCAAGCGCCAACAGGCCATTCGCGTGCAATGCCGAGCCGCCGCCGTATATTGACTCCCACAGATAGAAAGGAAGGGCGGCAAGGGAGCCGGCCCCGAGCAGAACCACGACCGTGGGCAGGAGGGCGATGCCGAATTTGGAACGGCGCAAGAGCACAGTGTAAAGGCCCCAGCAGAATGCGCTTCCTACGATCCACAGTTCGCCGATACTGAACTGGAGCCCTATCAGCGCGCGGAGATCACCGTGGGCAACAATCACCATCATGCCGGCCAGGGCAAGTAACGCTCCGATTGCCTTCCGGAGACCAAGCGGTTCGCCAAGCACGATCCGGGCGATAACCATGGTCATGACGGGTGAAAGTGCCATTATGATGCCGGCAGTGGTGGCATTGGTGGAATGGAGGCCTGTGTAGATCATGCCCTGGCACAGGGTCAGACCAATCGTTCCTATAAGCAGAACCTCCACCGCCCGCGATCGGATTAACGCGATTATCGCGCGGTAGTGGTGGTGCACGATCGGCAGCAAAATTGCGCAAGCAAGCAACAGCCGCCAGAAGCAGAGCGCCCATGGCCCCATTTCCGGCGCCACCCATTTGGCCGCGATGTACACGCCAGCCGAAAGAAGCCACCCCAGGACCGCGGTCGAGTAAGCGATTGGAAGGGACACGCCAGAGGCGGCCTTCGCATCGTCAGCATGTGTTATCGGCAGCATTTGGATCTCAGCCTCCTCCTACCGCGAATGGCCCCGGAGCGATTGCAGCGTCGCGTCGCCGGGTGCTGTTCTCTCGCTTGGAGCCCAATCAGCGCTCTTCAACCTGCCCGGCCTGACGACCAACCATCCGATTTCTTCTGATGGGATGGTTTCCTGGCAACACAACGACGCTCTCACATTACTCCGTCTCAGAAGATTAGAGTGTCCGCTGTTGCAAAAAATATTACGCGCTTCACCCCAACCTCACTTCCGCGGCTGAAATTACTACAAATTGCGAAGATTGATTACCAAGCATAGTGTCACGATGCGCCAACCTTTATCAAGGAACATGCTGTGACCGATCACGAACGCACCCTGAAGGAAATCGCAGCCATCCGCGAACTGCTGACCTCGAAGCCTCGGCCGGTCGGATGGGGCGAGCGGCGCGCACGGCTCGATGAGGTCGGAACAAACTGGCCTATTGCCGATGATATCCTGTGCACAGCTGTCCAGTGCGATGGCGTCCCCGGTGAATGGTCGATGGCGCCGGGCAGCGACGCTGAGAAGGTGCTGCTGTATTTCCACGGCGGCGGTTACTGCTCAGGCTCTATTGAAAGCCATCGCCGGCTGGTGACGGAAGCAGGTCGCGCGGCGCGCATGCGAACCCTTGCGATCGACTATCGCCGCGCTCCCGAGCACCCTTTTCCGGCCCAGCACCAAGACGCACTCGCCGCATGGCGCTTTCTGCGGCGGCAAGGCATCGCCGCCGAACACATTGTGGTCGGTGGTGATAGTGCGGGCGGCAATCTCACTTTGGCCCTGATCGCTTGCCTGCGCGCCGCTGGTGACCCTCTTCCCCGCTGTGCATGGTTGATTTCGCCCTGGACCGATCTCACCATGTCCGGCTCGTCGCTCGCCAGCAAGGACTCGATCGATCCGATCATCCATAAGGCCTATCTGGAGGAGCTCGCCGGCGCCTATGTCCCCGTGGGGAAAGAATATTGCGACCCGCTAATCTCGCCGCTGTTCGCCGATCTGCACGGCTTTCCGCCGCTGTTGATCCAAGTTGGTTCGGCTGAGACGTTGCTGTCGGACGCCACGCGGCTTGCCGAAGCAGCAGGGATTGCGGATGTGCCGGTGCGACTCGAGATATGGCCGCATATGATTCACGCTTGGCCACTTTGGAACGCCGGTCTGGACGATGGCCGCCGCGCGCTTTCAACTGCGGGTGAATTCATTCGCAAAGCCGGGTGCCAGCCAGCCAAATGTTAGGAACGGCAGCCTTTCATATAATCGGTTCCAAAACGCCCATATTGCTGCCGGCCACCTTGGAAGTCAGCGCGAAGTGAGACCGCAAGACCGCGTGGACCTTGCAGACTTCGGTGCAAGGCTGCGCGCGCACAAAGACCCAAAGCTTGCCAATCGGGCCGCGGGAGGGCAATTTCAGCCCAGCGAGACATTCGGCGGCCGATGCCGCTGTCTTCTCTGGTCGGACAACGGGACAAGGGAACGCGAAGATCATGATCATGGACGGTGGAATTGCCGATACCGGCAAGATGGACGAGGCCGCCAAGCTCGGGCTCGGATCGGGGCTTCTCAGCCGCCGCTCGTTCCTGGTCGGCTCCGCCGCCGGCCTTGGCGCACTCGGTCTGGCCGGCTGCGCGACGTCAGGCGGCATGAGCCGGGCCGAGGCGGCGAGGCTCTATGCGGCGGTGCCCGAGGAGAAATTCCCGATCCCGGCGGTCGATGTCAGCAAGATCGACCCCAAATATTATCGCCGGAAAGTGCAGTACCCCAGCAAGGAAGTGGCCGGCACGATCATCGTCGATCCGAGCAAATATTATGTCTACCGCATCGAGGGCGACGGGATCGCCACCCGTTACGGCGCCAATGTCGGCCGCCAGGGCTTCCTGTGGCATGGGGACGCCTATGTCGGGCGCAAGGCCGAATGGCCGGTGTGGACGCCGCCCAGGGAGATGATCGCGCGCCAGCCGGAGGCCGCTAAATATGCCGGCGGCATGCCGCCCGGCCTGAACAACCCGCTCGGCGCCCGCACGCTCTATCTATATCAGAACGGCAAATACACGCTCTACACACTCTACAGCACCATCATTCCCCAGTCGATCGGCTCCGGCGTTACGAGCGGCTGTACCGGCCTGCTTACCCAGGACATGCTCCACCTCTACGGCCAGACGCCGGTGGGGACGAAGGTGGTCGTGCTGCCGGCCTAAGGCTAAGGCCCAATACGGTTTCCCGGCGTATCCTTGCCCTACCATTGAAGTCGCAGCCTTGCGGCCTCAATCCGCCGAAGGAGGGTCAGGACGCCTCCGAAAACCGGGCGGCTATGTCCAGGCGTTGAGGTCGCTGACGAGCTGCCTGTCCAGCGACAGACTTTCGAGGCCGCTGGAAAGCAGGATGCCGCCGCGATCATGGTGACCACTTCCGCCCAGCTTGCGTTTGTGGTGCAGGAAGTGGCCGACCTCGTGCGCCATCACGCCGATGAAGGCCTCGCCATAGTCGAACACCCCTGGATTACCCTGGTCGACGACCACGCAGACCTGCTCGTCCGGCAGGAACTGCCCCGCCGCCTCACTGTCCGTGGCATCGTAATCGCCGACGAGAAAGCAGGTGAGATCGGCGCCGCCCTGTTTGAGCGGCACGATGTCCTGGCGGAAGACATCCCGCATGATCTTCGGCCCCAGGGCCTTTTCCACCATGATCCAGTCGGCGCCGGCCGGGGTGAAGAAGATGTTCGTCTGGGCCCCGAAGATCCAGTTCAGCCGGGTAAGGAACCAGGACGCGTCATCAGGCTTGAATTTCGTTGCGTTGACAACCTTGCCCGCCTGGTCGAAATGCCTGAGGAACTTGAAGGCGAGCGTGTAGCTCTTGCGCGGCATGATGGCGACATCGAGCTTGATGACCGTGCCGCCGCGCGTGCCCGTGAGCGGGGGAATGCCGGTCCCCTTGGCCTGGACCTTGAGGGCACGTGCCCCGGCCTGCGGCCGTATGGTGCCATAGAGTGAAGTGCGCAGCCGCAGCAACTGGTCGTCGCGCTCCTGGCTTTGCTGCTTACCGTAGCGGGTGTCGATATAATCCTGGGCGACGCGCTCGACCTGCTCGACGCGGACATCGTCGATCTGCAGTCGGGCCTGATCGTAGGACAGGTGAACGCCCTTGGCGTCACGCAGGCAAACCAGATTGAAGCCACCCTCTGGAACCACCATGAAGTTTTGCGCGGCAAACACCCCGGAATATTGCAGGAACTGCACGAAACTCGCCATGACGTTCCCCAGCCTCGATCCGCGATGATGCCGCGCCCGGTCCATCGCAGCCGCGAGAACCACCCGTGATCATTGTTGTCCGGTTGAGTGAACAATATAGCGGAAATCGGCTTTGCGAGGCAATCAACCGGCACCGATCCCGCCTGGCGCCGACCTGAACTCGGATCGCTCGTCAAAACCTCCAATTGAAAATCGTCTTGAAGGCATGCTGCTGGGCGTAGCCGGGGAGCTGCCCGTTGTGGGAGAGGCCGATAAAGGCGGGCACTCCGCAAAAAATCTGCGCCGCTCTGTCGGGCGGGCAGAGCGGCGTTCGTCCTCGGGGCATGGCAAGATGCTTTCTACCATGACTTCCTGCTCTCCAAGCCAAGAGCTCTTCTCCCAGCCAAGAGGACAACGATCATGCCCAGCACCATCCGTCTGCACCGCGTTCTGGCCACCAGCCCCGAGAAGGTCTACCGCGCCTTCCTCGAAGCAGATGCCCTCGCAAAATGGCTGCCGCCGAACGGCTTCACCTGCACCGTGCATCACTCCGAGCCGACGGTCGGCGGTACGTTCAAAATGTCGTTCCGCAACTTCACCACGGGCCATGGCCATTCGTTCGGCGGCGAGTATCTCGAACTCGTCCCGGGCGAACGGCTGCGCTATACGGACAAGTTCGACGATCCCAATCTGGCGGGCGAGATCGTGGTGACGGTGACGCTGAAGAAAGTGTCCTGCGGCACCGAGCTGAATATTGAGCAGGCCGGCATTCCCGACCTCATCCCGTCCGAGGCCTGTTATCTCGGCTGGCAGGACTCGCTGCGCAATCTAGCCCGGCTGGTCGAGCCCGAGATCAATCAATAACCGTCGACCCGCGTACCAGGACGCCCGGCATGGTGCGCCCTGGCCGCGTTCCATGTTTGAGGAGGTCGCCCCGGCAAAGGTGGCCTCTTCCCCTGCCCTCCGCGGGGYGATTGCTGGAGGATCGGCCGATCCAGTTGCCTGGCGCCCGGAATCAACCCACTCTCGGCAGCGACACGGCGCGCTCTACCTTGCGCGTCGAACAGCCCCCGAGCCAGCCATGTCTCTCCGTTTTCAGAAAATGCATGCCAATGGCGACGACTTCGTCATCGTCGACCTGCGCGGCCAGGCAGATATCATCGATCGCGATATCGCCAGGCGTCTGGGAGACCGCAATCGCGGCATCGGCTTCAACCAGCTCGCGGTCATGACGGATTGCGAAGACGCCGCAGCCAGCCTGACCTTCTGGAACCCGGATGGCTCGACGCTCGATGCCTGCGGCAGCGCCACGCGCGGCGTCGCCTGGATCATGTTCGAGGAAACCAAGTCCACATCCACGATCCTGAGAACTAATCGCGGCCTGCTGGCCTGCGCGCGGGAACCGAACGGCCTGATATCCGTCGATATGGGCGCGCCGCTCACCGGGTGGCAAGACGTGCCGGTGGCCAAGGAGATGGAAACGCTGAAGCTGCCGTTGCCCGGCGAACCCGCAGCCTGCAGCATGGGCAATCCGCACTGTACTTTCTTCGTCGACGATATCGATGCCATCGAGGTGTCGAGCCTCGGGCCGCAGATCGAAGCCCATCCGTTGTTCCCAGCGAGGACCAATGTGCATTTCGTCGAGGTCATCAGCCCGACGCGGATCCGCCTGCGCATCTGGGAGCGCGGCGGCGGCATTCCGCTCGGCTCGGGTTCTTGCGCGTGCGGCGCGGCGGTCAACGGCATGCGCCGTGGCTTGCTGGCTGGTACCGTCGCGGTGGAATGCGACGGCGGGATGTTCATGGTCCGCTGGGACGGCGCTGGCGGCGCCTTCCTGACGGGGCCGGTCGAGCCGAGTTTCAGCGGGGTCTGGTCCGGCTCGCTGACGCCGGCTGCCTGATCGCATAAGCAGTATCGACGGCCTGGGCACAGCCAAGTGACTGCCACTGCCATCTTTCCATTGATCGCCCAGTCAAAGCTGGATCCAGGCCGTCTTGAGATCGCTGTATTTGTCCAAGGCGTGCAGCGATTTGTCATGACCGTTCCCGGACTGCTTCACGCCGCCGAGCGGCACGGTGTGGTCGGCGCCGCCATAGGTGTTGACATGCACGACGCCGGCGCGAAGGGCGCGGATCATGCGATGAGCACGCGAAAGGTCGGCGGTCCAGACGGCGGAAGCAAGACCGTAATCGCTGGCATTGGCGATGGCGATGGCCTCGGCTTCCGTCTCGAAGGGGATGATCGACAGGATCGGGCCGAAGACTTCCTCCCGTGCCAGCGTCATTTGGGGCGTGACGTCGAAGATCGTCGGCTGCATGTAGAAGCCGCCGCTCTCCTGCAGGATCCGCCGGCCGCCGGTCCTGAGATTGGCCCCCTCGCCGAGGGCCTGTTCGGCATAAGCGAGATCCTTCCTCAACTGAGCCTCACTGGAAACCGCGCCGATCTCCGTGGAGAGTTGCAGGGGATCGCCGACTTTCATGCACGAGGCGATGGTGGTGAGCTTTTCGGTAAAGGCCTCGCGAATGGAAGCGTGCACCAGCAGCCGGGAGCCGGCGACGCAGACCTGGCCGGCATTGCGAAAGATGCCATGGGCCGAGACTTTCGCGGCCCGGTCGAGGTCGGGCACGTCGGCAAACACGATGTTGGGCGACTTGCCGCCGAGCTCGAGATAGACACGCTTGAGGTTGGAGCGGGCCGAGTATTCCAGCAGCTTGCGCCCGACACCGCCCGACCCGGTAAAGGCTATGACGTCGATATCCCCGTGCAGGCCGAGTGCCTCGCCGGACACCGCTCCCCTGCCCGTGACGACGTTCAGCACGCCTTCCGGCAGACCGGCCTCGGCGCAGAGCGAGGCCAGCTTGAGGAGGCTCAGCGAAGCCCCTTCCGCCGGCTTCAGCACCACGCAATTGCCGGCCGCCAGCGCGGGCGCGATTTTCCAGGCCCCGATCATCATCGGAAAATTCCATGGCACGATGGCGGCGACGACGCCGACCGGCTCGCGATGCACGAGCCCGAGCACGTCACCGGCCGTCGGCGCGATTTCGCCATAGACCTTGTCGATCGCCTCGGCATAGTAGCGGAAGGTTGCCGCGGCACTGCCCGGCTCGGCCTTCAGGGCCATGGCCATTTCCGTACCGTTGTCGCGCACGCCCAGCACGGCAAGGTCGAGGGCGTCGCGCTCGATCAGCTCGGCGATGCGCAGCAGCACCTTCCTGCGCACCGATGGCGCCGACTTCGACCAGGAGCCTTTCTCGAAGGCAAGACGGGCGGCGCGCACGGCGCGGTCGACATCCCCTGCCCCGGCGTCGCCGATCGTGGTCAGCTTGCGCCCGTCGATCGGCGAGATGACGTCCAGGACAGCGCCATCCTGCGGCTCGCTCCAGCTGCCGCCGATGAACAGTGATTGCGGGGCGACGGGAAGGAGCCGGAGACGATCGATCTGGTCCTGCATTTCTCAATTCTCACACGATAACGGGTCACGAAGTCGAGGGCGACGGCAGGATGGGCGGATTGCGTCATCCCTCACCCTTACCCTCTCCCTGCCCGGGAGAGGGAGGCATCAGCGTTATGCTTCTTCTTATCCCCTCGCATCTCTCCCAGTCGAAGCCCCCCCTCTCCCCTGTGGGGAGAGGGGTTAGGGGTGAGGGATCTCGGCCTGCTTTGCATCCGGAATTCATCACGCCTCCTGCCCGACGCCGAGCCGAGCAAAAGCAGTGGCGTCGGTGGATTTGAGCCGGATGGCGGAAAGGAAGCCGATGATGCCGGCGATCGGAACCAGTCCAGGCAGCAGCACGGCGAGCACGCCATTGGCGCCCGCGAGCGCGCCGAAGTTCACCGCGATGAAATAGACCAGCGCCAGCAGGATCAGGCCGGTCACCACCGGCAGGATCTTGGTCACCAGCACATTGCCTTCAAGCTCGGGATTGCGCGTGAAGAAGGCGACGATCGCCAATGCCGTGAAGGCCATCAGCAGGATGATCGCCAAGGTAGCGACATTGGTGAGCCAGGAGAACAGGGCCAGCACCGGATCCAGGCCGGTGGCGGCAAACAGCGCGACCACCAGCGCGGCGATGACGGTCTGGATCATCGAGCCGACATGGGGGCTCTGGAACAGGGGATGCGTCACGCCGACCGATCTCGGCAGAAGCCCCTCGCGGCCGGCCACATAGAGGTAGCGCGCCACGCCATTGTGGAAGGCCAGAACACCGGCGAACAGGCTCGTGATGAACAGAAGGCTCATCACCACGGTGATGCCGTGGCCGACATAGCGTTCGGCGAGGCCGAAGAGGAAGGTCGTCGGATCGGTAAGGCCCTGCAGCTGCGGCACGAGCTTGTCGACGCCGGCGCCGTTCACCATCAGCCATGAGGTCAGCATATAGAATACGCCGATGATCAGCACCGAGATATAGGTCGCCCGCGGCACGGTCCTGTGCGGTTCGCGGGCCTCCTCACTGTAGATCGTCGTCGCCTCGAAACCGATGAAGGCGGCAAAACAGAACAGGAGGCCGATGGCAGGCGTGCCGCTCCAGAACGCCGCCGGCGTGAAGGGCGTGAAGGTGAGGCCAGCATCGCCTCCCTTGAAGAAGATCGCCGCATCGATGACCAGCACGACGAGATATTCCAGCGCGACCAGCACGGTGAGGATCTTGGCCGACAGATCGACACGGCGATAGCCGAAAACAGCCACCGCGGCGATGCCGACATAGGTCCACACCCACCAGGGCAGGTCCAGGCCGAACTGCTCGGCGAAGAATCCCCTTGTCGCCGCACCGAACATGCCGAACACGCCGATCTGCATGCAATTATAGGCGAGAATGGCGATGAGGGCCGCCGCTCCCCCCATCAGGCCGCCAAGCCCTTGCGCCATATAGGCGTAGAAGGCACCGGCATTGCGGATATGGCGGGCCATGGCGACATAGCCGACGGCAAAGAGCAACAGGATCAGGGTGACCAGGACGAAGGTCAGCGGGATGCCGGGCCCATTTCCGAGCAGCATGGACAGGGGCACGCCGCCGGCGACCGCTGTCAGGGGTGCTGCCGCCGAGACCACCAGAAAGGTGATCGCCCCCACGCCGAGGCTGTTCTTGCGGAGCTGGTTAGATGGTTGGCTTTGCGAGTCTTGTCGCGTGTCTTGCCACGAATCTTGCACGGTCATGGGCGTTCGTTCCCCTGGTTGAAGGCGTCGGCATGCGTGGGGAAGGCTCGCCCGCCGTTTCGTCAGAAACGGCGCGAACGATGCTGCCCCTTATTCTTGTTGGCGTCTGTATTGATGCGCGAACTTCGGTTCATTATTTGAACCATTACTTCAAATATAGACTTGCAAAGAACCGCGGCAGCTGTCAAGTTATTTCGCATGTTAATTATCTCGGGTCGCGGCAGAAGAACCCGCAAGGCTCCCGGCGCACCGGAAGCCAAGACGAACCGACCCCCGGTGGAGGAAGAATGAGCACGATCGGCAAGGCCCTTTCATTGCTGGACACCGTGTCGCGCCTGCAAGAGGAGGCGGGGCTGACCGACATCGCCCGGCTCTGCGCCCTCGATAAGGCCACCGCCCGGCGCTTCCTGGTGGAACTCACCAAGCACGGCTTCGTCGAGCAGGATCCGGTGACACGCAAATACCGCATCGGGGCAGCGCCGGTGCGCCTCGCCCGCATTCGCGAGGCCCGCTATCCCTTCCTGCGCATCGCACTGCCCCATATCAAGGCGCTGGCGGAAGCCTCGACCGAGACGGTACATCTTTCTGAATTCTCGGGCAGCCAACTCGCCACCATCCATGTCGAGGATTCACCCAAAGCGCATCGGGTCATTGTCGATGTCGGGGGCATCCTGCCCTTCCACGCGACGGCGTCGGGGCTAGCCTTCCTGGCCTTTCGCCCCGCGGCGGAGATCGAAGCTGCCCTGGCATCGCCGCTGGAACGCTTCACCGAGCATACGATCACCGACCCGGCCAAGATTGGCGAATTGCTTGGCGAAACCAGAGCCCGCGGCTTCTCGATCGGCCATCAGGGCTTCGAGGTCGGCGTGGTCAGCGTGGCCGCGCCGATCCGTGCGCCCAACGGGGAGCCGATCGGATGCATCGCCGTTGCGGCTCCGACGGTGCGTGTCGGCAAGACAGCCCTCCAGGCCTTGGGTGCCGAGACCGTCGCCACGGCCGAGGTCATTTCGGAAAAATATTACGGTCTGGAACGGCCCACTGAAACCAATGCTCGTTTTGGGAGAACTGCCTGATGAGCGTGACGGTCTCGACGCCCAGAATACTCGTCATCGGAACGGGCGACACCAAATCGGACGAGCTGCAATTCATGGCCTCCGTCATCCGGGAAGCGGGCGGACACCCTGTCATGGTCGATGTCAGCATCCTGGGCGATCCGCCCTATCTCCCCGATCATTCCAGGCACGATGTCGCCACGGCTGCCGGTACCTCCATCGATGCCATCATCGCCAGCGGGGACGAAAACAGCGCTATGGCCCTGATGGCACAGGGGGCGGCAGCCCTCGTCCTCGACCTCTACCGAGCCGGCAAGGTGGATGGCATCATCGCGCTCGGCGGCTCGATGGGCACCGACCTCGCCCTCGACGTATCCGCTGTCCTGCCGGTGGGCGTTCCCAAATTCGTCGTCTCGACGATCGCCTACTCCCACCTCCTTCCGCCCGAGCGCATCGCGCCAGACCTGATGATGATCCTGTGGGCTGGCGGCCTCTACGGTCTCAGCGGCATTTGCTGTTCCGTGCTCTCGCAGGCCTGCGGCGCCGTGGTCGGCGCGGCCCGACATGGCCGGAAGCCGGATTCCGCGCGCCCCCTGATCGGCATGACGTCCCTCGGCTCCACCTGCCTCAAATATATGAAACATCTCAAGCCCGAGCTGGAACGGCGCGGCTATGACGTCGCGGTGTTCCATGCCACCGGCATGGGCGGACGCGCCTTCGAGGCGGTCGCTGAGAAGGGTGGCTTTGCGGCGGTGTTCGATTTCTGCATCCAGGAAGTCAGCAACCACCATTACGGCAGCATCGTCACCTCCGGTCCCGACCGCCTGGAGAATGCCGGGCGCGCCCGCATTCCCCAGATCGTCGCCCCGGGCGCCGTCGACATGGTGGACCTGCCATCCTGGCGCGAGCCGCCGCCCATCCTGGTGGACCGCCCCTATCACGCCCATAACCGCCTGATCGGCTCGGTGACCGCCTCCCCCGAGGGCCGGCGCGAGATCGCCCGGGTGATCGCCGCAAAGCTCAAGCGGGCCGCCGGGAGAACCGCCTTCCTGCTGCCGATCGAGGGATTGCAGGAATGGGACAAACCGGGCGAGCCCCTGCACGATCCGGCCGGCCACGCCGCCTTCGTGGATGAAATCCGCAAGGCCCTGCCCCCGAGCGTCACCCTTCGCGAGATCAACGCCCACATCAACGCGCCGCAATTCTCGGACGTCGCGCTCGCGCTCTTCGACGAATGGGTGGCCGAGGGCATCGTACCGGAGGGACGGCCATGACCGGCGAGCGCGCCCTCATCCTCGATTTCGGTGGGGTGGTGACCCGCACCCTGTTCGAAACGCACGATGTCACAGAGCGCACCCTCGGCCTGGCGCCTGATACGCTTACCTGGCGCGGCCCCTTCGCCCCGGAGACCGATCCGCTCTGGGTCTCGATGCAACGCCAGGAGATCAGCGAGCGCGACTACTGGCTCACACGAGCCGGCGAAGTCGGCCGCATGGTCGGCGAAGACTGGACGGATATGCAGACTTTCGTGCGCCGGGCCCGCGGCGCCGAACCCGAGCTGGTGCTGCGCCCGGAAGCGCGCGAGGCCATCCTGCAGGTGAAGGCAGCGGGGCTGAAGCTCGCCATCCTCTCCAACGAACTCGACCTGTTCTACGGCGTCGAATTCCGCCAGCGCTTTCCCCTGATCGACCGCTTCGATGTCATCGTCGATGCCACCCATACCGGCATTCTGAAACCGGATGCGCGCGCCTATGAGCAGGTCCTCGCCGAGCTCGACCTGCCCCGCGAGGCTTGTGTCTTCGTCGACGACCAGCTCAAGAACATCGAAGGCGCCAGAGCGGTGCGCCTGCCCCATGTCCATTTCGACGTCACCCGGCCGTCCCAGGGCTATGCCCAGGCTCTGGCCATGCTCGGCATTTGAATTTGAAGAGGAATGAACGATGCGTGAGACCAATTTCCTGATCGAGAACAATGCACGCCAGCTCTGGCATCCGATGGCGCATCCGGCCGACATGCAGGCCAATCCGCCGCGCATCATCACCTCGGCCAGGGGCGTCGAAATCACCGATATCCACGGCAAGACGGTGCTGGACGGCGTCGGTGGCCTCTGGAACGTCAATCTGGGCTATTCCTGCGACCCGATCAAACAGGCGATCAAGGACCAGCTCGACGAACTGCCCTATTACTCGACCTTCCGGGGCACCACCAACGCGCCCTCGATCGAGCTCGCCTATGAGTTGGCGGAGTGGTTTAAGCCGGACGGACTCAGCCGCGCTTTCTTCACCTCCGGCGGTTCGGATTCGGTGGAAACCTGCCTGCGTCTGGCGCGGCAATATCACCGGGTCAGCGGCCAGCCCGAGCGTACCAAGTTCATCGCGCTGAAGAAGGGCTATCACGGCACCCATTTCGGCGGCGCCTCCGTCAACGGCAACCAGCATTTCCGCCGCAATTACGAGCCTTTGTTGCCGGGCGTATACCACCTGCCGGCACCTTGGCCCTACCGCAATCCGTTCGGGACCAGCGATGGCGCCGAGATCACGGCGGCGATCGGCCGGCTGTTCGAGGAGGAAATCGCCTTCCAGGGCGCCGATACCATCGCGGCCCTGATCCTCGAGCCCGTGCTCGGCTCCGGCGGCATCATCGTGCCGCATGAGAGCTTCCTGCCGCTGATGCGCGAGATCTGCGACCGGCACGGCATTCTCCTGATCGCCGACGAGGTGATCACCGCCTTCGGCCGCACCGGCGCCTGGACCGGGTCGCGCCTGTGGGGCATCAAGCCCGATTTGATGTCCACAGCCAAGGCGATCACCAACGGCTATTTCCCCTTCGGCGTGGCGATGATCTCGGAGACGATCGCTCAGGCCTTCGAGAGCAACAAGAACACGCTCGCTACCATCAGCCATGGCTACACCTATTCCGGCCACCCCATCGGCGCGGCGGCGGCGATCGCCACGCTGAAGGAAATCCGCCGGCTCGACGTCGCCGCCAACGCCGCCGCCCGCGGCGCGGAACTGGGCCAAGGGCTCGAAAACCTCAAGGCCAGGCACGAACTGGTCGGTGACGTGCGCGGCATCGGCCTGATGTGGGCGCTCGAACTGGTCGGCGACCGCGCCAAGAAGACGCCGGCCGCCAAGGATGTGGTGCAGAAGGTGCAGGACGTCGCCTATGAGGCCGGCGTGCTGGTGCGCACCTCCGGCGCCAATGTCATCATCTCGCCGCCGCTGGTGATCAGCGCCGAGGACGTCGCGCGCATCGTTGCCGCCCTCGATGCCGGGCTGGCCGCGGCGGGAGGACGCTGAGATGGCCGGCAATGCCGCTCTGCTCGCGCGCCGCGAAAGGCTGCTCGGGCGCAACATGTCGCTGTTCTACCAGGAGCCGGTGCATCTGGTGCGCGGCGAAGGCGTCTGGCTCTGGGATGATGAGGGCCGGCGCTATCTCGACTGCTACAACAACGTGCCGCATGTCGGCCATTGCCACCCGCGCGTGGTCGAGGCGATCACGCGCCAGGCTTCGACGCTCAACACGCATACACGCTATCTGCATGAGGGCATCCTCGACTATGTCGAACGCCTGACCGCGACCTTCGACACCAACCTGAACGCGGCGATCCTCACCTGTACCGGCAGCGAGGCCAATGACGTCGCTTTGCGCATGGCGCAGGCCATGACCGGCCGGATCGGGGTGATTGCCACCGACCACACCTATCACGGCAATACCGCGGCGGTATCGCAGCTCTCCACCCGCATGCCGCCCGTCGGCGGCTTCGGTGGCCATGTCCGCCACGTGCCGGCGCCGGACAGCTACCGCCCGCTGGGCGGGGCGCCGGGCGCGGCCTTCGCGGGGGCCTTCGCCTCCAAGATCGAGGAGGCGATCGCCTCGCTGGAGGCGAGCCCGCACGGCTTTTCCGCTCTGATCATCGATCCCTTCTTCGCCAATGAAGGCTTTCCCGATCTGCCCCGGGGCTTTCTGGACCGGACGGTCTCAGTCGTGCGCAAGGCAGGCGGACTCGTCATCGCCGACGAGGTCCAGCCCGGCTTCGGCCGAACGGGCAGCCATATGTGGGGCCACCAGCGCGCCGGCTTCCTTCCCGATATCGTCACGTTGGGCAAGCCCATGGCCAATGGTCATCCGGTCGGCGGCGTGGTCGCCAACATCGATACGCTGAACACCTTCCGCAAGGCCTTCCGCTACTTCAACACCTTCGGCGGTAATCCTGTTTCCTGCGCCGCGGCGATGGCGGTGCTCGACGTGATCGAGGAAGAAAGGCTGATCGAGAACGCCGGCACCGTCGGCGCCCATGCGCGCGCCGGCTTCGAGCGTCTCGCAGGCAAGCATGCCCTCATCGGCGACATCCGCGGCAGCGGCCTGTTCATGGGCACCGAATTCGTGCTGGACAGGACGACCAAGGAGCCGGCCCCGGAGCAGGCAAGCCGCATCGTCAACGCCATGCGCGAGCGCGGCGTGCTGATGGGCAAGATCGGTGTGCATCAATGCGCCACCAAGATCCGCCCGCCCATGCCGTTCTCCAAGGAACATGCCGATCTGATGCTGTCGACCCTCGACGATGTGCTGTCGGGTCTGTGAGGCGGTGATGATGGGCGATCCGGCGCAAGAACTGAAGAACACGCTGTTTGAGCGAGCCAGCGAAGCGCTGCAGCATTGGCCGGCGCCGGCCCAGCAGCCGCAACTCCTCAAATATCGGGAGAATGCGGTTTTCCGTATCGTCCTCGCCGATGGCCGGCCGGCGGCTTTGCGGCTGCACCGGGCGGGCTATCACGACGAGGCAGCACTGCAATCGGAATTGGCCTGGATGACGGCCCTGCGGCAGGGCGGCCTGGCGGTACCCGCCACCATTCCGGCCGAGGATGGGCACCCCCTGGTCGCGCTGCCCGCCACTCACCGTTTTGCTGCCCAACATGCCGACATGGTCAGCTGGATCGACGGTGTGCCGCTCGGCCAAACGGGAATGCCCCTGGCGCAGCCGCCGGAAAAACAGGCCGAGCTTTTCTTCAGGATCGGCCAGGCCATGGCCACCATGCATGATCTCGCCGATGCCTGGCAGCGGCCATCCGGTTTCCATCGGCCGGCCTGGGATATCGAAGGGCTGGTGGGCGAGCAGCCGCTCTGGGGACGGTTCTGGGATTGTCCGGGCCTTTCGCCACGGGAAAGCGAAGCTCTTGCCAAGCTGCGGATCAGGCTCCGCCAGGCCCTCGACAGCCACGCCCCTCGCCTCGACTACGGCCTCATCCATGCCGACCTCGTGCGCGAGAACGTCTTCATGACCAATGGCGGCGTGGCCTTCATCGATTTCGACGATTGCGGCCACGGCTACCGCCTGTTCGACCTTGCCACGGCGCTGCTGAAGAACCGGCGCGAGCCGGCTTATCCGGCCATCGAGCAGGCGCTGGTCGCCGGCTATCGCAGCCGCCGCGGCCTCAGCGAGGAGGCGCTGGCGGCCCTGCCGCTCTTCCTCCTCTTGCGGAGCCTGACCTATATCGGCTGGGTGGCGCAACGGCCTGAGACCCCCGACGCCGCCGAACGCCTGTCGCGTTATCTGAAAGAAAGCTTTCAACTGGCCGAGACTGTGCAAATCGACCCTTGACACGGTTCACAATTTTATTAACATGTTAATTAAATAGATCGGGAAACGCCAAGGCCATGCCGCACCTCACCGTGGAATATTCCGGCAATCTCGAAGGGCGCGTCGAGATCGGCGCGCTCTGCGACCGGCTGCACGCCGCCATTCTGGCCACGGGGCTCTTCGAGCTCGGCGCCATTCGCGTTCGGGCCTTGAAGGCGGACCATTTCACCATAGCCGACCACCTGCCCGAGAACGCCTTCGTCGACCTCAACTTCCGCATCGGCCACGGCCGCAGTGCCGATGAAAAGAAGCGTACGGGCGAGGCCCTGTTCGCCGCGGCGGGCGAGGTGCTCGCTGCCCTGTTCGCAACCCCTCATTTCGCGCTTTCGCTGGAGATCCGGGAAATCGACCCGGAGCTGAGCTGGAAGCGCAATGCCATCCATCCGCGCCTTCGCGGCAAATAGCCTGCGCGACGGCCGCCCCCGATCATCGAGAGATCCATTCATGTCGACACTGCAGGAAAACCTGGCCAAGGCCGAAGCCTATCTGGCTCGTTTCAAGGGCATGGTCGTGCCCAACCGCATTGGCGGCGAAGACGTCGCAGCAGCCGATGGTGCCACTTTCGAGACGATCTCGCCGATCGACCTGAAGCCGCTGGCCCGCGTGGCGCGCGGCTCGAGCGCCGATGTCGATCGCGCCGCCAAGGCGGCCAAGGCGGCTTTCGCCGAATGGGCGGCCATGCCGGGCGGGGCTCGCAAGAAGCTCCTGCACAAGATCGCCGATGCCATCGTGGCGCGCGCCGAGGAAATCGCCTTCGTCGAATGCATGGATACCGGCCAGGCCCTGAAATTCATGGCCAAGGCAGCCTTGCGCGGCGCCGAGAATTTCCGCTTCTTCGCCGACCGGGCACCCGAGGCCCGTGACGGCAAATCCCTGCGCACCGAGGGCCAGTTCAACGTCACCACGCGCGTGCCGATCGGACCAGTGGGCATCATCACCCCCTGGAACACACCCTTCATGCTGTCGACCTGGAAGATCGCGCCGGCGCTCGCCGCCGGTTGCACCGTCGTGCACAAGCCGGCCGAATTCTCGCCGCTGACGGCAAGGCTGCTGGTCGAGATCGCCGAGGAGGCCGGATTGCCCAAGGGCGTGTGGAACCTCGTCAATGGCTTTGGCGAGGATGCCGGCCGCGCCCTCACCGAACATCCCCTGATCAAGGCGATCGGCTTCGTGGGCGAGAGCCGCACCGGCGCGATGATCATGCGGCAGGGCGCCGAAACCCTGAAGCGCATGCATTTCGAACTGGGCGGCAAGAACCCCGTGATCGTCTTCGCCGATGCCGATCTCGAACGCGCGGCAGACGCTGCCGTCTTCATGATCTATTCGCTGAACGGAGAGCGCTGCACCTCCTCCTCGCGCCTGCTCGTCGAGGAGAGCATCTACGACAGGTTCACCGCACTGATCGCCGAGAAGGCCAGCCGGATCAAGGTCGGCCATCCGCTCGATCCGGAAACGGTGATCGGGCCGCTGATCCACCCGGTGCATGAGAAGAAGGTGCTCGACTATATCGCCATCGGCCAGGCCGAAGGTGCCAAGGTGGCCGCGGGGGGCACCAAGGTCGAGGGACCGGGCGGGGGATGCTATGTCTCGCCGACCTTGTTTACGGGTGCCAACAACCGTATGCGCATCGCTCAGGAAGAGATCTTCGGACCGGTGCTGACGGCGATCCCCTTCGCCGACGAGGACGAGGCCCTCGCCCTGGCCAACGACGTCCAATACGGCCTGGCGGGCTATCTGTGGACCGCCGACCTCGGCCGGGCCCTGCGCTTCACCGACCATCTCGAAGCCGGGATGATCTGGGTCAATTCGGAGAATGTGCGCCACCTGCCCACGCCCTTCGGCGGGGTCAAGAATTCCGGCATCGGCCGCGACGGCGGCGACTGGTCCTTCGACTTCTACATGGAGACGAAGAACATCGCCTTCGCGACCAAGCCCCACGCCATCACGAAGCTGGGCGGCTGATCGACCGCTCACCAGAAATACATCGTCATCCCCGGCCGAGCCACTCGCGAGCGCAGCAAGAGAGGGCGAGGGGAAGGGGATCCAGAGGCTCAATGGCTCAACTTACGACTCCTGGATCCCCTTCCCGCCACCTGCGGTGGCGCTGTCGCCCCAAGTTGCATCGCAAGTTGGGCTGAGGATGACGCCTCAAACCGGTACTTCATGAATAGGCCCCAGGCCTAGCCGTCATAGAATACAGCCCGCCCCTCGATGGGAGCGGGCGGGAGGAAGACCCGATGCCCCTACCCCAACCTGTTCTCCATCCGCCCTTCAACATCGTCAGGCTCAGCCATGTCGAGCTCGCCGTGACGGATCTGGCCAAGTCGCGCGCCTTCTATGTCGACATTCTCGGCCTGCAGGTGACCGACGAGACATCGGACACCATCTATCTCAGGGCGATGGAGGAGCGCGGCCATCATTGCATCGTCCTCAAAAAGGCCGAGACCGCCGAGGCGCGCGACCTCGGTTTCAAGGTCTATTCGGAGGACGACCTCGACAGGGCGGCGCATTTCTTCAAAGGCAGAGAGCTGCCGGTCGAATGGATCGAGCGCCCCTACCAGGCCAGGACCTTCCGCACCCGCGATCCGCAGGGCATTCCGCTCGAATTCTATGCCAAGATGGAGCGCCTGCCGCCCATCCACCAGAAATACGCGCTCTATCGTGGCGTCAAGCCGCTGCGCATCGACCACTTCAACTGCTTCTCGCCCAATGTCGACGAGGCCGTGGCCTTCTACAACGAGATCGGCTTTCGCGTCACCGAATATACCGAGGACGAAGAAACCGGCCGGCTCTGGGCGGCCTGGACCCATCGCAAGGGCGGCGTGCACGACATCGCCTTTACCAATGGCCGCGGGCCGCGCCTGCATCACACCGCCTTCTGGGTGCCGACGCCCCTCAACATCATCGACCTGCTCGATCTGATGGCGACGTCGGGATGGGTTGCCAATATCGAGCGCGGTCCCGGGCGCCATGGCATCTCCAATGCCTTCTTCCTCTATATTCTCGATCCGGACGGGCATCGCATCGAGATCTATTGTTCCGACTACCAGACGGTCGATCCCGATCTGGAGCCGATCAAATGGGACCTCAAGGATCCGCAGCGCCAGACTCTGTGGGGAGCCCCCGCCCCCAAATCCTGGTTCGAGCATGGCAGTCCCTTCGCCGACACGCCCATCATCGACTCCATCCTCAAGGCCCAGCCGATCATCGCCCCCTGATCGCCAGTTTGGGCATCGCTGCCCCGGAACCAACGAAACGGAGCGTGTTCTGTCCTGAATGCACTCCGCCCTGCACTGTCAAGGAGACGATTGTGACCGACAGGCCCCGTTTTGCCGCCTTCTCCCATCAGGGAGCCCTGAAATACGGCCTTGCGAAGGGCGAGGGCATCATCGACCTGTCGAAGCGCCATGGCGAGCGCTGGCCGAGCTTGCGGGAGGTGATCGAAGCCGGCGCCCTGGCACAACTCGCCGAGGAAGCAGTATCGCTACCCCCCGATTATGCCCTTTCGGACATCACCTTCGAAATTCCGATCCCTACTCCGGAGAAGCTGATCTGCGTGGGCGTGAACTTTCCCGACCGCAACGAGGAATACAAGGACGGCCAGGCCGCGCCGGCCAACCCCTCCCTCTTCATCCGTTTTCCGCGCTCCTTCACCGGCCACGGCCAGCCGCTGATCCGCCCGCCCGAAAGCCCGCAGCTCGATTATGAGGGCGAGATCGTCATCGTCGTCGGCAAGGGTGGCCGGCGCATAGCCGAGACCGAAGCGCTCGACCACATCGCCGCGTTGTCACTGTGCAACGAAGGCACGATCCGCGACTGGGTGCGCCACGCCAAGTTCAACGTCACCCAGGGCAAGAATTTCGATCGCACCGGTTCGATCGGCCCCTGGCTCGTCCCCTATACAGACAGCACCCAGCTTGCCGACATCGAACTCACGACCCGCGTCAATGGCGAGATTCGCCAGAAGGACCGGACCAGCCGGATGATCTTCTCCTTCACCCGGATCATCGCCTATATCTCGACCTTCACCACGCTGGTTCCCGGCGACGTGATCGTCACGGGCACGCCGACCGGGGCCGGCGCGCGCTTCGATCCGCCGATCTGGCTCAAGCCCGGCGACGTCGTCGAGGTCAGCGCCGAGGGTCTCGGCACCCTCAGCAACACGATCGCCGACGAGGTCTGAGATGATGACAGCAGCTGAAATCGAAGCCGCCGCGGAAAGCCTGGACGAGGCCGAGCGCACCCGCATCCAGACCGGCCTCCTCTCCCTCAAGCATCCCGGCATCGACATGGCCGACGCCTATGCGATCCAAGCCCGCTGGGTGAGCAGGAAGATCGATCGCGGCGCCAGGGTGATCGGCTGGAAGATCGGCCTTACCTCCAAGGCGATGCAATCTGCGCTGAACATCGACATTCCCGATTCCGGCGTGTTGTTCGACGATATGCTGTTCGAGGACGGCGCCACCATCCCAGCCGACCGCTTCATCCAGCCGCGCGTCGAGGCCGAACTCTCCTTCGTGATGAAGGCACCGCTTCGGGGGCCACGCGTCACCGTCTTCGACGTGCTTGAAGCCACCGACTATGTCACCCCCGCCCTCGAAATCCTCGATACACGCATTCTTCGCGTCGATCCCGAGACCGGGAAGGCCCGCACCATCTTCGATACCATCTCCGACAACGCCGCCAATGCCGGCATCGTCACCGGTGGTCGAGCGATGCGACCGGATCAGGTCGATCTGCGCTGGATCGGTGCCATCGTCACGCGCAACGCCGAGGTCGAGGAGACCGGCCTCGGCGCCGGTGTGCTCAACCAGCCGGCGCGCGGCATCGCCTGGCTCGCCAACCGACTGGCCGAGTATGGTCAGGGCATCGAGGCCGGACAGATCGTGCTCGCCGGCTCCTTCATCCGTCCCATCGAGGCGCGGCATGGCGACACGATCCACGCCGATTTCGGCCCCTATGGTTCAGTGAGCATCTATTTCGCCTGAGAGCGGAAATGCCCTGGGATCGGAGGGCCGATCTCCTCAGCCCCATCAAGAGATGGAGCGGGATCGACCGTCTTTGGAAACCTCGCGCGCGATGGAAGGCGAAGATGGTCGATCTGGAGATCGACCCTCCAGGTTGCGTATTTCAATCCCCGAACAGCTCTAGCAGGCTCGCCACCTCGAGATCGGGGGTCACATCCGGCCGGGCGGCAGCCACCACTCCGGTCGTGACCAACACGGAACGCATGCCCGCCCGCTTGCCGGCCAGTATGTCGGTGGCGATCTGGTCTCCGATCATGACCGTCCCCTCGCGCGGCGTGCCGAGAAAGCCGAGCGCCTCTTCGATCATCAGCGGCTCGGGCTTGCCCACTACGATCGGCCGGCAGGACGGCACCGCCGCCTGAACGGCCGCCATCAGCACGCCGACGCAGGGCTCGAAGCCCCTCTCGACCGGAGCCAGCATGTCGGGATTGGTCACCACCACCGCGGCTCCGCCGAGTGCCGCGCGCACCGCCGTGCTCAGCTTGGCATAGCTGAGCTGATAGTCGAAGCCGAGCACCACGACCTCGGCATCGTCCCCCGCCAGGGTGAAGCCCGCCGCCTCCAGCGCTGCGAATAAGGGCTGTTCGCCGATGGCAAAGACCCGCGCTCCCGCAGGCCAGCGCCGGCGCATCAGGCTGGCGGTAGCCGAGACCGCGCAGAAGACCTGTTCGGGTTCGGTAACAATGCCCATCCGCGTCAGCTTAGCGGCGAAATCGGCCGCCGATTTCGTGGCGTTGTTGGTGACGAAGGCATAGGGAATGCCGTCGGCATGCCAGCGCCGGAAGGCCTCGACAGCATCGGGAATCGGGCTGTCGCCACGATAGGCCACCCCATCGAGATCCGAAACGATCCCTTTCAGACTCATGGATTGGAATGACGGCATCGACGAGGTTCCCTGACACGATTCGGCCGGGATCATAGGCTGGCCTGGTACGCAGCGGCCATTGCCTGAACTCCTGCATTCCTGTGCCTGTAACCACCCCGCGCAGAGTCCGGTTTTCCATGCCTCTTGATTGGGCATGGCGCGAGAAGGGTCAGCAATGGAATCGTGGAGCTGTAGGCATCAGGCTCCGGCGCCATCTGGTCTAGAGTTTCATCACCCACCAACGACAAGGTGGGACGGCTCGGCACTGCGTCGGATCGGAAGGCGAGCCCGAAAAACTTCTGCGCCCCCATTCAGAGGAACGAGAGATGATCAACCGCAGAGACCTTATGCTGGGCGCGCTGGCTGGAGCCGGCGCCTTCGGCTTCGGCCGCGTCAACCCCGACTTCCTGGTCAGTTCGGCCTTCGCCGCCGAAGGCCGGTCCCTGCGCTTCCTCGGCGCCGAGGCGCTGACCGGCAATTGGGACCCGACCACGCATACCAATCTCGGCCAGCTCATCGTCGAGGGTTTCGTGTTCGGCTATCTCACCCGGGCACCGATGAAGCCCGACAATCCGGAAGAACTGGTGTTCGAACTGGCTGAGTCCCTCAAGCCGATCGACACCTACACGCTGGAAGTGAAGCTGCGCAAAGGCGTGAAGTTTCACGACGGCACGCCCTTCACCTCGGCCGACGTCAAGGCCACCTATGAATATGGCTCGCAGCCCGACAGGCCGGCGCAATGGTATCCGGGCCAGGTCAAGGTCGACATCGTCGACGAGCACACCTGCCATATCAACACCAAGGACTATGGCTATCCGGCTGCGCTCTATTACTACCTCTCGTCCTTCCTGCCGATCATGGCTGCCAAGGACATCGCCAACAAGGCGCAGCTCTCGGCCCGCATGAACGGCACCGGCCCGTTCAAATATGTCGACCAGAAGGGCGACACCACCATCCTGGCCGCCAATACCGATTTCATATTCGGCGCGCCCAAGATCCCCGGCGTCGAATATCATTTCGTCGGCGACACCACGACACGCACTTTGTCCCTGCTCAACGGCCAGGCCGACATCATCGAGCGCCTGGAACAGGAGCAGGTCGACACCATCGCCAAGGACGACCGTTTCGCCATCCACAAGGCTGTTTCGGTGGAGAACAAATATCTGTTCTTCCGCTGCTCCAAGAAGCCCTTCGACGATCCGCGCATCCGCCTCGCCGCCTGCCACTCGATCGACCGCAAGCAGGTGCTCGAGGTCCTCGGCGTTTCCGGCACCTTCTCCAAGGCCCATATCTCGCCGGTTAAGTTCGGCTACACCGAAGTGGCCGACTATCCCGAATATGATCCGGACAAGGCCCAGGCCCTGCTGGCCGAGGCGGGCTTCCCCAAGGGCGAGGGCCTGCCGGAACTGACCTATTACTCCTCGGTCGGCTTCTATCCGAAGACCAAGGAATATGCCGAATTGATCACCGGCATGCTGGAGGAACAGGGCTTCAAGGTGAACCTGCAAACCCTGGAAGTCGCGGCCTGGGGCAATCTGCTCTACGACAAGCCCGGCGGCGGTGAAGGCAACATGATCGACTGCGGCTGGTGCACGGGCTCGCCCGAGCCGGACCTGGTGATCCGCACCCATTTCCATTCCTCCTCCAAGCGCATCACCGGCATCGTCGACAAGGAGATCGATGCGGTACTGGACAAGGAGCGCAACGCCGCCTCGATCGAGGAGCGCAAGAAAATCCTGCAGACTGAAACCCTGCCGACCATCGCGCGCAAGGCGCCGGCGCTGGCCCTGTTCACCTCGGTGTTCATCCACGCCTACTCCAAGAAGCTCGACGGTCTCTACATCTACCCGAACGGCATGCAGGACATGAGCAAGGCAAACCTGGCCTGAGCCGCAAGGGACTGGAGCCGGTCCCCCCGGCCGGCTCCTCTTTTTTCCAGGCGGTGCGGGATCGTTGCCGATGCTGATTGTCGAATTCCTGATCAAGCGGATCGCCCAGGGCCTGCTCATCGTGGCCCTGACGTCGCTGATCATCTTCACGCTGCTGCGCGTGGTTCCGGGCGACCCGGTCCGCCTGATCGTGGGTGGCATGGCGCCGGACAATGTCGTCGAAGAAGTCGCCACCAAGATGGGACTGCGCGATCCGATCATCGTGCAATATGGCCGCTACATGGTAGGCCTCGCCAAGGGCGATCTCGGCCAATCCTATATCAGGCCGCGCAGCGGCGGTGTCGCGGCAGGCGGGCAATATGTCGACCCGACCAAGGCCGAGATGGCACCGGTGGCCAGCCTCATCCTCGAACGCCTGCCGTTGACCCTGCAGCTCGCCGGTGTCGCCCTGGTCTTCGCGTTGCTGATCTCCTTTCCGATCGGGCTCGC
Source organism: Labrys sp. KB_33_2 (assembly GCF_052114505.1). Classification (NCBI taxonomy): domain Bacteria; kingdom Pseudomonadati; phylum Pseudomonadota; class Alphaproteobacteria; order Hyphomicrobiales; family Xanthobacteraceae; genus Labrys; species Labrys sp. KB_33_2. Next base: position 255,735 of record NZ_JBFREW010000002.1, on the reverse strand, counting down.
GGGCGGTCTCAACCAGCATGGCTGGCCGAATGCGCTGGCCTTCGGCGTGCAGTCGCTGTTCGTCTCCATCCCGAATTTCTGGCTCGCCATCGTACTGATCCTGTTCCTGTCGGTGAAGCTCGATTGGCTGCCGGCACTGGGTTACAAGGGCTTCAGCTATGTGCTGCTGCCGGCCTTCGTGCTGGCGGTGGAGATCTCGCCCTTCATCATCCGCACCCTGACGACCTCGCTGGGCGAGGTGATGCAGGCGCCCTTCATCGACGAAGCCCGCGTACGCGGCCTGTCGCGCCGGCGCATTGTCTATTCCCATGCCCTGCGCAACGCCTCGGTGCCCCTGGTCAACCTGCTCGGCATCCAGCTCTCCACCCTGATCGGCGGCGTGCTGGTGATCGAATACATCTTCGACTATCCGGGCCTGGGCAATCTCACCGTGGTCTCGGTGCTCGGCCGCGATTTTCCGGTGATCCAGGGCATCGCCATCACCACCAGCGCCGTCTTCGTCTTCATCAACATCCTGGTCGATCTCGTGGCCTATCTCATCGACCCCCGCGTGGAGATCTGAGCATGAGTATCGTGACCAGCGACGCCGTGCCTACCCATGAACGGGCCCAGTCGATCAGCCGCCGCATTCTGGCCAGCGCCTGGGCCATGCCGAGCTTTCGCGTCGGCCTGTTCGTCTTCCTGGCGCTGCTCCTCGTCTCGGCGATCTATCCTGAGTTCTCCTCTATTTCCGCCACCAAGATGGTGGTGAAGGACAAGTTCATTCCGCCGCTGTTCCTTGGCGAGAAGTGGACCTGGCTCCACCCGCTCGGCACCGACCAGCTCGGCCGCGACATGCTGCTGCGCTGCCTGATCGGCCTGCGCTATTCGCTGCTGATCGGTATCGTCACCGTGGCGCTGGTCTTCCTGATCGGCTGCGGGTTCGGCCTGCTCGCCGGCTTCAAGGGCGGCTGGTGGGATACCGTCATCATGCGCATCACCGACGCGCAGCTCTCGATCCCGATGATCATCCTGGCCATCACCATCCTGGGCGTGACCAAGCCCGAAGTGCACACCATCATCATCGTGCTGGCTCTGTCCGGCTGGCCGCTCTATGCCCGTGTCGCCCGCAGCGCCGCCGTCACCGAGCGCGGCAAGGAATATGTCCGCGGCCTGCGGGTGCTCGGCGCCGGCGACTGGCGCATCCTCCTGCTCTATGCCGCGCCGAACATCCTGCCGCCGATTGCCTTCGTCGCCGTGCTGGACGTCGCCCGCATGATGATCTTCGAGGCGATCCTCGGCTTTCTCGGCCTCGGCATCCAGCCGCCGACGCCGAGCTTTGGCTCGATCATTTCCGACAGCCGCAAATATCTCATCAACGCCTGGTGGATCGCCACCAGCCCCGGCGTGTTCCTGGCCCTGGCGCTGACATCGATCAACCTGATGGGGTCCGCCCTCGAAAAGGCGCGCAACAAGATCTATGGAGGCGCCTGAGATGGACAATTCCCCGATCCTGGAAACCCGCCATCTCACTGTCGGCTCGCCGCGCGACGAGGCGCCCGTGCTCGACGACATCGCGCTCACGCTCCACAGCGCCGAGATCTTCGGCATCTATGGCGAGAGCGGCGCCGGCAAGACGGTGCTCAGCCGTGCCCTCGCCAACTGGCTGCCCGAGAGCCTGACTTATCGCCGCGGCTCGGTGCTGTTCGCAGGAAAGGACGTCACCACGGATTCCGCCGGAAATAGTTTCATCGTCGGCCGCGACATCGCCTATATCGGTTCCAAGCCCCAGAGTTCGCTCGATCCGACCCAGCCGGTCGGCGTGCAGATCTGCGAAAAGCTGCGCAGTGTGCGCCCGGCCTGGAGCAGGAAGGAATGCCACGAGCGTGTCATCCAGCTGCTCGGCGAGGTACGCATCCCCTCCCCGAGGGAGCGCTACTGGGAATACCCGTCCAAATTCTCCGGCGGCATGATGCAGCGTGCCATGATCGTCGACGCGATCTGCGCCGAGCCGGCCGTTCTGATCGCCGACAACATCACCCAGCCGCTCGACGTCACCATCGCCGCCCAGATCGTGGCACTGCTGCATGATCTCTGCCAACGCCACAAGATGGCGACGATCTACCTGTCGTCGTCGCTGGCGACGCTCGGCCAGTTCGGCGGGCGCACGGCCGTGCTGCACCAGGGGCGCCTGGTGGAAGAGCAGCCCTTCTCCGAGTTGATGCGGACGCCGCAGGACGACTACACCCGCCGCGCTATCGCCAGCGTGCCACGCATCTGGTCGACAAGCGAACAGCCGCTCTCGCGCCGCAACGAGGCCGACGCGCCGCTGATGCGGGTGGCTGACGCTCATCGCACCTATCTCGCCCGCAAGCGCGGCACCTTCAACACCTATCGCCATATCCAGGCGGTGCGTGGCGTCAGCTTCGACATCCTGCCGCGCGAGAACTTCGGCATCGTCGGTGAATCCGGTTGCGGCAAGTCGACCTTGACCCGCCTGCTCGCCTGGCTGGAAGCGCCCGACAAGGGCGACATCATCCTTGGCGGCGTCTCGCTGCGCACCCTTTCCGCCCGTGAGCTGCTTGCCAAGCGCGGCGAGTTCCAGCTGCTGCTGCAGGATCCCTACAACGCCCTGCCCCCGCGCACGACGGTGGGGCGGATGATCGAGGAAAGCCTGCTGATCCGCGGCAGCCATAGCGGCAAAGCACTGCGCGAGCGCGTATTCGCCGCCATGCAGGAGGTCGGCCTGTCGCCCCGCCTCTATGACGAGTTGCCCAATGCCTTGTCCACCGGCGAGCGCCAGCGCATCTCGATTGCCCGCGCCCTCGTGCTCTCGCCCAAGCTGCTGATCCTCGACGAAACCCTGTCCGCCCTCGACCAGCGCGAACAGGCCAAGCTCATTGAGCTGTTCTCCAGCCTGCAGGAGAAGAACGATCTTACCTATGTCTTCATCTCCCATGACCTCGCCATGGTCCGGAAGGTGTGCACCCGCATCGCGGTGATGTATCTGGGCGAAATGGTCGAGATCGCCGACAATCACGATCTCTTCTTCGAGCCGCAGCATCCTTACACCAAGGCCCTGCTCTCGGCTGCGCCGACCCTGGAGGAAAAGCCTTTCGATCCGCAGGACTATCTGCTCGAAGGCGAACCGCCGAGCCCCATCGACATCCCGCCCGGCTGCAGCTTCGCTTCCCGCTGCCCCAAGGCTTTCGGGCGCTGCCGCACCGAGACGCCAGCATTGAAGGAACATCGCCCGGGCAGCTTTGCCGCCTGCCATTTGCTCGATGCGGAGGCGGGAGAGAAGTCGGCGGCGGCATAATAGAACGATTAGTCTGGAATAAAGCGCAACCAGCCTTCTCCACGAAGTGGGGAAGGTGGCCCGGCAAAGCCGGGTCGGATGGGGTGTGGTGAGCAACGCTCCATTCTTCGAAAGCTGGCACGACGGTAGTGCCATCGCGTTGCTTTCAGCGCGCTGCCCGCCACACCCCATCCGTCATTTCTTCGAAATGACACCTTCCCCACTACGTGGAGAAGGCTGGTTGCGCTCTATTTTGTAAGGCGAACACAAGCCGCCTTGATGCGGTCGACGGCCAATTGCAGCGAGCCGATCACCAGATCGTCCGGCAGGCGCAACACGCGCCACCCCTGGCGTTCCAGCCAGGCCTGGCGCTCTCGATCATAAGCCGCAGCTTCCTCATTCTCATGCGTGCGGCCATCGACCTCGATGAGCAGAGCGGCCTCATGGGCAACAAAATCCACGGTATAGGGACCTATCGGCACCTGCCGGCGGAACTTGACGCCAACGCCACCAGCTCGCAATTCCCACCACAGCATGCTCTCCGACTTGGTCATCAGCCGCCGGCGTTCCCGCGCGAATTTGCGGCTGGATTGTCGATAGGAACGCGGCTCATTCATGGAGAAAGCATGAAGCGGCTACCGCCGCGATTCAAGCATCCCGCCCCTACTCTTCCGTCACCAGGCGCCAGATCACTTCCGTGAGCACCGCGAGCCCCTTGTCGAGGGAGGTCTCGTCGGTGAATTCGGCGGGGTTGTGGCTGAGGCCGTTCCGGCTTGGCACGAAGATCAATGAAGCCGGCACGCACTTGTTGAGGGCAAGCGCGTCATGGCCGGCGATCGTCTTCATTTCCATCGAGGAAAAGCCCAGATCCCGGGCGACCGAAGCGGTCAGCGCTGCGCCATGTGGATCGAGCGCTGCCGTGCCGCGCTGCTCGTCGGCCGCGACCTCGACGTCGACGCCCAAGGACGCCACTGCAGCCCGCGTCTCGGCCAGAAAGCGGTCGCCGAGCCCGAGGGCGATCGCGGCATCCTCATGTCGGAACTCGAACCAGACCTGGACCCGGCTCGGCGTCACATTGGGCGAATTGGGAGCGACGGTGATGCGGGCCGCTGACGCATGGGAGCCGGTGCGGCTGAGTTCGATCAGGCAGTGGTGCAGCTCGATCGCCCTGGCAGCCGCCCGCAGGGCATCGCGGCGGCGGGCCATGCGGGTCGGGCCCGTATGTGAGGGCTCGCCATGAAAGACCAGCGACAGCTTGCGCGCCGCCCAACAGCCGGTGACGACGCCGATCTCGACCCCCTCTTCCTCCAGAAGCGGCCCCTGCTCGACGTGAAGCTCGACATAGCGCCGGGGTTCCAGGGGCAGGTCTGCGGTGCCACGATAGCCGATGGCGGTTAGCGCTTCCGCCAGGGTGACGCCAGTACCGTCAGCAAGAGCGAGGGCGGCATCGAGCGCAAGTGTGCCGGCAAAGACTGAACTGCCGGTCAGGCTCGGCTGGAAGCGGGCGCCCTCCTCGTTGGTCCAGTTGGCCAGGACGAGATTGCGCCTGGCCTTGCCCGGCTCGACGGCCGCACGCGCGGCGACCGCCTCGATCGCCAGAAGGCCCGCCAAGACGCCATAGACGCCGTCAAAACGACCGCCGGTCGGCTGGCTGTCGAGATGGGAGCCGACGACCACCGCATCCTTCGACGACGGGGCCAGGCTGGCAATGCCGAACATGTTGCCGATGGGATCGACATGCAGAGCGAGCTGGCGGCCACTGATTTCCGCCGCAAGCAGGGCACGGGCCTGCCCGTCCTCCGACGTTCCGGTCAGGCGGCAGACGCCGCCATCGGGCGTGGCGCCGATCCGCGCAAAAGTCTCCAGCAGGCTGTTCAATGTCGAGGTCATGCTCGCCTCATGCCCGGGGCTGGAGCGGCCAGTCCATGGTAATCGACCTAAGGTCCTCCAGTGCCTTGGTCACCTGCAAGACGCCGAGATCGTCGCAGCGATGGCCGATGACCTGGATTCCGATTGGCAGATGCCGATCGTCAAAGGCCGTGCAGACGGTGGAGGCTGGCTGGCCGGTCTGGTTGAACAGGGCCGTGAACACGGTATGGGCCAGCGGCACCTCCCGCGAGACGCCCGGTTCCTCGGCTGGGAAATTCACCACCGGCAAGGTCGGGGCGATCACATAGTCCCAGCCCTCGAAAGCGGCGAGCAGCACCGCTTTCATCTTCGTGATGGCGCTGAGGCTGCGAAAGAGATCCTCACCCGAATGCGAGGCCCCCTGCAGGGCCCAATCCCGCACGTATTGATTGATACCGTTGCCGTCATGCGCAGGCAGGTCGCTATATTCGACGAAGCCGCGGACCTGCAGATAGAGGTCGATGGGGGCATAGGCGTCCTGGTCCAGCGGCGAGACGAAGGGTTCGACGATAGCCCCGGCCCCCTCCAGCAACCGGCCGGCAGCCTCTACGGCTGCATGCACGGCGGGTTCCGGCTTCGGCCCGAACCCCATATCGGTAAGGACGCCGATGCGCAGCCCCTTGAGGTCGCGTTCGAGATGCCGGTGATACTGCATGCCGTCGCCCGGGAAGCTCCAGGTATCGCGCTCGTCGGGACGCGTCAGCACGCTCAGCATGCGGGCTATGTCCGCGACCCGCCGTCCCATCGGGCCGGCCATGCGCATGGTGTCGGGCGGCAGATGCGGCACCCGGCCATGGCTCGGCTTGAGCGAGGCGAGCCCGCAATGGGCCGCGGGCAGACGCACCGAGCCGGCAATGTCGGTTCCAACAGACAGGAAGCCCATGCCGGCCGCAACCGAGGCACCGGCACCGGAGGAGGATCCGCCCGTATTCCAGGACAGGCCCCAGGGATTGCGGGTGATGCCGTGCAGCGAGCTGATGCCTGATGCCATCAACCCGCAATCGGGCATGGTCGTCTTGGCGAAGATCGGGGCGCCGGTCTCCATGAGGGCAAGGGCGGGCGGCGAATTGTAGGTCGAGGCCGGCTGGTTTCGGTTGGCGGCAATGCCGTGGGTGTAGGGCCAGCCCACCATGGCCACGCTGTCCTTGACGGTGACCGGGATGCCGTCGAGCACACCAGCGGGCGTACCGGCCCGATAGCGGGCCTCGGAGGCCCGGGCCGTGGCGAGGGCCTCGTCCGGCCGCAGGCAGAACAGCGCGTTGACGGCGGTATTGGTCGCCTCGGCGTGTTCGATCACCGTGCGCGTAACCTCGACCGGGGAAAGCTCCCCTGCCGCATAGGCGTCGACGATCTCACCGACACTCATGGCGACAAGGCTGGTGATGGACATGGAAGGCTCCCTGTTCCGGCGCGGATAGGAGCACCGGTGATACCGCTCGACCTAACGGGTTTTGGCCAAGCTCGGGTAGAGGCGCAGTCTGCCGGACAAGAAATCATGGAGCATCAGACATCCTCACCGCAGCCTTTCGCGGCGAAGATAGGATCGGGGCAATGGCTTGCGCCATAGCCTCCAAAATCACCATCGCTAGGGCAAAGTGCGTCAAACGAAACGCTCCGGCTCTAGTTCCTTGTTTCGACATGCCTTTGTGATTCCAGGCGATTTCGCAAAGGTCTTGGCGACACCACAAAGACTCCGGGGGCCGACGACGGAATGAGTATGTTCGAGGAGGAGCGGGCACGTGCCGAGGCCCATGTCCGACAGCTGCCCGGCTGGGCAGCACGCGCGATCACGACGGAACCAGCCATACCGGTGCTTGCCTCACCGAGTTGGCGAGGCGTCGACGGCTCGCCCTGGCGGGTCCGCGACAAGGCAAGCGGCGACAGCCTGTTCGTCAAACTCATGCATCCCGACGCCGCCTTCTACATCGATGTCGCCTGCGCCTTCCAGGCGGCGCGGCAGGCCTCCGAACTCGGTATCGGTCCTCATGTCTACCTCGCGGACGACGGCACGGGTGCCCTGGTGATGGAGGACCTCGACGCCGGCTGGCGTACCGCCACGCTGGAGCGCCTGCTCGAACAGGATATCGTCGATCGCGTTCTTGTCGCGCGCCGGCGTTTTCAGGAAAGCTCCGCGCTCTCCCGCACCAGCAGCGTGTTCGACGAGATCGAGCGCTTCCACCGGGATGCTCGCGCGGCCAAAGGCCAATTGCCTGCCGATGCGGACTGGCTGCTGGCGGAATTGCGCTATGCCGGCGAGGCGCTGGCGCCTGGCCGAAAGGCGCCGGTGCCCAGCCATGGCGACGGCAATGTCTCCAACATCATGATCAGCGAGGCTGGCGAGATCCGCTTGGTCGACTGGGACAGGGCTGGGAATGCCGACCCACTGGAGGATCTCGGCAGCTTCCTCGCCGAAGCCTTCGACCAGGAACCGGAGGCGAGGGATGCTTTCGCCCGCAGCCAGGGCGGCTTCGACGAGGCCGCCTACAACCGCGCCTGGCTCTACGGCGTGGCGGATGATCTGCGCTGGGGGCTGATCGGCACCCTGGTAGCCGCCCGCTCGCCGCGCAACACCCTGGAATTCCATAAATTCGCCAGCTGGCGCCTGGTGCGCTGCCGCATGGCCGCGCATTCGTCCCGTTTCGGCGAAGCGCTGCGGAGGATCTGATGTCCGTCAAGAAACGCCTCGGCGAGGCCGCCAGCGAAGCCGAACATCGCCTCGAGCAAGCAGTCGCCCGGGTGCCGTCCTGGCAAGGCCGCAGCGTGCATTATACCTCCCTGGTAGGCGGTTTGATGAACCAGAACTGGGTTGCCGAGATCGAAGGCGATGCCAGGCGCTATTTCATCAAGGTGCCTGGTGCGGGCTCGGAGATGTTCATCGATCGGGTCGCCGCCAATGAAGCCGCGCGCAACGCCCACGCGATCGACGTGGCGCCCGAAGTGGTGTTCTTCGATGCGGCGGATGGCCTGGAGATCAGCGAATTCCTCGACGGCTACCGGGCTTGCACCAATGCCGATTTCTCCGATCCGGCCATCCAGGCCGACGTGCTCGACATCTATCGCCGCCTGCATGCCAGCCCGGCTCTGTCCCTGACCAAGACCATCTTCGACATGATCGAGGAGCATATCGAGCAGGGCCACGAACTCGGCGCCCATTTTCCGCCGGCCATGCCCTGGATCGAGCACCGCTATCGCCAGGCCAAAACCGCCTTCCTGGCCTCGGGGCTCGATCTCGTACCCTGTTTCAACGACCCGATGCCCGGCAATTTCCTGATCAGTGCCGACGGTGCCCCCAATTCGCGGCCGATGAAACTGATCGACTATGAGTTCGCCTCCAACAATGAACGGGCCTATGAGCTCGGTGTGCTGTTCGCCGAGATGTTCTACGACGAGCGCAAGACCCTGGAGCTCATCGAGGAATATTGCGGCTCGGTCCGGCCCGACATGGTTGCCCGCGTCATGCTTAACCGCGCCCTGGCCGACGTCAAATGGGCGAGCTGGGCCGTGGTCAACCGCAAGCTCAACAGCTGGGACTTCGACTACCAGAAATATGGCGTGTGGAAATATATGCGTGCGCGCCAGGTCATGTACGACCCGCGGTGGGAGAGCTGGCTGCGGCAGATCTGATCATCTTGGGGGGCTGGTTTTGCGACCAGCCTTTCACGCACCGCACCTGCGGGCAAGGTTGGGCGGGTCCGAAGACCCGCCCCCCAATCAAGGCGAAGCCTGCAGGGTGTGGGACCTGAAACTATGGCGCGGCAGGCGCTCCTGCGTCTCCACAGCCTGCAGCGGCGCCTTCAACTCTGGCACCTCCTGCGCGGTACGCCGCGCATCACGCGGCGCCATGTTGAACTGGCGGCTGAAGCTGCGCGAGAAATGCGAGACGTTCTTGAAGCCGACCTGGTAGGCGATCTCCGAGACCGTGAGTCGTCCCCCCGGATCGCCCACCAGCAGCTCGTAGGCCCGCTGCAGGCGCCTCAACTGCATGAACTGGCTCACCGTGGTGTCGTCGTCATTGAACAGGCTGTAGAGATAGCTCAGTGAGATCCTGCTGCTGGCGGCGATCTTGCGAGGTGTCAGTTCCTGGTCGCCGAGATTCTTCTCGATGAACTCGAAAATGCGCCTGCGCAGATGGTAGCGCGCATTGCGCACATCCACGGTCGAGCCGCGATCCTCCGCGCCGATGGCTAGCGCCACGAAGCTGAAGATCTCGGTGGCGAGCGCTTCCGGATTGGGCGGCGGGCAATCGGCGAAGACTTCTGCAACACTGCGCAGCAGATCCACCATGAGACGCGTCATTTGTACATTGGCGCCGAAGCGGCGGCCGATGTGATCGTCGACCGACGTCATCCGCCCCCGCAGTTCCAGCACGGGAATGCGCAGCACCATGAGCGTGGTGTTCTCCTGGGCAGAGAATTCGTGAAATTCCATCTGGCTGAACAGCCCATACTCGCCGGCCCCCACGCTGCCTGTACGGCCGGCCTGCGCATAGTGCAGCCTCCCGCTCAGGGGAACCAGGAGCATGTAGCAGGCCTCGCTTGCACCTCTGGCCGGCTCGCAATGACAGACCCGCTCTCCCTCGGCCTGCGTGATTTCCAAAGTGAGCCGGCCGATATGGATCGGCCGTGATGCCGCGGGTCGCGTGCGGATGGCAGGATGATGCATGAGGTGGCCCCGTTCGATCTGTCTGGATGGTGTTTGGTCTTGTTATGGTTTCGGCCCGCAATCTGGTGCAGACTCGGCCTATCGATGGCTCTGCGGCCACTTTGCCTGAGAGGTTAGAGAAAGTTGTGATCCTAGCGGATCACAACTTTCTCTAACTCTTTGTTTTAACGCCTTTTCTTGATCGAAAAATCTGTCAACTTTTCTGGAAAATGCTCTAGCGCGTCCCCTCCCCGGTATTCTCGCTTCGCGGACCGGCAACGATGATCTCCGTGCCGGCCTCCTTGAGGCCGCCGGCGAGCGAGCCTTGCGGCTGCCGATCGGTGACCAGGCGGTCGATCGCATCCCAGCGCGAGCAGATGGCGACCGCGAGCTGGTCGAATTTGGCGTGATCGGCCACCACGATCGCCTCCGCGGCCCGCTGGACCATGGCGGCATAGACGGCACCGGCCTCCTCGTCGGCATCGTAGATGCCGCGGGCACCCAGGCCAGTGGCGCCGACAATGGCGCGATTGGCCTCGTAGCCATTGATGCTGGCAATCGTCTGCGATCCCAGCAGATAGCCTTCGCTGGCATGGACGCGGCCGGCACAGAACAGTACGCGGATGGTCGGGTTGGTGCCGAGCGCCATCGCGGCGGCGAAATCATGGGTGATGACGGTGATGTCGCGGTTGCGGGCGGCCAGGAAGCGGGCGACATGATAGGTCGTGGTGCCGCCACCCAGCATCAGCACTTCCTTGGGCAGGATCATGGCCGACACCGCCGCGGCGATGGCTTCGCGCTCGGCGATCATCACATGGCGGCGATCACTACGAGAGGGTTCGTGCGCAAAGGGACGCGAAGCCCCGCCATAGGTTCGATTGATCAGGCCCTGTTCATGCAATTCGAGGAGGTCGCGCCGGATCGTCTCACCGGAGACACCGAGGGCGGCGGCGAGTTCGGACGCCCGCAGGGTCGGCGCGGCGGAAAGCTGCGCGATGATGCGCTGCTGGCGCACTTCCTTGGAAAGCCGGTCACGTTCCTGGCTCGGCTGAGCCGAACGGGAATGTCTGTCTTCCTTCTCCGCGGACGGCGCATCGCTTGCCATCGATCACTCCACCGGTTGGCGTCGCTGCTGGAAACGGGACTTGGCGTCCTCTCCCATGATCTTGTTCCAATAAATGTGGAATGTCCACAAAAAATGCGGAACCTTCCTCACATCCACATGCTACCGCCTTCTCTCAACCATTCTGTTTCTTGACAAAATGGATAAAATAAATGTCGGTTTTTATGTAATTTTCAAAATGAGGCACGGTCTGACACTGATATTCTTCGAACTGTGTGCTGAGCGTCTTTGAAGATTGTGGAACCTCACACACAATTCAATGTTGGATGCAAAGTTGCTCATCTCCCGCAGGGAGATGCCCGTCAGCCCCACCGGAAACCGCCTGGACCAGCCATGCAGATCGAGAAGGAAATCCTCGCCCTCAACGCCTATGACCCAGCGGCGGCCGCGCCCGGCGACGAAAAAACGCGCCGCGCGGTGGAGCGGCGCCTGGGTGCTTTCGGGCGAGCAGCCGTGCTGTTCTATCGTGAGCCCATCGAGGCGGTGAGCGCCGAGGGCGTGTGGATCCAGGGGGCGGATGGCAGGCGCTATCTCGACGTCTACAACAACGTGCCCTCCGTCGGGCACTGCCATCCGCGTGTGGTCGAGGCCATCCGGCAGCAGGTCGGCACGCTGAACATCCACACGCGCTATCTCAATGCGGTCGTCGACAGCTATGCCGAGCGCCTGCTGGCGACCCTGCCGGAGCCGATCGGCAATGTCGTCCTCACCTGTACCGGCAGCGAGGCCAACGACCTTGCGCTGCGCGTCGCCCAGGCGGCCACTGGCGGCACAGGTTTCATCGTGACCGAAATGGCCTATCACGGCAACACGGCGGCGGTGACCGACATCTCGCCGTCCTCGCGCCCGGGCCGCCCGCTTGCACCGCATGTGCGGACCGTGTCGGCACCGGATTCCTACCGCAGAACGGACGAGCATCCCGGCGAGGCCATGGCCGCCGCCGTGACCGAAGCGATCGTGGACATGGCGGGCAAAGGCATCCGCTTTGCCGGCATGATCGCCGACACCATCTTCTCCAGCGATGGCGTCCATGCCGACCCGCCCAGCCTGCTGGTGCCCGTCATCGATGCCGTGCACGCCCAAGGCGGCCTCTTCATCGCCGATGAGGTCCAGCCGGGCTTCGGTCGTACCGGCGACGCCCTCTGGGGGTTCCAGCGCCACGGCATCGTTCCCGACATCGTCACCATGGGCAAGCCGATGGGCAACGGCTTCCCCATGGGCGGCATGGCGCTAAGCCCGGATCTGCTCGCCGCCTTCAACACCCGCGACAGGTATTTCAACACCTTCGGCGGCAATCCCGTGGCCGCCGCCGCGGGCCTCGCCGTGCTCGACGTGATCCGGGACGAAGGCCTCATCGAGAATGCCCGAGAGGTCGGCCGCTATCTTCGCAACGGCCTGCAGGAGATTGCCAACCGGCATCTTGCCATCGGCGAAGTTCGCGGCGCCGGCCTGTTCATCGGCCTGGAATTCGTCACGGACCGCGAAAGCAAGACCCCGGCGCCGGAAACGGCCAGTGCCATGATAAACGGACTGCGCGAGCGCGGGGTACTGATCGGCGCGGCGGGCGCTTATGGCAACACCTTGAAGATCCGTCCGCCCCTCTGCTTCGGCAGGGAGCATGCTGACGCCTTCGTCGACCATTGCGATGCGGTCCTGGAGCAGATCGGCGGCTAGGAAAAATGCGGCGTCGCGTCCGCTGCTGGCTGTCCGAACCTTTGCCAAGCCATGCCCAAAAGTCCCGCAACCGCCTGTTGGCCTCACTTACTCCACACCTGAATGATCAGTTTCGTTCGATCACAGTGGAAGTAGGAGTGCGCCATGCATAGTTTGTCCCTCGTTGCGATCTTGTCGTTATCGCTTGCGGCAGCAACTTCGGCATCGGCCCAGTTGCTCGGCGAGAAATACACGCGCTACCCTGGCCAGCCCGCCTGTACGCTTTTCGTCTCCCTCGACAAGATCAAAGCGGGGCGCCCGCTTCCCACCGATTGCATCAAACTGCGGCAATTCCAGAGGGTGACCTATCAGCGCAATGTGGGGGGCTACGAGGTCATCGATGTCGGTGGCCGCATCTATTTCACCTTCGGAAACTGCGATTACACCGGCAATACCAGCCCGTCCAAGAGCTGCTTCACCTTCAAGTCCAACGCCGCGGATATGAAGGCCGATGATATCGGACTTGCCGAACGCAAGGCGGCCGACAGTAAAAGACGCCTGGACAAGTGCCTGGAGCAGGCGGCGCCGGCTCGGCCCGGCGAGCGAAAGGCCGCGCAACGAAGCTGCACTTCCTTTGCCGCGACATATAGGAACGAGAAGAAGAATCTGGATCGAATCCGCGCCCAATAAATTGATTATTGAAGATTCCATTGGGTGCGGAGATCTTTCAGAAAGCAACTCGTCCACGTCGCGCGACGTGCGACGATAGTCCGAGCGTTGAAGTGTTCGGCGATGCAGCGCAAAGCTCGCCGGCCGCACGCCAAATGTCCGACGTGTCATAAAACCATCATCCACCCCCGGCCATAGTGCTACCCACAAACTGGCCACGCGCCCGCTCGCGGTGGATGCGCTGTCGCCATGGCACGACTGGTTTTGGCGGGGTAATGCAGCATGTCTTTTCGCATAGATCCGAACGCACGGTTTCGCTTCGATCCAATCCGGAATGTCAGCTTCGCGCTTCCCCCGCAGCAGCAGAAATTCTTCGAATCGCAGGTCGACAAGGCCGTGCGCGAACGGGCCGATGCTGGCGGGCCCAAACAACTCGACCCGAAGACGGAGAAGACGGTCGTCGTCGAACAGGGCGACAGCCTGTGGAAGATCGCCGCCGAGAGCAACGTCAAATTCGCGGACCTCATCGCGGCCAATAAGGGGCATCTCGATGCCAATGGCGAGGCGCTTCATCCCAACGACGTCGTCATCATCCCCGAAAGCGCGCCCGAGCTGGTCGCCAAATCCCCCACTGGTGCCGATGGCGTACCGTCTGGAGAAAAGGCCTTTCTCGACGACATCTACGGCCAGGGCAACAAGCTCGGCTACCAGGACGGGATCTCGCTGGAAGAGCTGAATGCCGGCGGGGCGGCCATCAAGGCCGATATCGGGGCCTATCTCGACGCCCTGCCGCCGTCCCAGCGCCAGGCGGCTGCCCTCCGGATCGCCGCTTACGACTGGTCGGATGGCGGGCCGGCCAAGGCCAGTGCCGAGGCAGCGATCAAGGAGCGCGGCCTCGAGACCGATCCCGAGGAGGCCTTTGCGAAAGGCCTCTATGAACGCGGCAACAAGGGTGCCGATTCCGACGACCCGAATTATGATTTCGCAGCCGAGCAGAAGCAGCTCACCGCCGATACCAAGGTCTATCTGGCCGGTCTGCCAAAGGCCGAGCGGCCGGCCGCGCTGCAGCGCCTGTTCGATCGCGACTGGACCGATGGCGGCCCCGTCTTGGGCGCGATCGAGACCGCCGGCAAGGAATTGGGCATCACCCTGCGCCCTTCAGGCCATGCCGGCCCGCAAGCGGAAGGCGCGGCGCGCAAGATAATCGATGATGCCAATGCTGCCGGCAGCCCGGGCGAAGCCTTCAAGAAACTGGCCGACGGTTATGCCAAGGCGACACCTGAGGTGAAGCAGGCCATCGCGAATTCGCAGGATGCCCGCATCCTCATCCAGGCGGCAGCCGACGAGGCAACGCAGAAGCTGAAGGGCTACGACCCCAAGAAGGCGAGCAGCGACCAGGGCGATGCCGCGACCGTGATGTACAATCTGCGCAGCCTGGTGGACAAGGCTGATCCCGCTCTGGCGGTCAAGCTGATGCAGGCCGCCCTGCCCACCATCGAGGCCGCCAATGCCACACGCCAGCGCGAGATCGGCACCAATCTGGTCGGCATGGAAGGCCTGTCGAACCTGATGAAGATCATCGACAAGATGGGCGATGCACCCGGCGCTTCGGCCATCGTCGAGCGCTTCGCCGACATCGGCAGCTACAACATCAATTCCATCCCCCAGGCCATCGCCAGCGGTTCGCGCCTGGATTACCCGCTCGCCCTCGGCTATCCAGTCGACGAAACCATCACGCCGAACGTGCAACAATTTGCGGCCGGCACAGTGAACAAGGATGTCGATGCCTATCTGGAACACACCAAGGAGCTGCAATATCTGATCGCCAGCAAGGGCCCGCTGATGACGCCGGAGCAGCTCACCCAGGCGATCGCGGACTACAAGACGGGCAAGGGCCCGCAATGGCAGCAGAAGGAACAGGATCTGGCCGCCAAGATCCGGGAGGACGGCAAGAAGCTCCTGGTCCAGATCGACCAATTGGGCCATCTGCCGCCCGAGCTCGCCCAATATCAGAAGCATGCCAACGACACCGTTGCCAAGCTCCTCGGCGACGACAAGACCGCAATGGCGCTCAACATGACGCTGACGCAGGAGCCGACCCTGCTCGGCCTGCCGCGGTTCGACAAGCTTGCCGGCACGCTGCGCTTGACCGATCGAGGCCGCAAGATCGTCGAGGAAGCTGCGACCCAGCTGATCCGGCGCACGGTGATCCCCGGCTTCGCCGATTTCGATCCCGGAAACCCCGCGACCTTCAAGAAGGTCGACGATGCCCTCGTTTCCTTCAAGGACGGCAGCATGGCCAAGATGCTCGGCGTCAAGCAGGGCGAACTCGACAAGGCCATCAAGCTGGTCGAGGATTCACTGCCAAAGGCCGGTGACGCGCCCGCCGAGGTGGAGCGCAAGATGCGCCAGCTCAATGCAGGGCTGGACGACATCACCGACGCCAATGGCATCAAGGCCTTCAAGAACGACACGACACCGGGCAAGATCCTGCGCATCATCGGCACCGCCGCCACCTTGGCAGGTCTTGCCAATTCCGGCGTCAACTTTGCCAACAACCCGACCTGGAAGGGTGGCCTGAAGATGGTGATCGATGCCGCCGGCGTCAGCCAGCGCGTGATCGAGCTCTCGCATGGCTTCGGCCTTCTCTCGGGCGGCAACAAGTCGGTGGAGGTGTTCGGATCCAGCAGCAAGCCGGCCGTGAAGGTTCTCGGTGCCGTCGGCGCGGTCTTCGATGTCTGGAACGCGGTCGATTATTTCAAGGCGGGTGATCCGACGATGGGGAGCCTCTCCCTCGCCGCGGGCGGCGGCACCGTCATGGCCGCGCTCGGCACCGGCACAGCCTTCGGCCCGATCGGACTGGCCGTCGTCATCGGCGCGGTGATCGCCCAGTTCGTCGTGGCTGGTAATCGCGACAACCATGAGTTCGAGACGGGCGACGCGACCGCCTTCCTCAAGCATGCCGGCCTGTCGGAGGAGGCCGCTACCGCCCTCAGGAACCAAAGCCGCGAAGGCTACAGCCCCGTGCCGCTCCTCATCAAATATGGCGAGGCCAAGGGCTTCAAGATGAACGATCCCGCCAGCCGCCAGGCCTTCATCGACTGGATCGACGCCATGCCCAAGGCGGCACGCGACACGCTGATCAGCAACCTGCACCACACGCTCGCCGGCCTCAAGGGCGATGCCTCCAAGCTCACGGCGACGGCATCGTCCGATTCAACCTATACGGATCCCTCGCGCTTCAACGCCAAGGAGGATTTCACCGCCCCCGACGACTACGGTTCGGGCGAGGTGACGGTGCATATCGACAACACCGCTTCCAAGGTTCGCAAGGGCGAAGCCGGCCCGGCCTCGGTCGCGCAGATCGATGTCGCCCTCACGGCACTCGGCATCGCCGTCCCCGTGGCCTGAGGGACCGGACGCCTTGCGGCCTTGGGACATCGCCTCGACTGCCAAGGCTGGCGGCTCGATACTCGATACTAGACCAGCCCGTTCTTGACGAGGTGGGCAACGATGGCGGGGAAATAATCCGCCTCGACATAGGCGCCCAGGGCCGTTCGCTCGAACAGCGCCTCCGCCAGGGCGGCATCCTCGACGATCGCCAGGTCCAGTTCGCGGGCTTGCGAGCGGAGGCTTGCGACGGCCGCCCCCTCGCCCTTGCCGACCACCACCGGAACGGGCGTTTCGCCACGCACATAGCGCAGGCCGACCAGATGGTCTCGGCCGGCGACGACCAGGACGGCATTGGCGAGGCCGAGCTTATAGGGCCGGCTGGTCACGTCGCGGCGCTGGCGTTGCAGCTCCTGTCTTATCAGAGGATCTCCCTCCAAGTCCTTGTGTTCGCGCTTGTATTCTGTCTTTGTCATACGCATGTCGCGCAGGAAGAGCCCGCGCTGGATCGGCACGTCGATAAGGCCGACGACGATGAAGGCAAGCGCAGCCGCAGCGCCGAGGGGCGTGAGAATGGCGAGCAGCGTCGGCTCCAGACAGGATTGGCCGCAGGCCGGAACTTCGAAGAGCGGCTGCAGCCAGGCGGCCAGGATGGCGACGAAGACGGCTGCGAGCAGCAGCGTCTTCATCAGGCTCTTGGCGAACTCGACGACATTGCGCAGGGACGCGATGCGCTTGAGCCCCTTGGCAGGGTTGACATGTTCGAATTGCGGCTTGAGCGGCTCGAAGGAAAACACCGGGCCGCGCGTTGCGATGGTGCTGACCAGAATCGTCACGCCGATGACGACGCCCGCCAATGGCACTACGATATAGAGGAGCGTGATCATCGCCTGATGGATCATGGCACTGGCGGTCTCGGCGAAAGGGGCCGATTGCGCCTCCGCGACAAGCTCGGCGAATTGCTTGATGCGATCCATGATGCCAGACCCGGCGATATAGAGGAAAGCGAGAGCGGCGAAGATCGAAAAGCCTGAAACCAGGTCCCGGCTGTTGGAAACCTGGCCTTTGCGCCGTGCATCGCGCAGTTTCTTTTCCGAAGCGGGAAGTTTCTTTTCTTCACTTTCCTGGGACATGTCAGCGCCCTATACCATGCGTACGCACACTATTTCCTGCGCGTTTTTGCGCGTTTCCAAGGTTCCTCGTGGATGACCTGCGTATATGGTTTCCGTGGCAGGAGGCTTGCGATATGATCCGGCGGCTTTCAGGAGGATCGGCATGCGGCTGCGCACGGCGTTTTGTCCCGTCTTTGCGATGATGGTGCTGTCGGCATGCACCACGGCGCATAATGCCAACACGCCCGATGTCGGCCTGAGCGGCGCATCGAACACGCAATCCTCCCGCCTGATGCGGCTGGCCGCCGATGTCGAATCGCATGGCGACAAGGGAACCGCCCTCGCCCTCTACGAACGGGCGGCGGCCGCACCCGACGCATCGGCGACGGCCAATGTCGAGGTCGGCGACGCCTATGTGCGTGCGGGCTCCTATCCCAATGCGATAGGCGCCTATCGCACTGCGCTGGCGAAATCGCCCAAGGACGGCAAGGCGCTGGTCGGGCTGGGCTCGGCGATGATGGCGACCGGCGACAACGAGGCCGGGCTCCGCGCCCTCGGCGAGGGTGCGCAGATCGTCAACACCAGCAGCGCCTATAACCGGCTCGGCGTAGCGCAGACCGTGGCCGGACAGACCGGTGCGGCCGAAGCCTCCTTCTCGCGCGCCCTCACCCTGTCGCCTGCCGACCTCGACATCAAGGCCAATATGGCGCTCGCCGCATCCCTCGCCGGCGACGCGCCAAAGGCAATGCCGTTCATCCAGCAGGTTGCGGCTGCTCCGGACGCGCAATTGCATCACAAGCGCAACCTCGTGGTCTGCTACGGGCTGCTGGGTCAGGACAGCCAAGTCCGCACCACGCCACCTGTCGGCCTTTCCAGCAGCGAGGTCGATGCGCTGCTGGCCCGCACCCGCTCGATCCGTGCCAAGGCCAGCCCCAGGGAGCGCGCCGAGGCGCTCGGCCTGATGAACACCGCGGCCAGCGCAAGTTAGTCGATGGTGTGATCCTTCCCTCGGCCCGGATCCGACCCTAATCCGAGGACTGCTGCGTCGCGCTGCCGCCGGCACCGCCGAGATTTCCCGATGAGGATGCATCCCCCTCCTTCTCCCCCAGCAGATATTTGCGGGCCGCGCGCGCCGTAGGGGCGCCGGCGGCAGGACCCATGCGCCGGCCCTCGACAAGGTCACCCTGCCTTTCGGCCATGCGCTGCAGATTATAGGCATTGGCACAACCTGGCGGCAGATGGGCCCCGAGGTCGGGCATGGCGGCTTCCACCGTGCCCCAGGCCGGGCGTTGGACGTCGGCCGGAGGTCCCAGGCAGGCATCGGGCACCAGCACCGAGCCGGTCGCTCCCTTGGCCGAGCCATGGCCGCCATTGGTCGCCACATAGCTATAGCCAGGCGAATAATCGGCCGTGGAGCCCGCCGAGCAACCGGCCAGGCCAATCAGGCAAAAGCCAAGGCCGGCTCGCAGGAAATTCGCGTTCATCGCTGCCGTCCTTCCTATTTCACGATGAGGCCCATGCCGGCGGTATTCGCCGGCTTGCGAGCCTTCTTGTTTCGCGCGGGCCGGTCGATCGGCGTGGCGAGGTCATGGCTTCGCACGGGCTGGACGAGATAGGGCGTGACCAGGATCACCAGCTCGGTTTCCTCGCGCTGGAAGCGCTCCGACTGGAAGAGCGTGCCGAGCACGGGCACGTCGCCCAGGAAGGGGAACTTCTGCAGGCTCTTGGCAAATCTCTGCTGGAACAGCCCGGCGATCGCGAAGGTCTGCCCGCTTGCCACCTCCACCGTAGTATCGGCCCGGCGCACCACGAAACTCGGCAGGTTGAAGCCGCCCAGGGTAACGCCGCCGGAATCGGAGATCGAACTGACCTCCGGCTTGACGTGAATGGCGATGTGGCTGTTGGGGAGCAGGGTCGGGGTGAAGTTGAGCGAAACACCGAAGGACTTGTATTCCACCGTCACGGTATCGCGGCTTTGCGGAATCGGCACGGGAATCTCGCCGCCGGCGAGGAAGCTGGCCGTCTGGCCCGTCACCGCAGTCAAGTTCGGCTCGGCCAGGATCTTGACGATGCCGTTGCGCTGCAGGGCTTCGATGAGCGCGCTGACATTGACGGCATTGGATCGCACACCGATGCCGAGATTGCCGCCGCCCTCGCTCACACCGCCGGTCTTCAAGAGGCCGAAGGAGAAATTCCCCGAATTGGCGAACACGCCCCAGTCCACGCCGAAGGACAGCAGCTCGGAACGCGAAACCTCGGCAAAGCGCACCCGGATATTGATCTGCTGCGAGCCGGAGATGGTGGTGTCATTGATCGGCGGCCGGTCGGGCTGCGAATAGGTGCGCGCGACATCGTCGGTGTCGAGCGCTTCGTCGACGCTGCCGGCATTGCCGGTGGCGACGATGCGGTCCCCGAAAATGGTGAGATTGGTGGCGCCCCGAGGCTGCAATACCTTCTGCGCCCGCTGGGCGGGCCTGGGATCGGTGCTGACCCGGAATTCCGTGGTCGCCTCGATCTTCTGGTCGGCCGTCACCGCGATCAGATTGGTCAGGCCGGGCTTCAGCCCGAAGACATAAACCAGCTGCGGCGAGACGATCTGCAGATCCGCGATGGTCGTATCGGCGACCAGCACAGCTTCGACCGGCTGCTTGAAACGGAACAGGCGGCCCTGCCCCACGGCGAGGTCGACACTGGGTTTGCTCGGCAAGCTGGTCATGGTCTGGGCATGGACGCCTTGCATCAGGCCCAGCAGGAGAAGCACGAAAGCGGCAAGCACGGCCAGTTGCCGATACAGGAGAGACCAACCGATTTCCGGGGCGAGACCCGTTGCATGTGTGACCATGCAAAGGCCGGCCCTGCCGTGACTTGTCATTCCGTTCCTCTCCTTTTGATGCCGTCGGTGCCCGCCCTGCCCCGTGTCAGGCGGCCCCTTCATGTTGTTTGGCCGGGCGGGTGGTGGCGAGCGATGGCCGGGCAGCGCCCTGGCCCTGCAGGCTGGTGATGGTGGCGAGCGGCTGCACGTTGAATTCCGGCGCAAGCTCCTGATAGGACAGAACCGCGAGTTCGAGGCCGTTCTGGGCCAGAAAGGCGCGCATGTGGCGCCGGACGTCTCCAGCCGTCAGGACGACGGGGGTGGCGTCCGGCGCGGTTTCGGCCAAAGCCCGGCCGATCTGAGCCACGATGGATTGGGCCTGCTCCTCCGGCAGGCCGAGAAAGCCACCCAGCGCCGCCGATTGCTGGCCGGCGCGCAGCAATTCTTCCGCCGAAGGCTGCATGACATAGGCGGCGATGACTCGGTTGCGGTCGGCGGCACGGAAGCTGATCTGCCGTTTCAGAGCAGCGCGCACATGCTCGGCAAGCAGTGCCGGATCCTGCTCGCGAGCGCCGGCTTCCACCAAGGCTTCCAGAATGATGCGCAGATTGCGGATCGGCACATTTTCCGCGACCAGCCGGCGCAGCACCTCGGCAATCTTTTGCAGCGGCATGGCTTCGCGCGCTTCCCTGACCAGCTCGCCATACTCTTCCTCTGCCTCGGAAAGCAGCGTACGGGTCTCCTGGATGCCGAAGAAGTGCCCGGCATAGCGCTTCAGCACGTCCTCGGTCCATTTGCCGACGACCTCCCCCGGCCCGAAGGAGGTCAGCCCGGCCTCGGCCAGCGCCGGCGCCGCACCGGCTTCGACCCAGACCGCATTCTCCCGCGGCCCGGCCGGATGTTCCTCATAGGCGAGGCCGAGCAAAGTGAGATTGGCGGCATCGCCTTCGACCTTGATGCGGTCTTCGGGCAGATCCGCCTCGAGCACCGGTGCCTCCTCCACGTCGATGCGGACGTGCTGCCTCGGCAAGGCCGGGTCCTCATAGACGCCGATGCGGGGCAGTTCGACACCCAGATCGTCATAGAGGCGCTGGCGAATACCACCCACATGATCGTCCAGCGCCATCCTGGCGAGCATGGTGCCCTTGCCATAGCGGACCAGGATCCGGGTCGAAGGCAGGGCGGCCTCCCCTTCCTGGGTTGGAAGCGAACCAGAAGCCGCGCCCGACCGCGCGATGTCGGCGGCGGCGACAGGGCCCGAGCCCTGTCCCTCTTCCTTCGTCCCCTTGGCATTGCGATGGAGGGCATAGGCGCCGGCGCCCAATATAGCGCCGAGAATCAGGAAGACGATGGTGGGGAAGCCGGGCACCAGGCTGAGACCGAGCAGGATGACCGCCGCCAGGCCCAGCGTGCGCGAATCGCGCAGCAATTGTCCGGCGATCTGGCCGCCGAGATCGCCTTCCCCATCCGCCCCGGCGACGCGGGTGATCATGGTGCCCGAGGCCACCGCCACCAACAGCGCAGGGATCTGGGCGACCAGGCCGTCGCCCACCGTCAGCAGGGCATAGGTGGACGCCGCCACGCCGATCGACATGCCATGCTGGAGGGTGCCGACGGCAATGCCGCCGATCAGGTTGACCAGGATGATGACGATGCCGGCGATGACGTCGCCCTTCACGAATTTCATGGCGCCATCCATGGCGCCGAAAAGCTGGCTTTCGCGTTCGAGACGCTGCCGGAGCCGGCGCGCTTCCGTCTTGTCGATGTCGCCATTGCGCAGTTCGGCGTCGATGCTCATCTGCTTGCCGGGCAAGGCATCCAGGGTGAAGCGCGCGGCGACTTCCGCGACCCGCTCCGCGCCTTTGGCGATGACCAGAAACTGCGCGATGGTAATGATCAGGAACACCACCAGCCCCACGGCGATGCTGCCGCCGACCACGAAGGTACCGAACGCCGTGATGATCTGGCCGGCGTCGGCCTGAAGCAGGATGAGGCGGGTCGTGGTGATGGTGATGGCAAGCCGGAACAGGGTTGCGATCAGAATGACCGACGGCAGCGACGAGAAATCCAGCGGATGGCTGACATAGAGCGCGGCAAGCAGCACCAGCACGCTGATCGCAATGTTGGTGGTGATGAGGACGTCGACCAATTCCGTCGGCAGGGGAATCAGCATCATCACCACGGCGACCAGCATCATGATCGCGATGACGAGATCGGCGCGTTTGGAGGCTTTTGCAAGGAACGTCAGAACGCGGTCAGGCATGGTCATTCAGCTCTCGTTGCGCCAGAAAGTCCTGAAAGGACTGGCGCGCTTCCACTGTGCGCCCTGCCGCCAGCAAGGCCTTGCCCCTGAGCAAGGCGAGGGCGGGATGATCGGCGCTTCCCAGTTTCTCCAGCCGTTCGATCGTGGCGAGCGCCTTGTCCGCCTCTCCGCCCAGCACGAGCAGATGGGCCAGGGTGCGCAGCACTTCCGTATTCGCCGGCTCGAGCTGAGCCGCGATGAGGAGATAGGCGGTGCCGCGCTTGACCTGCCCGTGGCGGCCATAGAGATGGCCCAGCAGGTGCAGCAGCTTCACGGTGTCCTGCCGGTCGGTCAGCTTTCGGTTTCCTTCTGCAGCCGCGCCATCAGGTCGCGATGACGTTCGATCTCTTCCTCCATCAGCGATCGGGCGAGGCTGCGAAGCTGGTCTCCTCCTTCCAACTGGGGCACCAAATCGGCAATGCAATAGCGTAGAATGGACACCGAGCGGCGCAGGATGGCCGAGCCCGCTCCCTTGGGCATGGTGAAATCCAGGAGTTCGTCATCGAGGGAGCGCTTTGCCGATGGTCCCGCCGGCCTGCCGGTCGATCGCGCCGCCGTCTCCGAACGCTCGCTCTTGTTCGTCTTGCCGGCTTCTCCGGAACGCGACTCGATCGAATGCAGCCGCCGCCGGTTGACCGGAGGTCCCTGCAAGCCCTTGACGTTCGTCTCCTGGCTGGACGAACCGAGATTGGGGGCATCGAGGCGAATTGCATCCAGCCGTCGGGTCATCGGTATTTCAAGGTGAGCGTCGTGCCGTTCTTGGCCAGCCTCAGATCATCCTCCCCGATCTTCTCGATGATCCAGCCGCCGGTGACGAAAGCCCCTTCGTGATAGCGCGCACCATCGCTGGCGATGACATAGGGCCGCTCCCCGAACCAGATCGCTCGCAAGGTGAGCGGCGGCGACTGGGCCGGCTTGCCCGTCTCGACGCGTGAGACGAGAGGGACGCGGTCGCCATAGGCTTGGTCGTAGCGGGCCTGGATGTCCCGCCAGGCCTCACCTTGCTGCACCGGCAGCACGCCCGAAACGACCAGGCGGTCCTTTTCGGCGCCGATCGTCAGATTGGAGAATCCGGCGGCGGCCAAACGGCCTGCCAGGTCGTCGCGAGCACGGCTTGCCGGGTTGGCTCCGCCGTTCAGGCTCGCGACAGCCGGCTGCGCACCTGGCTTTTCGGAAACAAACGGAAGCGGCTGCGGCTCTTCGGCCGGATGGGCCTGGGAGGAAAATGCCGTGGCGCTCGGCAGCCAATTCAGGGCGTGCGAGGCCCCTACCACCATGACGACGATTCCGCCACTCGCGAACAGCAGCCTGCGGAGCCATGTACCGCCGTCAAAACGCGTCGCCATCGCCGAGCGGCCGCGCAAATCGAGCCGAAACCGCGCCTCGCCGATGCCGACCTCGAGCGGCAGGTGACAGCGGCGGCCATGGCCCTGTGGCAGGATTTCCCCTTTTGCAAGGCTGAGCGCCCCGCCGAGCGCCTCGATCTCCACCCGGCGCCCCCGGCAACGCAGGCGCGCATGCATGGGCGCAATTCCCGCATCCCTCAGGACGATCTCGGCGTCCTTGCCCGAGCCGATCGTATAGTCCGCCTCATCGAGGCCGAGACTGGCGCCCTCATGGAGGCCGCCGGTCACCTCGAAGTCCATGGTGGCTTCGGGCTCGAATCGCGCCTTGTTCGCATCTGCGGCCGGCGGTGACGAGGGCCGACGCAGGGCACGCGCCTCACCTTGAGCCTTGTCGATCAATCCGGTGGGCATCGATCCCGTCCCCAATCCCCAATCGGGCCTCCTTTTCCGATCTGCGTCTTCGGAAAGCGACTCCGACAATGCGGTTCAAGCGCCGCCAGCCGAAGCCGGCGGCGCTCGTGACTCAGGTCTTGCTGCCGCGGGTAATGTTGTCGGCGGCCTTGTTTTTGACGCCGATTTCAGTCGTCGCCACCTGAAGCTTCAGGTTCAGCAAGAACATCTTTTCCATTTTCGCGATCGCATCGTCGACAGCTCCGCTGGGGCTGCTTGATGCGTTTGGATTTAGGGAAGACACGGACATCGTTCACTCCTTGAATCGCGCTTCGAACGGCGAGATCACAAGACCGCGAAGGGCATCGCTCGGATCGCCGTCGTCGGCATGCTAGTGAATCTCGAAATGAAAGTCCATTTGGAATGCGTGTTATTAATAAGTTCCAATTGTTGCATTGGCGAAGGCCATGTCATACTCTCGTCATCAACAAATTTGGGTCACAGCAATGAGAGAAGGTCCGTTGACGCAGCTCCTGGTCGAGCGGTTCGAGACCATGCCGTCGCAACTGAAGCTGGCGGCCCGGTTCGTGCTGGACCACCCCCAGGAAGTTGCGCTGATATCGATGCGCGAGCAGGCGCAGCGGGCCGGCGTCTCGCATTCCACCATGATGCGCCTTGCCCGCTGGCTGGGCCTGGAAGCCTATGAAGACATGCGCGCCCTTTATGCGCAGGCGCTGCGCGAACCGGGCGCCAAACCGGCAGAGACGGTCGAGACGCCCAGCGTGGCGGAGGACGGCCAAGGTTATTCGACGGTCAGCGCCACCACCGACATGCTTGCCGCACAGGTCGCCCGTCTGGGCGAATACACCAGCGCCATGCAGCATGTCGCCGTCGCGGACATATTGATCGGCGCGCGGCGCGTCTATTGCCTGGGGCTGCGTTCAGAACAGGTCGTCGCCACCCACTTTTCCCGCCTGCTCTCGCTCTTCGACGATCGTGGCACGCTACTCGATGCCGCCGCAAAGGGCGAGGTCGACGCACTTCGCCACGCCGGCCCCGAGGATGTCATGCTGGTCGTCGGCATGGCGCCCTATGCCCGTGCCACGGTCGAGGTTGCGCGCCGTGCCGCCAAGCGCGGTGTGACCATCGTGGCGATCACCGACAGCCGAGTGTCGCCATTGGCGCGCCTGGCTCGTGCCAGCGTCGTCGTCACGGTCGAATCCCATTCCTTCTTCAGGAGCGTCACGCCGGCCCTCGCGGCGGCGGAGATCCTGATCGCCCTTATTGCTCAACGGTCCGGCGTCGACGTCAAGGAAGCGATGCGTGCCGTGGAGCAGCACCTCAGCGAATACGATGTCTACTGGACGCCTTCACGATGAGGCCGCCACCGTCACTTTGAGATCCGGCTCAGGCGTTCCGGTGGAGGTACGCGGGAGATCGGACTGCTTTTGGAGATTCAACGCATGGTCGTTCGTCCCATCTTTGTGCCGCCACCCCCACCGAAGATCACCCCCAAGAACGACATCGACCATATCGCGGAACTTAGAGCCCAGGCGCAAAAGCTGCGCGAGCAGATCAGACTCGCGCAGAAGATGGGCGAGGCCGAAGAGGCCACCAAGCTGCAGAAGGAACTCAAGCAGACCAATACGGAGCTGACGAAACTCGAGCCGCCGGCGGTGGCAGCGCCCCCCGCCGTCACGCCTCTGGTCCTGGCGAGCAACACGCCCCTGATCACCACATCTGGCCCGACGACGGCGACCCCCGCCCTGTTTCTCGCGCCGCCGGCCACCACGCCCGCGATCACCCTCGTCGACAACCCGGCTCCCGCTGATACGCCGAAACCAGGGGCCGATGCCAACGCCATCGTGAAGGACGTGCAGGCAGGCAAGAGTGTCGACCAGATCGCCACCGAACGCGGGCTGACGCGCGACCAGGTTCTCAATGAACTCAAGGCCGGCGGTCTCGACGTCAAGACGACCGACCCGAAAAGCGACAATGGCGATGTCCGTACGACGCAGATTCGGGACCCCAAGACCGGCCAGATCGTCACCGAATATTACGACTTCCAGCACGGCACCTATTACACGCAGGTGAAGGACGCCAAGGGGACGGAGACCGACACGCCGGTGCGCGATGAATCCGGCCAGAAGCTCACCACCGACTATGACCCGAAGACAGGGACGACGACCACCCGCCGCGAGGACGATCTGGGCACGGGAACGATTACCCAGACGACGCGGCTCTCCAATGGCGTGACGACAGTGAAGACGACCGGCGCGGACGGCAAGACCACCACGGTGGTGACCGATGCCAAGGGACAGAAGACGACGCTCGCCGCCAACCAGGACCCGACCCGCAAGGGTGCAGCAGGCATCGAAAAGGATGTCGCCGATGGCAAGAGCATCGACCAGATCGCGGCCGAACGCGGACTGACCAAGGAACAGGTGACCGCCCAGCTCGCAGCCGCCGGCCTGGAGATCAAGACGAGCCAGCCCACCAGCGACAATGGCGATGTGCAGTTGACCGAGATCATCGATCAGAAGACCGGCAAGACAGTCACCGCCTATTACCAGGACTACCAGCACGGTTCCCACACGGTGCGCACGACCGACGAAAAGGGCAATGCGGTTACCACCAGCACGGAAAGCAACGGGACCGAGACGAAGAGCGTGGTCGAGGGCAATGGCCGTACCACCCGCACCGTGAAGCAGGGCAAGGACACCACCGTCTCCGTGACCTTCAACGGCTACACGCTGACCACCAAGCCGGACGGCAGCATGACGCTGCACGACGACGCCACCGGGCGAGACGTCAAGGTCAAGCCCGACAGCGCCGAGGCGGCGCTTGCCCAGACTTTGGTTTCCATCGATCCCAAGAGCTCCGATCCGAAGGAAGCCAAGAAGGCCGAGATCGTCAAGACGACGCTCGACGGCATCTTCGCCGGCGAGGAATTGCCGGACCTGCAGCAGGCTGTCAACGACCTGCACCAGAAAACCCAGGACGCCATCAAGACATATGGCGAGGGCCAGCCTGGCACCAATCCGACGGCGGAAAATCCCTATGGCACGCCGCCTCCCGGCAAGGCGCCGTCCGGAGGCGCCTGGGTGCCGATGAACGGCAAATGGGTCGATCCGGTGGTCGCCAAGGCAATGGCTGCCGAAAACGTAGCCCTCGGGCGTCGTGCCGAGGCGAGTGCCAAGGTCAACCAGTCACAGGCGCAGTTGGACGTCTATGCGCTCGATCCCGCCTACAAGGGCGCGATGACCGACGCCAAGGCCCTGCTCGATGACAAGCTGGCGCCCTTCGGGCTGCAATGGAATGCACCGACGCCGGAAGGCTCGCTCGCCGACGCCAAGAAGAATCTCACGGAGGCCAACACCCAGCTCGCCAACGCGACGACAGCGCGCGAGAATTACGAGAAGGCCCAGAGCCTCCTCGACCAGGCGATCACCAAGCAGGCGACATTGCCACCTCCGCCGCCGCCGCCCGGGCAGACGACGGTACGGGCCACGAACGACAATACCAATTACGAATTGAAGGACGCCCAGTCCAAGGCGGCCCATGACGACGTGACCTCACTGTTCTATCAGGCCGGACTCTCTGCCAGCCAGGGCGACAAGGCGCTGGCGGACTATCTGGTCGGCATTCGGCAACAGGAAGTCAACGCCACCAAGCCGGGCACGCCGGAGCGCACGGCGGCTGAGAAAAATCTTAGCGATACCAAGACATTGAGCGAGAATGCTGGCAAGCAGGTCGATGCTGCCACCGCCTATGCCAACTTCTATTCTGCCACGAGCACGCTTTCGGGCCAGGAGGTCCAGGCCACCGATCTCAGGCAGAAGATTCTGGCACAGTACCGCGCTGCCAATCCCGGCTCGTTCGACATGAACAAGGAATATTCCACTTATGGCGGCGATTATCTCGGCAAGATCAAGGAACAGCACGTCATAGAGGATCCCAAGGATCATCAGCTCTATCTGGAGACCAGATACGAGCACGACACCAAGCGTGTTCAGCTCACCTTTGCGACCAGCGACAAGAACATCCGTGACGATCTGCGCAACAATTCGCTCAACCAGCAGTGGCAGGCGCTTCTCAACAGCCCCGCAAATACCAATATGTGCTACGCCGATGGCAGCGGCGGCCTGGCGGCGGCCAAGGCGGCGCAGGTCTCGGCCGGCCAGCAGATCCAGGCGATGATGAAGGACCAGCTCGGCCTGGTGCGGGACGGTCTCGACAAGCAGATCACCGGCCTCAAGACCGACCTCGATGGCGCCCTCAAGCAGCACGGCCCGGGCAGTGTGGAGGCGCCGGCAGGCCTGCTGCCCCAGGGCACCCAGCCCGTGGAGGTCACGGTCAACGGCCAGAAGGTGCAGGTGACCCCAGACATGGCCGGCGACGTGCAGCGTGGCGGCATCGATGCCATCGTCAAGAGCGGCAAGCCGGTTCGCATGGAGATCGACGGCCAGTGGCTGTGGGTTCATCCCGACGTCGCAGCGGCCCAGATCCGGCTCGACACGGCGCAGGATCGGCGCGCAAGCGTCGAGAATGCCCGCCAATCGGCCGAGCGCTCCGAGCAATGGTATTCCTTCCTGCTGACTCAGCCGCTCAAGCTGTTGGACGATGCGGGATCGGCGCCCTATTACGCCCATCTCCAGAGCGTCTATCTCGACGACCATCGCGACCAGGCGATGTCGGTCTATCAGGCCACGTTCCAGAACCTCTATAAATCAGGCTACAACGACCAATTCACGCCGCTCGAAGGTCGCCAGGCCCAGGAAGGCCTGGTCGCTCGCACCCTTGGCCTGGATACCTCCAGCGAAGAGGGCCGGACAGCTCTCGACAACGTGGTCGACGAGATCCGCGACATCGGCGGCAACGCCGCCTCGGTCAAGGTCGTGCCCCTGTTCTATGTCGACGACAAGGTCGGCGCGCAGCAGATCGCGCTTTTCGCGGTCCAGGATGGCGACAAGACCTGGTATGTCGACGCCACGGGCCAGAAATTCGAGTCCATCAAGGATTTCCAGGACGGCAACCGCCAGTTCCAGGAAAGCGGCAAGCTTATCGCGCCGACCGGCCTCAACATGAAGCCCGGGGCCGACGGCAAGATCGACCTGGAGGTCGTCCAGGCCCGCAACGTCTCGACCTTCGACAAGATCATCGATCCGATCGTGGGCATCGGCACGGCCCTCGCCACGGCCGTTGCCGTCATTCCCAACCCCTTCTCGCCGCTCGCGGCAGGCCTGGCCTATGCCGGTGGTGCCTATCTCGGTACCCGCGCGGTCATCAAGGAAGTGGACTATCTCCAGCATGGCGGCGAACTGGGCGACATGGAGTCGATGATGAACATCGGCACGGTGGCCACCACCGTCCTGCCGATGGGGTCGAGTGTGTTGCGCACCATCGGCATGGCGAAAACCACGGAACTGTCGGTGGCGCAGGCGTTCAGAGCCAGCATCGGCATGACCGGGCAAGGCACCTCCGTCGCCACGACGGCGGACGGTTATATGAGGAGTTCGGGCGGGCTCAACCGCACCGCGCGCGGTCTCGACTGGGCGGCCATCGGCACGGGCGTGCCGTTGACGGCGGTATCGGCCCATGACCTTGCCGCCTATGGCGACCAGATGAGCGGCCTGGAATTCGCCAGCGCGTTGACCAGCCTCGGCGTGGGTGTCGCCGGCACTGGCCTGGGCGTCAAAGGGCTCAGGGCCACCAAGCCGGTTGTTGCAGCCGATGGGCCAATTTCACGGCCCTTCAGTTCGGAAAGCGGGCGCACGCTGAGCTACCTCCCAGACGGAACGGTGACGGTCGGCGGACAACCGGTCGCGGCGAAAGATCTGTCGATCGGGCTGTCAAGCAAAGGCGCCGTCGACAAGGACACCTTCCTGGTGGTCGCCGATGAGACCAACCTGCCCGGTGCGACCCAATTGATCGACGATCTCCGCAACACCGGGTACCGGGAGGGCCAGAGCATCACGATCCTTGCCTGCCGCGCCGGCTCCCTTGACCATCAAGCGGGCGGCCCCCTCACGCGCTCTCTCGCCGGTGAGCTCGCCGACAGGTTGGGCGTACGGACGCGCGCCTATGACGGGCCCGTCGAGCTTGCCGGCGACATCAAGCCGGCCCAGGGAGGCCGGGAAGTGGTCGAGTTGCCCGGCCTGCCCCTGACCGATGTTTCAGGGGGAGGAACGATCAAGCAGCCCAACCATGCCGCTCAAACCGACTTCTGGTTTGGAGGAGGCAAGGGTACGGCGCCGCCCGCCTCCCCGATCAGCGTGCATGTTGCTGGAGACGGGCCGATCGATCCAATCACCCTTGGCAAGAAGACAGGGTCCAATCCCTCGGCGGCAGCAGCCAACACCCCTCCGGCCAAGTCGCCGAAAAACACGGCTCCCACACGCAAGCAATTGCAAGCCACCGATCCCAAACAGTTGGACTTCACCCAACTCACCGCCAAGAACGTGCCATGGCTGAAGCCGGACCAGATCGCCTCTTTCACGCCCAAGCAGTGGGAGGCCTTCAAACAGGCCGGGTTGCAGGGCCATCTCACGCGCAGTCAATTGCAGGCGATTCCGGAAAACCGGGTCAGAAATCTCGACACCGGCGCCCTGTCGAAATCCCAGGTCCGTTCGCTGACCAGGGCCCAGGTTGCGGCCTTCAATAGCAAGCAATTGCAGGCGCTCCATCAGGCCGGCCTGCAGGAGCATCTGACTCAGGGCCAGATCGGGGCGATACCTGATAATCGCGTCAAATATCTCGATAGCGTCAGTTTGACGAAAAGACAGATCGGCGGCCTCTCCCAGGCCCAGATCGCCGCGATGACCAACAGCCAGTGGAAAGCCTTCAATCAGGCAGGGCTACTGCCTCATCTGTCGCGGGCTCAAACACGCTCGATCCCAGAGAACCGCATTGCAGACCTGAATATCGGCGCAATGGCGCCCAAGCAGGTCTCCTGGTTGACCCTGAAGCAATGGGAAGCCTTCAAGCGATCCGGCCTCCAGGGGCAGCTGACGCAGGCCCAGATCGGTGCAATCCCGACCAACCGTGTCAAATATCTCGACATCGCCGGGCTGGGCGCCAAGCAGGCTGGATGGCTGAAGCCCGACCAGCTTTCGGCACTGACCAAGTCGCAGATCAGGGCCTTTTCTGGCGAACAGCTGCGCGCTTTGCCCGATGCGTCTGTCGCAGATATGGCAGCCAGCCTTACGCGCAGGCAGATACCCGAGTTGACGCTTGCCCAGATGGAAGCGGTTGGCGACGCCCAGAAGAAGGCGATGAGCGAGGAAGGGCGCACGCTCCTGGACGAACTCATCGAGGTCCGCAACCTCTCACCGGACGACATCGCCCGCCTCTCGCCGAGCGGAATCATCAATCTCACGGCCGACCAGTTGAAGGGCCTGACGCCGGACCAATTGCGCGCCATCGCACCCAAGCGCATCAAATATCTCGATCTGGCCGAGCTCAACCCCTCGCAACTGAGCGAGCTGACGCCAGAGCAGGTGAAGAAGTTCAGGCCGGGCCAGCTCGCGGGGCTGAAGGACGATCAATTGAAGGCCCTCACGCCGGCTCAGGTCGATGTGCTCAAGCCCTTCCAGACAGCTCTGCTCAAGGCTGACCAGCGCTCGGCCCTCAACGGCTACACGCCCGCCTCGGCGCCGGTGCGGGCGCTGGCAAAAATGCGCGCGATGGGTGTCGACGATCTCGTGCTCACCACAACCGCCACGGCCACCTTCGCCGCCGTCTGGCCGGCTTTGCCGCCGCATCTCCAGGCCTATATCCGGGCCGGTGGCCTCGCCTGGCGCGGCCTGACCATGAGCACCGCCGCTGCCCTGCCGGGCAAATGGACGGCGCTGCACACGCCGCTGGGCCGCATCATGAAAATCGGCGATGCGCTGAGCTATCTACCGACCCAGGCGGCCGGCATCCCGACCTCAGTCACTCTGGGCGGGGCCGGCGGGGCTCTGTTTGAAGGCAGCAACGCCTTCTATTTCGCCAAGGCGGTACGTGAGGCCCGCACGGGCCGGCCAGCCATGCCGATGGCCGACAAATGGAACCTGCCTTCCTATGCGATCGGGAGCGGCCTCTCGCTCGGTGATTCCATCCCCAAGGATGGTTCGAATCTTTCGAGCATACCCGGCGTGCCTGATTTCGTTTCGAAAGGGTTCGACTTCGTTCCGGGCGGCGCCGATACGGTCGACAATGCCGCTTTCCTCTTCGGCTCGGCCTATTTGTGGGCACGGGGCGCCCGAAAGGGATTGGGACGGGGGAATTGGGAGCCCAAAATGTCGGGCTGGGATCGTGTCGTCTTCGGCGTCACCTTCGGCGGCGGCATGATCCTGTTCAGCGGCATCGTGGTCGCGAACTGGCTGGATCAGCAGAAGAAGGCAAATGCCCCCGGCGTACAGCCCCCCGGCAACAACAATTCCACGCTGACACCGACGCCGGCAACGCCGACGCCGGCGACTCCAACACCGACGCCATCAGGGACGACGCCAACACCCACGACCTCCCCCACGGCCACGAGTTCCTCAACGCCCTCGCCGACCACCACCAAAACCGGGCCGAACAAACCCCGGCCCAAGGAGCCGGCCAAGGCGAGCTTCGTACAGACCCATCCGGCCGGGCCGCAAGACGGTGCGGGACGCCTCAATCCCGAGCTCGAACGCCAGGGTTACCAGCCGATCATCGCCCGCGACGGCGATACGATGGGCGGCATCGCGCGCAACCATTCGGCCGATGTGCGGGAAACGGTGCTGCTGAACATGGGCCACATCGCCATCCCGGACATCCTCTTCGCCGGCGACCGCATCTACCTGCCGGGTGCGACGGCGTGAGGTGAGTTCGCAAGCGCTCCGCTTCCGCGGAGAAGGACCGATCTCGCCTTGATTCAAGTCAATGCAGACCCTCCATGACGGGTCCAATCTGCCCCCCATCGCTTCGAGGTAAGCCATTGGGGGCGCAGATGGGCCTGATCGTTCGATTGTTGCTGTTCGTGGCGGCGCCCATCGCCGCCCTTTTTGTGGCCAAGGATTCCCTGAACTTCCAGCTCGCCCAGATGTTTTTCGCGATGACGATCTTCATCGCCGTTGGGGTGGTTGCCGCGTTCTGGGCGTCCGGGAAAAAGACCTGATTCTTCCGGCACGGCGCTTCAAAAACTGGTGAGCTTGCCAGTTAAGAAGACATGTTAAAACAATAAGTTAGAGAAAATCTCGATGCGGAGAGGCCACGCTCTTACCCGTCGACTTTTGAAACTCACACGGCACCCGGAAAGGTTGCGACAGGTCCCCGCCGGCAATTTCTACAAGAATCTAACAGTATTTTTTTACCTCCCGCCATAGCGTTTGTGATTTGGTGGAATCACCAAGAATCGCAGAGGCGCGTCGAACCAAGGAGCTAGAGCAAAAAGGCGTTTCCCTCTAAACGCGCTTCGCTCTAGCGCACGACGACCTCGGCGCCAATCACGGCGCGTTGATACAGATCGATGACGTCGTCGTTGGTCATACGGATGCAGCCTGAGGAATTAGCCGTGCCGACCGTCCAGGGCGCATTGGTGCCGTGGATGCGATAGAGCGTGTTGCCGATATAGAGCGCGCGGGCGCCGAGCGGATTGTTGGGACCACCCGCCATCCGCACCGGCAAGTCATGCCCTTGCGCAGCCTCTCTTTCCCGCATTTCGGCAGGCGGGCGCCAGTCGGGCCACTCCTTCTTGTCGAGGATGCGATCCCGCCCCGACCAGGAAAAGCCCTCGCGTCCGACACCGATGGCATATTTGAGAGCCCTGCCGTCCCCCAATACGTAGTACAGGCGACGCTCACCGGTATCGACGATGATCGATCCCTTAGGGTGGGGTTCGGTGAACGCCACGACCTCGCGTGCGATCGGCGGCGTGCGCCTTGTCACGAGTGGGTGCGCCGGTCCCGTGGCAGGCTCGTCGACGACATATCCCTGCGGATTGTCGGACGGCGCGATGACCATGTCCTGCTCGCTGTCATAGCTCCATGTGCGTGGATCATAGGCACCGCCCTGGGCCTCAGCGATGCCTGCCATCATCAACGAGATCATACCGGCGATGGCGGCAACCAGAGTGGCACTGCGCAAGATGGAACGCAGGATCATGCCCCTCCCTCGTAACGAGCGACACGCGTGAAAACATCCTGCCTCAACCATCATTCCTATGGTCTCCCCGGGCCCGTCGTATCGTTCAAAAACTGTAACAATGTACCTCCAGACACAATACAAATCTGAAGCGTTTGGCACTTACCTATGGCTCTATAATCCAATTGGACTTTCATTTCAGCGACGATCACGATAATGTGCGGCACGATTTGGCAGGTAAATCATGCCGTACGGGACTCGCGCTCGAAGAGCGAATGCGTCGTTGCACAGGTAAGGGGCATGGAAATTGAAACCAGCAGGATGGCCATGGGGACGAACCGTCGGTCTCCCGCCATTCTCGGCTTCGCAGTCGGATTGTGCCTGGGCGTGGCGGCGTTGCCGGCGCGTGCGGCGGAACCGGAGTGGCCTTCCGGCCCCTACAAATACATCACCATCGACCAGTCGGTTCGCGACGCCTTGACCGAGTTCGGCCGCAACATTCACGTCCCGGTGAAGCTCACCGACGGGGTGAAGGGGCGGTTGAGTGCCGGCATGCCGATGGGAACGGCCCGCGAGTTCCTGCAATGGGTTTGCGACCGCTACGGCCTAGTTTGGTATTATGATGGCTCCAGCCTGGCTGTGGCGACTGAGGCCGAAATGCGCACCGACATGTTCAAGGTCGATGCAACAGCCCTGCCTGGCATTCCCGGACGGCTGCTCGAACTCGGCGTCGCCGATGCGCGCTATCCCATCAAGATCGCCCAGAACGAGCGAGTCGTCTCGGTCTCCGGCCCGCCCGCCTATATCGACGCCGTTCGCAAGGCGCTCGGCGTGATGACGGAGCCGTCCGGCCCCGCCCGGGCGCGCGAAGTCGACGGTTCGGCTGAAAATGTCGTGCCTGTACGTGTTTTCCGAGGCCGGCGCGCCGAGGTCGAGACCCCGCCCGCCGCCAAGCATCCAGGAGAAAGCAAATGAAGATCGAGAGCAACGGCATCAGCCCGACCAACCAGCCCGATCCGACCAAGGAAAGCCAGGAAGCGGCCCTTCAAAAGCAGATGGAAGAAACCCTCGCCAACTTTGCCGTGAGCATGGCCCAGCAACAGGGTGACCGGGCTCTCGAAGGCATGCAGCAGGCCCGTAACGAGGAAGGCTGAGCCGGAGCCGGGAGGCAGCCACCCGCAATCGGCGATCGATGAGGAATGAACATGCAGCTTGCAGACGCTGCCATAGGCGTGGTTTCGGCGGCGCCCAGCCAGTCCCAGCCGACCCAGTCCCAGGCGAATGTCGAGCACCAGCTCTTCGACTATCTCGTGGAAATGGAAAAGAGCGTCGGGAAAACCGGGCAGCCCAATGATCCCGCTGCTCTCGTCGGCGGTGCCCTCCATTCGCTCGAAGGGGTGGTGCAGCAGGCCCAGTCTGCCTTTGCCAAGAACGGCCCGCAGGCGGGCGTCGCCTCGTCGGCCAGCGAAGGAGCCGGCAATAGCCCGGCCGGCAATGAACGGGCGCCGGGACAGCCGAACGCGGATCTGACGCTGGATCGCGCCATTTCCTTCATGTGGGCGGCGGCCAATGTCTCCGTCGCCATCAACAGCGTGACGGCCGCCACTGGCTCGGTCAACACGCTGATCAAACAGCAATAGTGCGTAGCGGGGGCTCCGTGAGGCCAGTATCGATGCATCGGTTGCCGGCCTGGCTGCGCCGGTTCGGCACCGTCTTTGCCCTTGTCGGCGTGCTGTTCCTGCAGGCCTGCACGGTGGAACTCTATACGGGGCTCAGCCAGCGCCAGGGCAACGAAGTCGTCGCCGCTCTGGTGCGCAAGGGCATTCCCGCCCAACGCCAGATCGACAAGGAGGGCACGGTGACCGTCCTGGTCGACAAGGCCCGCTTTGCCGAAGCCATGTCCGTGCTCGATGCGATCGGGCTGCCAAAGGAGAAGTTCGCGACCCTCGGCCAGGTGTTCAAGCGCGACGGGCTGGTCTCCTCCCCAGTAGAAGAGCGCGCTGCGATGATCTACGGGCTCAGCCAGGAGCTCTCGCAAACCATTTCCGACATCGACGGCGTCCTGTCGGCCCGCGTGCATCTCGTGCTGCCGGAGAACGATCCACTCAAGCAGCAATTGGTGCCGTCCTCGGCATCGGTCTTCATCCGCCACCGCACCTCGGTTGACATGAAGGAACTGGTGCCGCAGGTGAAGATGCTGGTCGCCAACGGCGTTGCCGGGCTGACCTATGACAATGTCTCCGTCATCCTCGTGCCGGTCGCGGCACCGGCCGAGCCGGCGACGAGCGAGCCGGGCCTCACGAACTTCCTGGGCATCTGGCTGCATCCCGACGATCTGGTGCGTGCGATGTGGATCGTCTATGGGCTCGTCGCCATTGTCGTGCTTTTGGCCGGGAGCTTGGCCTATCTTCACTGGCGGCGGCGACGCGATGTCTACGCCCTTGACGGCTCCCCCGCTCTTCGTGCCGTGAAGAGGGCGCCATGACCGACACGGTCCACACCACCGACGCTTGGCAGTCCTTTCTGCACAAACCGGCCCTTCATGCCATTGCCTCCCGCCTGGTTCCCTGTTTCGGCGGCACGCTCGGTGACGAGGCCTGCGCGCATATGCTCTCCGCCGAACGGCTGGAGACGCGGCTTTCGAGCCTGATCGGTGACCATTACGGCTTTTCCCGCCAGGAACCGGAGGTCGACGAAAACGACCGGCCTATCGCGCTTTGCGATGCGGACCGGCTGGCCGACATCGCACTGAAGGCCGGAGCGATTTATTGGGCTGCGTCGTTCGCCGGCGTGATCCGCCGCGAGACGACGGCAGCACTGCATGCGCAGCTCGGCGAGGCCCTGTGCGAATTCGCGGTGGTCAATCGCGACCTCACCGGTCCCGAACAGGAACTCGATCCGATCGATGACCTGGCGGAGCGGGTTGCGGCCGATGGCTGGCGCTGTCTCGGCGCCTGGTGCGACGCCATGCCCGCGGGGGTGGGGACGCGCGTTCGTCTCAAGCTTCCTCCCAGCCCGAAACTCGACGACGTCGCACCGGCGCCTTTTGCGCAATTGGGCCCGCCGATCGTGCGGCGGGCCGCAAGCTCGAGGTAGGGGATGGCGGGGCAGGACACAGGGCCCTTGGCCGATCGACCCAAGCGCCCGACCGGGCGCATCCTGCGCGCGGCGGAGGCAAAAGCCTGGCAGGACGGCTATGGCTTTCTGGAAGCGGCGCAACAGGACGCCGAACGCCTGCGCGAGGCCGGCCGCCGGGCCTATGCCGCCGAATATGCGCAAGGCTATGAGGACGGGCTTGCCAAGGGCAAGCAGGAGGCAGCCCATCTCGTCACCGAAACGACGGCCAAACTCGATCGCTATTTCCAGGGCGTTGAAAACCAGGTGACCGATCTGGTGCTGGAGGTCACCCGGCGCATGCTGGGCAGTTTCGACCTCGACGAGCTCGTCGCCAAGATCGCCCGCCAGGCCGTTTCCGAGGTCAGGCAGGCCAAATATCTCAGGCTCACCGTTCACCCCGACGCGCATGACAGGGTTCGCAAAGAACTCGAAGCACTCCTGCGGGAGCGGCAATTCGGCTTTCCGATCGAGACCACGACGGACCCTGCCCTCGCCCGCGACGCCTGCATCGTAGCAAGCGAGGCCGCCGTGATCGATGCCAGTGTTGCTACCCAGCTCGACGCCATCGCCGCTGCGCTTGGATCGGCGAGAAAGGCGGTGTCATGACCAACGCCTCCATCGACATCGACGCGAGGCTCGCCGATATCGTTCCGCGCCTTGGCAGGCGGCTGCGCGAAGAACATCAGCGGGGACGCAGCGGGCGGGTGCGCGAGGTCGTCGGCGTCGTCATCCATGCCACAGTGGAAGAGGCGCGGCTCGGCGAAATCTGCGACCTGGTCGATCCGAAGACGGGCCGCCGCGTCAGAGCCGAGGTCGTCGGCATTTCCGATGGCTCGGCGGTGCTGGTCCCGCTCGACGACCTCGCCGGCCTGTCGAGCCTGACGGAAGTGATCCCCGTCGCCGCACAATTGCAGATCGGCGTCGGTCCCGGCCTGCTCGGCCGCGTGGTGAGCGCCCTCGGCGAGCCGCTCGACGGCCGGCCGCTTCACGCCGATACGCTCGAGGACCAGCGCCCCGTGCATGCCTATCCCCCCTCGCCGCTTTCTCGCGGGTTGATCAGCGAGCCGATCCAGCTCGGCATCCGTGCGCTGGACGGGATGCTCACCTGCGCCCGCGGCCAGCGCATCGGCCTGTTCGGCGAGCCGGGTATCGGCAAATCGACCCTGCTCGCCAATATCGTGCGCGGCACCGACGCGGATGTCGCCGTCGTCGCGCTGGTGGGCGAGCGCGGCCGTGAGGTCCGTGAATTCGTCGAGCATGCGCTGGGCCCCGAGGGCATGGCGCGTACCATCATCGTCGCCGCGACCTCGGACAGGCCGGCCATCGAACGCGTCAAGGCGGCCTTCGTCGCCACCACCATCGCCGAATATTTCCGCGACCAGGGCCGCCACGTCCTGCTGGCGATGGACAACATCACCCGTTTCGCCCGCGCCCAGCGCGAAATCGGCCTGGCTTCGGGCGAACCGCCGACACGGCGCGGCTTTCCCCCCTCCCTGTTCGCGGCGCTGCCGCGCTTGCTGGAACGGGCCGGCCGAGGCCAGACCGGGACCATCACCGGCCTCTACAGCGTCCTGCTCGAGGGCGACGGCACGCTCGACCCCGTCGCGGAGGAACTGCAGGCACTACTCGACGGCCATGTCTTCCTGTCGAGCGATCTTGCCCGGCGTGATCATTTCCCGGCGATCGACGTCCTGCGCAGCAGAAGCCGCCTGATGAATAAGGTGATCTCGCAACAGCACCGGGCGGATGCAACCCATATACGCGAGTTGATGTCGCGCCACACCGAGGTGGAACTGCTGGTGCGCATCGGCGAGTACCAGAAGGGCAGCGACGCCGTCGCTGACGAAGCTGTCACCAAGATCGACCGGATCAACGCCTTCCTGCGGCAACCCTCCGACCAGCAGGAAGCCATGGAGCGTACCACCGAGCGCTTGCGGGATATCGTCAATGGCTAGGCAGGCGGTGATTTCCCAGCTCCACAAGATCCGCAGCTTGCGGGAGCGACGCGCCCTGGAAGCGGTTGTCCGCATGCAACGCCTGGCTCGTGAGGCACAGGACCAGGCGCAATCGGCGGCCACTGCTCTCGACACCCGGCTCGAACGGGCCGCAGCCGACGAACGAGCCTCGTTTGCCGATCTCATGCGCCAGGCGCTAACGGCACAGGATCTGCTGCGGCTGCGCGGCCGCTTCCAGTTGACCGCAAGCGAAGTGGAACAGCTGCGGCAGGCGACGGAAGAGGCAAGGCAGGCTGAAACCGAGCAGCAGCAGAAACTGGCGCAGGCACGCGAGGACCATCACGCCCGGCGCAAGGCCATCGAGAAACTGACCCGTCTCGTCGACGATCTGCGATCGCGCAGCGTGCGCCGGCAGGAAGCGATCGAGGAAATGATGATCGAGGAGGAAGCAACCCTCGCGGGCGCGTCAAAGCCCAGGCCAGTAAGAGCGTGATTTTCGCATGCATCAGAGACTAATGGCACTTGGAAAAACGCAACAGCGCCCTTCAGTCGGATCCACGGTCTCGGCTGTGCGCCTGCAAGCGATCGGCGCCGCGGACGCCGCTGCCTTCAACGCTTTCTATCGCCATCGTCAGCCTGCGAGGATCCGCATTGCCGGCGAGGAGTTCTTCCTTTCTGCCCGATGGCCGCTGCCGGCGATGGATCTGGGCAACGTCACAGCCATCGACTTCAAATTCGGTGCCGCAAGAGGCCGGCTTTGCCTCACGCGCGCAGTGCTCGAACGTTGGCTGATACGAGCCAACCCCGGTATCACCGCCGGCCCGCCGGCCCCCACCCATGCCGCCTTGCTGCTGGAATCCTTCCTGCGCGAGGAGATCACCTGGCTGGAACGGCAACTGGACGAGGCGATCGAGCTGATCGCGGTCGCCCCTCTCGACCGCGTAGCCGATATGCCTTTCGCGTTCGCTGTCCGGACCACCGGCCAGGCCGACGGTACCTGTCTCCTGCAAGCGAACGCTGAGCTCGCCACCAAGATCGGTGGCCTCCTCGATGCCGCATCGGACACGCCCACGGCACATCGGCTCGGCCTGCCGCTGCCCGTCAGCCTCTGGTGGGCCGCGACCAGCCTCTCCATTGGGGAATTGCGTTCCCTCCAGCCTGGCGACGTCGTCATGGCCGACGGTTGGACCCGCGGAGCGCAGACGGTCCTGGTGGTGCTGGCCGAGCGTCGGGCGGCGCTGGCCGAGCCGATCGGACAGAGCGGCAGACTTGTTTCGGCGCCGATGCCGATCAGCAAAACGAGATGGGGATGGATCATGGATGAGCCACAATCGGCGAGCGGTCGGCCTGACGACACGGGCCTGGAGGATTTGCCGGTGACCGTCGTCTTCGAACTCGCCCGCATGACCATGCCGCTGCACGAGGTCAGCCGGCTCGCTGCCGGATCCATCGTGCCACTGCCTGAGCTTTCCGACCCCACGGTCGATCTCGTAGCCAATGGCAAGCGCATCGGACGCGGGGAGATCGTGAAGGTCGGTGACGGCATGGGAGTGCGTATCGTTCGCATTTCCGCCGATGCTTGAGGGTTCGCCCAATCTTCTCGGCCTTCTCGTCGCGGTCGGCTTGGTCGGCATTCTGCCTTTGGCCGTGGTGACCATGACGGGTTTCCTGAAGATCTCCGTCGTCCTCTTCCTCATCCGCAATGCACTCGGCGTCCAGCAGACACCGCCCAATCTGGTGATCTACGGCATCGCCCTGGTGCTGACGGTCTATGTGACGACACCCTTGATCGGCGAAATCTCAGGGCGACTGCAGCAGGAAAACATTCAGTTCCAGACCACGCAGGACCTGACGCGCGCAGCCGAACTGGCACGCGAGCCGCTCAAGCAGCATTTGCTGCGCTACACCCAGCCGCAGGAGCGTCAGTTCTTCCTGGACGGCACCAAGCGGCTATGGCCCGAGCAGACGCGGGCCGAGGTCAAGGATGACGACCTGCAGATCCTGGTGCCTGCCTTTGTCGCTTCCGAACTGACGCGGGCCTTCGAGATCGGCTTCCTGCTCTATCTGCCCTTCCTCATCATCGATGTGGTGGTCGCCAATGTGCTGATGACGCTGGGCATGATCATGGTCTCTCCGACGCTGATTTCCATTCCTCTCAAACTGCTTCTCTTCGTGGCGATCGACGGCTGGTCGCGCCTGATGCACGGCCTCATCCTCAGCTACAATTGAAGGTTGCACCGCAAGGACCGTCCAATGGCCAATGATTTCATCCTCGCCAAGGTCCAGAGCGCCCTGTGGATGGTGCTGATCCTCTCTGGCCCTGCCATCGTCGCAGCCCTGGTCGTCGGCCTGCTCATCGGCTTTGCGCAGGCGTTGACCCAGATCCAGGACCAGAGCCTGCCGCAGACCGTCAAGCTTGTCGTCGTCCTCGTGGTCATCCTGCTGGTCGGCCCGCTCCTCGGCTACCAGATCGCCAATGAGGCGTCCAAGGTCATGGACGAGTTTCCTGTCGTGACGCGCTAGTCATGGAAAACCTGTTTGCATCCCTCAAGGGGCTGGAAACCCTTATCCTCGCAAGTGCCCTGGCCACGG
Organism: Labrys sp. KB_33_2; assembly: GCF_052114505.1. Classification (NCBI taxonomy): domain Bacteria; kingdom Pseudomonadati; phylum Pseudomonadota; class Alphaproteobacteria; order Hyphomicrobiales; family Xanthobacteraceae; genus Labrys; species Labrys sp. KB_33_2. The sequence goes on along the minus strand of NZ_JBFREW010000002.1, from coordinate 213,353 downwards.
CGCGCATCGTCGGCCTGGTTGCGCTGATGCCGCTGTTTTCCCGAACCCGGCTGGCGGGAATCTTGCGCACGGGCGTGGCGCTGGCGCTGGCGCTGCCGGTCATCCCGATGACCGTCGAGATCGCCGGCCGGGGTCATGTCGACGCACCCATGATGCTCATGCTGATGTTCAAGGAAGTTGTGATCGGCGCCCTGCTCGGCTTCGTGCTCGGCATACCGTTCTGGGCGGCCGAGGCCGCCGGCAACATCGTCGATCTGCAGCGCGGCTCGACCATGGGCACGCTGATCGATCCGATGATGACCCACGAGACGAGCGCCACCGGCACGCTTCTCATGATCGTCATGGTGGGCATCTATCTGGCCGCCGGCGGCCTCCACCACACCTTGAGCACACTCTACGACAGCTATGCATTATGGGCGATCGACAGCCTCTCGCCAATCTTCAGCCGCGACGCCGGCGCCATCCTCCTCACCTTGCTGACCCGAATCCTGGGCATGGCGCTGACGCTGGTGGCTCCACTGATCGTCAGCCTGCTGCTCTCCGACGTCATCCTCGCCTTTCTGGCCCGCGCCTCGCCACACCTCAACATCTTTGCGCTGTCGCTGGTGGTGAAGACCCTCGTCTTCAGCCTCGTCTCGGTGCTCTATGCCGCCTTCCTCGTCCATTACATGACCGGCAGCCTCGCCTTCCTGAACCAGGGCATGAGCGACCTCAAGGCGCTTGTCGGTGGAGCGAGGTAGCGATGGTCGCAAAAGCAAAAACAGACTGCCAGGCCATATGGAAGCTGTGTGAGTGCTCGGGCCGGCAGCCGAACGATAAAGAGCCGCTCCATCCATCGAAAGAACCAGAAAACACAATAAATCTAATTGCTTGCTCGGGATTTCTCTACTCTCGCGACAAGCAGGGGGCCACAGAGATCAATGGGACGTCCACATATCGCGACGAGGTACGAAGAATTCCGCATGGTTGGCGCCACCAGTCTGCGCGAAGCGATCCGGCTCGGCCACTATCGCGGCCATACCGCCGGGTTGGGGGATGGCAGGCTGCAGGCGGACGTCGTCATCCTGCCGAACAGCCTCGCCGACAACTTCCTGGAATATTGCATGCGCAATCCCAAATCGCTGCCCCTGGTGGGCGTCAACCAGGCTGGAGACCCAAGCCTGCCGACTCTCGGCGAGATCGACGTGCGTACCGACCTGCCGCAATATGATGTCTTTCATGCCGGTCCGCAGATCTGGAGCAGGAGCGACATCATCAGCCTCTGGCGCGAGGATCTGGTCGCCTTTGCACTCGGTGGAACGTTCACCTTCGAGCACATGCTTCAGCAAAACCGCATCGAGGTGCGCCATGTCGCCATGAGCCAGAACGTACCCCTCTATCGCTCTTCTATCCGTACCCAGAGCGTGGGCGTGTTCGGCGGCTACATGGTCGTGTCGATGCGGCCGATCCGAAAGGACCTCGTCGACAGGGTTCGCGCCATGACGGCGCGGTTTCCACACGCCCATGGCTCGCCGGTCCATGTCGGCGATCCCGCTGAGATCGGCATTGACGAGGTCGATAGCCCCGACTGGGGCGATGCGGTCGATGTCCGACCCGACGAGATTCCCGTGTTCTGGGCTTCAGGCCTGACGGCGCAAAGCGTACTGAAATGCTCGACGCCGGAGATGTTCATCACCAATACGCCGGGGCATATGCTGATAACCGACCTCGACGCCGATGCCGACGTCGGCCAGATCCGGCTGTTCTAGCTGTTCGGTACCGGCGTCAATCGCGCAGCAGCGGCAGCAATTGTTTGCCCTGCCGCTCGATCTCGGAGAGATAGGGCGTATCGGAAAGCACGAAATGCGTGATGCCGAGCTCCCGGTATTTGCGCAGCGAACGGGCGACATCGGCAGCCGAGCCGACCAGCCAGGTCGTGCCGGCGCCGCCTCCGCCGAACTTGCCGGGGGCGGTATAGAGATTGTCGTCGAGCACGTCGCCGCGCGAGGAGAGATCGAGCAGCCTGCGCTGCCCCTCGGCGACGGCCTGGCGATGGTCATGCCAGCCGGCACCATTGGTCCTGGCCATCTCGGCGACCTTCGCCTCGGCATCGGCCCAGGCCTGCTCTGTCGTGTCGCGGACCAGCGTGGTGATCCGCAAGCCGAACTCCAAAGGCGGAAGATCGCGGTCGAGTGCCGTGCTCAAGGCCCTGAGGCGTTCGATCCGCTCCCGTACGCCGCCAAACGGCTCTCCCCAGAAAAGCTGGACATCGGCCTCGGTTGCAGCCACGCGCTCCGCCGCCTCCGAGGCGCCGCCAAAATAGAGCCTGGGATGTCGACGCTGGCCATGCGGGGAAATGCGTGGCGCCGCAGTGGAAGCGGCAACCCGGAAATGCTCACCGTCAAAGGTGACGTTCTCTTCGGTCCAAAGCCTGCGCACGAGGCGCATGAATTCCCGGGTGCGGGCATAGCGATGCGCCTGCTCCCCCTCGGCATCGCCATAGGCCGCCAGCTTATCCAGGCCCGACACGACGTTCACGCGCACGCGGCCGCCGCTCAGCTGATCAAGCGTGGCCGCGGCGGAGGCGAACTGGGCCGGCTGCCAATAGCCGGGCCGGATGGCGATCAACGGTTCGAAGGTCGAGGTTCGCACGGTAAGGGCAGTGGCGAGGGTGAAGGTATCGGGCCGGCCCCAGCCGGTGCCGATCAGCGCCCCCTTCCAGCCATGGTGCTCCAGGGCCCTGGCCTGACGAGTCAGCGTTTCCAGGCTGTTGTGATCCTCGACGGCTGAATCACCGCGATGGCCGGCCCTGATGTCATTGGGGATGTACCATAGATATTCGCCAGCCCCACTCATGGGTTCGGCCTGCCATTGCCCGTGGCTGCGGAGCCGTCATGATTGCCGGCGTGGCATGCGATCCTGTTCGACATGGTTCGTCTTTCCGTGATCATTCCCGATGTCCCGAAGCGCCCGCGCCCCTAGCATGTGACTTTGAGGTAAGCCGAGGTCAGCGCACCTGCCCCCAGCGGCGGATGGTGATCCTTTCCAGCGTCGCGAACACCACATTCTCCATGACCAGACCGATCAGGATCACGAGGGCGAGGCCGGCAAAGACACGGTCGGTGTAGAGCTCGTTGCGGTTTTGAAAGATGAACCAGCCGAGCCCGCCCTTGCCGGACGAGGCGCCAAACACCAGTTCCGCCGCGATCAGCGTCCGCCACGCAAAGGCCCACCCAATCTTCAGCCCCGAGAGGATCGCCGGCAGGGCAGCGGGCACCAGGATCTGAAAAACATAACGTACGTCCCGCAGGCCGTAATTGCGGCCCGTCATGCGCAGGGTCTCTGGCACGGCCTGGAAACCGGCGAAGATGTTGAGGGAAAGCGGCCACAACACTGAATGGATAAGCACGAAGATCAGGCTTCCGGCACCGAGCCCGAACCACAGCAGCGCCAGAGGAAGCAGGGCGATGGCGGGTAGCGGGTTGAACATGGCCGTCAGCGTCGACAAAAGGTCCCGGCCCAATTGGGTGGCGACGGCGAGCGTGGTCAGCGCGAAGGCGAGCACGATACCGGCGAGATACCCCTGGACGAGGACGAGGAGCGACAGCCGCACCCGCTCGGGCAGTTCGCCGCTGGCCATATCGGCAGCGAAGGCCCGTGCGGTCGCCGTGAAGGTCGGCAACAGCAGATCATTGTCCTGATAGCGAGCCAAAATCTCCCACAAGAGCGCGAGGACGATGAGTATCAGGCCCTTGCGCAGCCAACCCTGCTGCCACAGGCGGGTCGCCAGCGGCAGCCGGCGTTCGAGCGCCACTTCGATGAAGGGCGCCAGGTCGTGCTCGAATTCCGGGCGGACCGGTGGAACGAGCGGCCCATTCACGGCCGTACTCATGCCTGCCCTCTCCAACCGACCCTCGCCTCGACTGCCCCCTGCACTTCTGCGCTCTCCTCCTCGAACAGCAGGCGATGGATACGCTGGCTCGCAGCCTGGAAGGCCGTTCCGCCGACGCTCGTCAGGTCCCATTCGTGGCTGTTGATCTCTGCGCGCACCCGGCCCGGGCGCGGCGAGAGCAGCGCCACGCGGTTGCCGACGACAAGCGCTTCCTCGATGGAATGGGTGACGAACAACAGGGTGAAACGGACCTCATCCCACAATTGCAGCAGTTCCTCCTGCATCTTGCGCCGCGTCAGGGCATCAAGCGCCGCGAAAGGCTCGTCCATCAAGAGGATCTCCGGCTGCATGGCGAGCGCCCTGGCGATCGCCACCCGCTGCTTCATGCCGCCCGAGAGCTGGTGCGGGAAGACGTTTGCAAAGGCAGCGAGGCCCACCTTGTCAAGGTAATGCAGGGCCCGCTCCCGCGCCCGCTGACGCGGCAGGCTTCCCGAAGCAACGAGCGGGAAGACCACGTTCTGCAACACCGTCTTCCACGGCGGCAGTTGATCAAACTCCTGGAAGACGACGATACGGTCGGGACCCGGCGCGCGTATCGGCCGCCCCCTGAGCACGAATTCGCCTTCGACCGGCCTGATGAACCCCGCCGCCGCCTTCAACAGCGTGGACTTGCCGCAACCCGACGGCCCGAGCAGGACGAAACGATCACCCTCATAGACATCGAGATCCACCCTATGCGTGGCCCGGACGACCTGATGGCGGGTCACATATTCCAGGGTCACCGAGCGTGCCTGCAGCAGCGGCCCTGGCAAGCCGCTCTCGGCAACGGGCTGCAGCGCACGCGGAACGTCGCGCGGCCTGCGAAAAGCAGGCTTGGAAAAACCGTGCAGGAGGCTGTCCGTCATGCGGTCTACCGATCACCCATCTCAAAGTCTTCCTTGGAACGAAGCATTCAGCTGCCGCCGGAAATGCGAGGCTCATCGAAGAAATAGTCCGAAAGACTCTTCGGCTCGTTCTTGATGGCGCCGACGCGGTGCAGGAACTGGCCGAGCCCCAGCGTGTTGTCGGGGGCGATCTTGAAGCTCACTTCCGGGTTCTTGATGATCTGCAGGAGCAGCTTCCGGTCGGTCTTGGCGCCCGTCACCTCCAGATAGATATCGGCCGCCGCCTCGGGATTGTCGCGGATGAACTTGGCGGCTTCATCGAGACCGTCGAGGAAGGCCCTGTAGGTCTTGGGGCTGTCCTTGACGAATTTCTCCGTGGCGTAGAGCACCGTCGAGGAGGCCGGCCCACCCTGCACGTCATAGGATTTGAGAACGATGTGGGCCTTCGGATTTTCGGCGAGTTCCTGTTCCTGGAACGGGGGATTGCCGAAATGGGCCGTGATTTCGGTGCCGCCCTTGATCACCGCCGCGGCGGCTTCCGGATGCGGCAGCGCGACCGAGATCTGGTCCAGCCTGGCATAATCCGCATCGCCCCATTGCTTGGCCGAGGCCCATTGCAGGATGCGCGATTGCACCGAAACGCCGACGGCCGGCAGCGCGATGCGATCTTTGTCGGTGAAGTCGGCGATCGTCTTCACATTGGCGTTGTTGGTGACGAGGTAGTAGGGGAAATTGCCGAGCGAGGCGACGCCCTTGACGTTCTGCCTGCCGTGGGTGCGGTCCCACAGCGTGAACAGCGGTCCGACGCCTGCCCCCGCAATGTCGATGCTGCCCGATAGCAGCGCATCGTTCACCGCCGCCCCGCCCGAGAGCTTGACGAATTCGACATTGATGTCGATGCCTGCGGCCTTGCCGTGCTTTTCGAACAGCTTCTGCGCCTGTGCGACATTGAGCGTGAGATAGACGACGCCGAATTGCTGGGCGATGCGCAATTTGCCCTCTTCGGCCCGTGCCGCTGAGGCAATCAGCAACCCCGCGCCGGCCAGCACCCCAACCATCGCCCGCAAATGACGTTTCATGAAACACCCGCTCGTTGCTCAGAATCCTCTCAAATATAGAAAGTCTATTGAATTAGTCAATTTTATGCGAAACAGCGATTCGCGCCGCCGATAGGCTGCCCGGCTCGCTGTTTGTTTGCACGCAGCCCAGGATCGAGACCGGCCAATGCCCACTCGGCGAGCCGACCCCGCGGGATAGCCCGGCTCTCGAGGGAGAGGCTCGGACGCTATTCGGGGGCAACACGCACGGCGAGCTTGCCGAAATTGCGACCTTCGAGCAGCCCGATAAAGGCTTCGGGCGCCTTGTCCAACCCGTCCACGATATCCTCCTTGTAGCGAAGGCGCCCCGAGGCGATCCATTCCGCCGCCTCCCGATAGAAGGCCGGGCGCTGGTCGGCGAATTCGCGCTGGATGAAGCCGCGAATGAGAAGGCTCTTGCTCAGGACATCCCGCATCACCGGCGGCAGGCGGTCGGGGCCGGGATGGGCATCGGGGCCTGCATTGTATTGCGCAATCAAGCCGCAGACAGGGATACGGGCAAAATCGTTGAGCAGCGGAAACACTGCATCCCATACCCGGCCGCCGACATTCTCGAAATAGATGTCGATCCCCTCGGGGCAGGCAGCAGCGAGCTGCGCGGCGAAATCGGGAGCATGGTGATCGACCACGGCATCGAAGCCGAGTTCATCCCGCACGAAGGCACATTTGTCCGCGCCACCGGCGATACCGACGGCGCGGGCGCCCTTGATCCGGGCAATCTGACCAACAACCGAGCCGACGGCGCCGGATGCGGCGGCAACGACGACGGTCTCGCCTGGCTTGGGCTGGCCAATCGTCAACAAGCCCGCATAGGCCGTGAAGCCGGGCATGCCGAGCACCCCGAGCGCCGTGCTCACCGGTGCCGCCTGCGGGTCGAGCTTGCGCAACCCCGCGCCATCGGAAAGCGCGAAGCTCTGCCAGCCGGAATGGGAGAGCACGATGTCGCCCTCCCTGTAATCGGGATGGCGCGAGCGTATCACGCGGGCGACGGTGCCCCCTTCCATGACATCGCCGATCGCCACGGGCTTGGCATAGGATTTGGCCGCGCTCATGCGGCCGCGCATATAGGGATCGAGCGAGAGATAGAGGACCTGGAGAAGGAGCTGCCCCTCCGAAGGCTCGCTGACCGGCACATCCTCGACCCTGAAATTGTCAGGCGAAGGCGCACCGACGGGCCGGGAAGCGAGCACTATTCGCCGATTTACAAGGGTTGACGTCGTCATGATCGAGCCGGCCTCCTTTTAACCTGTTCAAAACGCTCGTTCCGGCCACGGAATGCCCCGCACCGGGAATAGGACGCCAATTCCATTTAAGGGCGCTTATTGAAATGTCATCGCCGGCCCGCTTATATTTTCGCGCAGTTGCGTTTCTTCGTCATGACCGCTGGCTATGGCAACGGCGGATTCCCTGTCACCGGCCAACGGATCGCAAACGTCGTTACCGGTCTCTATGGCCAGCTCCATTTCCCGTTGCGGCCGGTTTAGGGCCTGTTGCATCCGGTGCCACTGGCGGCGGCTCAGCCCAGCTTTTCATGGATAGGCGGTCCGACGATCTCGACCTTGAAGCGTTTGCCGACGGCCTGCGCCTTGGCCAAATCAACAATTTCGGGACCCAACTCGTTGAAAGCCGCGATGGCACGGTCATAGCCGCCGGGCGTCATGATGTTCATCACCTTGACTGGCGGCTGGTCCGGCTTGAGATTGTCGAAGGTGTGGGCGACGCCGGGCGGAAAGGTCACGAAGTCGCCGGGGCCGGCTTCGAAGATCTCCTCATCGCCCTGGACCGTGAGGATGCCTTCAAGCACATAGAAGGTGTCCTCCTGGTCCTCGTGCCGATGCAAAGGCGGCCCGCTGCGATAGGACACCTCCCCTACCATCAGGTCGAAGCGTCCATCGCTCAAATCGCCCGACGACTTGACCCGCCAGGGCGCGACCACAGCGCCGTCGCCATGGCGGACCACTCTTGTTCTGGCCATCTCCATCTCCTCTCGTGATAGTAGCTGCGCACTTATGCGGAACCGCGGATCAGGCCGCCGCGCGAACCTTGTTGATGAGGACGCCAAGCCCCTCGATCTCGCAGACGACCTCGTCGCCCGGCTTGAGGAAACGGCCATCGGCAAGGCCACCACCGGCGCATGTCCCCGTCAGAATCACGTCGCCCGGCAGCAGCGTCATCCCACGGGAGACCTCGGCGATGAGCTGCGGCACCTTCCAGACCATCTCCGCGGTGGATGCCTTCTGGCGGATCTCGCCATTGACCCGGCAGGTCATCGCCAGCGGATAGGGTTCTGCAAGTTCGTCGGCCAGCGTCAGCACCGGCCCGAGCGGGCAGGCATTGTCGAGGCCCTTGGCCTGCGTCCAGTTCTTGCCGTAGCTCTGATTGAGGGCCGGGAAATCCTCGTTCATCTGGAGGTCGCGATAGCTCACATCATTGGCGACCGTATATCCCGCGACATGGTCCAGCGCGCGCCCCGCCGGGATGTCCCGACCGGCGCGTCCGATGACGATGGCGACCTCCACCTCGTGATCGAGCTTCGCCGATACCGGATGTGCGAAGATCGGATCGCCGGGATTGGCGACCGATGACGGGGTCTTGACGAAGAAGAACGGCTTTTCGGGCATCTTCACCCGCGCTTCCGCATCATGGCCGGGATAATTCACGACATGGGCGAGGATCTTCGACCCCGTCTCGATGGGCGCCAGGAGCCTGGCCTGGGCCAGGGGAACCGAGCCGGCATCGCCGGCGGACAGAATCCGGCCGATCAGCGCTGCACGCGTCGGCTCATCGGCCAGCAGGAACAAGCGAATGTCGCGGAACATCGGGGCCAGCCATGCCAGTCCGGCAGCCTGGGCGGCCCTTGGCAGACTGTGCAGCCGATCTCCCTTGACCAAGCCAAGTTCGGGCCCATCCGCCCCCAGAAAACGGGCAATCTTCATATCCACTCCTTCACAACAGCTCATGCAGATCAGTTCTTGGCAGCAGGGCTCAGCCGTGGTGGGCGAGCCGTCGCCTCGGTGGATATCTAGCCCTCGCCTTTATGGACACGGAAGGCTGCCCCGCGCGGACACAGCGTTCGCCCCGACGAGACAGTCTGTCCTGCTTCACGGGGCTATTGAGGGCTGGGGCAGCCGCCTAGGCTGGCGCCACTATCGATAGGGGAGACAGCGGCATGGAAACGATCCGAGACGGGCTGGAAATGGTCCTCGGGCGTATCGACGGTGGCGACAGTGGCCGGCATGTCTTCACCCGCCTCTATCATCAGGCGGCCCGAGCCGCGGCCGATGCGGCCGACGCCCGCCACCGCACCGGGCTAACGCTGGGACCCCTCGACGGCACGCTGGTCTCCATCAAGGATCTCTTCGATATCGCCGGCGAGGTCACGCTGGCCGGGTCGCAGGTCCTGGCCGGTGGGCAGCCGGCCCGGGCCGACGCCCTTGTCGTGAGGCGCTTGCGGCGGGCAGGCGCCGTCATTCTCGGCAAGACCAACATGGTCGAGTTCGGCTTCAGCAGCCTCGGCCTCAACCCCCATTACGGCACACCGGCAAATGCGGTGGCGGCGGAGCGCATTCCGGGCGGGTCATCCTCGGGGGCGGGCGTCTCGGTCGGCGAAGGCACCAGCGAGATCGCGATCGGCAGCGACACGGCCGGCTCCATCCGGGTGCCGGCTGCCTTCAACGCTATCGTCGGCTTCAAGCCGACGGCCGGGCGTCACCCCAGGGACGGCGTCCTGCCTTTCTCGCCCTCGCTCGACTCGATCGGGCCCCTCGCCCGCTCGGTGCAGGCCTGTGCGGATGCCGATGCGATCATGGCGGGCGAAGAACCCCGGGGCCTTGCGCGTCAGCAGATTGCCGGCCTGCGTCTAGGCATACCGGCGGGCCGGCTGCTCGACGGCCTCGATGGCGAGGTGGCCGATGCCTTCGAGCGGGCCAGGCGCCATCTGTCCGATCGGGGCGCCGTCGTGACCGATATCACCATCGACGATCTCCTGACGGCACTGGCACAAGCCATCCCATCGGCATCGATCCCGGCGATCGAGTCAGCTGCCATTCACTGGCAGGCGCTGCAGGACGGCGAAACCCACATCGATCCCCGGGTCGCCAGACGCATGCGGCCGGGCAGCGAGGTCGCGGCGTCCGCCTATATCCGGGCCCTGCGCGAGCGTATCAGGCTCTGCGCAGCCATGGATGAGCGGCTGCGGCCTCATGATGCCCTCATGCTGCCGACGGTCGCCATCACACCGCCGCTGTTGGGGCCGCTGATCGGCGATGACGCACTCTATCTCGCCACCAATGCGCAGGTCCTGCGCAACACCGTCATGGCCAATCTGTTCGATCTGACCGCCATTTCCCTGCCCTTGCCGTGGTCGAGCCTGCCGACGGGCCTCATGCTCGTCGGCAGGCATGGCAGCGACCGGCAATTGCTGGAGATTGCCGCTGGCGTCGAGGCGATCCTGCCAAAATCACCATCTATCGAGCCAGGGCACTGAGAGCCGTCCGTTCAACGTCGTGGTACCGACTTCAGATCGCAAGCACCTGCTCGTCATGGACGGCACGGCAATCCATCTCATATTCGAGGCCCTCGACCGGGGGGCGGCAAAAGTGCCAGTCGATCCCCGCATGTCCTGCCCCTCGCCGCAGAATCTCGGTTTCGAGGAAGGGATGGATGTCGCCGAGTGTATAGACATGGGTGGCCGTGGTATCGCCCCATGCCATGTCGAAGCTCGCAAGCCGTCGTTCCATCTCGCCGAGCACGAAGGCCGCCTTCTCGCGCATCGCATCTGGCGAGGTGTCGCCAAGACGAATGATGCGCCCGGCATAGGGTCCGTCGCCGGCCCTGGCTTCCCCACTGCCCGATATCACGAAACTCGGCGCCGGACTGGTCGTTGGAATCGTATTTTGGGGAACCGTATAGGAGAAGGCGTGGAAGACCGTCTGCCGCGGCGCTTCGACTTTCGGGCAGACATTGGAACGTGCAACCGGATTGGTCTCCCCGTCGAACAGGCCCCAGGCGCGCAGCGTCTCGACATAATGCTGGTTGAAGGCCCGGAAACCGGCATCGCTGAACTGGCCGGGCGAGCGCAATTCGCAGGCACAGAAGGCCGTCAGCGGACGGCCCGCTTCCCGCAATGTCCGCCCGATCAGCCCGAACCCTTCCTCCAGTGAAACCGGTCTGGCAAGGCGATGGCGCCGGATGGCGTACCCCTCAAGAGCCGCAACGCCGCTGGAATACTGGAAAACGGCCGGTATGAAACGATAGCCTCCCGTTTCGAAGATCTTGGTGGCGGACATCCTGTTCTCCCTTGCAATCACATGTATCTGCTGCCTTGGGTATCGGCATCGGATCGGGGACAGAAGCCTCGCCGCCGGAATGGCCTGTCCAGAAATTTGGACAATCTCGACCGCCGATCCGTTGTATCGAGATGATCAGTCCAACCGGGGATTTCGCCATGCAGGACCACCTTGCCGCCGAAGCCGAAATCGTCTGCCGCAAGGCCCGCCAGGAGGATTTCGGCCCTGCAAGCGAGCTCCTGAACCGCTATCATGTCGATCGGCTCAGTACCGAGGAGCGCCAGGACGGCTTCATCTCCGCCCTGTTCACGCCGGCCCAGTTGCAGGACATGGCCGAGGAAATCGGCGTGTTCGTCGCCGCTTCCGAGGGGCGGATCCTTGCCTGCCTGTGTTGCTACGACAGTGCCTCGCCGGCCCTGCCGCCGCCCTATCGCACCATGAGCGGCCATTTCGACAAGTGGCTCTTTCGCGGCACAGCGCTGTCGGCATGGCGCTGCTTTGCCTATGGGCCTGTCTGCATCGATGTATCGGCCCGCGGCAAGGGGCTCCTGCGCCGGCTTTTCGCCGCCATGCTGCCGGAAGTCCGGCAGCGCTACCAGGCCGGCACGGCGTTCGTCGCCAAGGCCAATCCCCGTTCCCTTTCGGCCCATATCGACCAGCTCGGCATGACCCCTGTCGGCGAGTTCAGCCATGCAGGCCAGGATTTCGTCGCCCTCGCCTTCGCTATCGACTGAAGGGACGGCGACGTGGGATCATTGACCCGCTCCGCCCTCGCGTTCAGCCGGGAAGCGATAGGGGCCGAGCAGCGACAACAGGGCGATGGCGAGCGAGAGAGCGGCGGCAAAGCCGATCAGGGCCGGATCGTAGGACTGCCTGAGATCGCAGGACAGGCTCATGATATGAGGCCCCAGGCCCGAGCCGACGGTGAAGAGCGCGAACAGGACGGCATAGATCGCCGCCATGGCGCGAAGACCGAAATAGCGGCTGACCAGGAAGCCCATCAGGTCGATTTCGGCGCCGATGCCGAGGCCGCAGAGGGCGGCCGCGACATAGGGCAGAAAGCCGCTATTGCCTCCTGCGAGCAGCACCCCGATACCCAGCACCGGCAGGGCAAAGAAGATCATGCCGACATGGGGGCCGAAGAAGCGGTCGAGACAATAGCCGACGATCAACCGGCCCAGGATCATCGCCCCCCCAGCGACACTCATCGCAGTCGCCGCCGCGGCAGGCGCAAAGCCACGTTCGCGCAGGAGCAGGACCAACTGGGCGAGGACGCCGTTGATCGAGGTCACCGCAAGCAGGAGAGCAGCAGCAAGCAACCAGAACTGAGGCGAGCGCTTCATCACCTGTGCCAGGGTGAGGCCGCCCGGCCGGGCCTCCGTCACGGCGCGGCGATCGAGCGCCCTGGCTTCATGCAGAACTCTGGCTTCATGCAGGAACAGACAGACCGGCAGCAGGGCCAGGACGACGATCAGGAGGCCGAGGCCGAGATAGGCCGCCCGCCAGCCATAGGCTTCGATGAGCAGGCTGGCATACAGCGGCACCAGGGCCACGCCCAGCCCTGCCCCCGCCATCGCGATTCCCATGGCAAGGCCGCGTTCCCGGTCGAATCTGGCCGCGATCGCCTTGACATAGCCCGTCGGATTCTGGCTGGCGCTGAAGATCCCCTGCAGGATGAAGAGCCCGTAGAGCATCGCCAAAGAAGATTGCATCAGGCTCAGGGCAGCCGTCGAGGCTGCGAACAGGGCGATGAGCGGAATCATCACGGGGCGTATGCCGTAGCGATCCATCAGCCAGCCGATCACCGGCGTCGCGAGTGCGGCGGCCGAGGTCAGTACCAGCAGGGCCGAGGACAGCGTGCTGCGCTCGAAGCCGAGCGTCCTGGCCACGGGGTCGACGAAGACACCGAAGGTGAAGACGATGACCGGCCCCTGGGCCACGATGACCCCCAGGCCCGCGGCGAGAACCACCCACCATCGGTTGCCAAACCTCCCTGCCATGCGGGCCGGAGCGGATGCCGGTATGTCATTGCCTGAAACCGTCATTTCACGGCCGCCCCGGCTTGGTCCACGTCCCGGGCTTGATCCGGCCTGCTCAGGCTGAAACGTCCGCCGCCATGAGCGATCACGTAGAGAAAGCCGCCCAGCGTCGCTAGGTGGAACAGGAACAAATTGAGCTGGGCCAGGCGCTGCTCGAGCGGATAGTTCCAGAAATTGTGAAAGATCGAATTGAGCAGCAGGGTTTCCAGGAACAGCAGGACGGCACAGAGGCGCGTCGCTATTCCGAGGGCAAAGGCCATGCCGACGATGATCTCGAAAGCCGCTGCCAGCGGCAGGAGTTGGGAGGATGCCGGCACGCCGAAGGCTTTCATATAGGCAAGGAAGAAGTCGAACTCGACGATCTTGCGGACACCCGACACCACGAAGATGACGGTGAGCAGAATGCGCCCGCCAAGCATCAGATAGGCCTCGGCTCCAGCCGGTACGCTTAGGTCACTCGCGCTCCAGGCCTTTGGCCGCGCTTCGGAAATCGGCATCGTGTTTTCCTCCCCTCGAGCAAAGCGCGTCCTTGCGATTCTTGGAGATCCGCCAAATCGCAAAACGCTATGTGGGCACCCTGGTCCGCAGGGCGGAGCAGGTGCCTTCTTGCTCTCGACGATGAAGCGAGCACGGTCGTGGGACTAGCGCGGATCGGAGGAACGCACCGTCCAGGAAATCACTGCAATCGAAAGGCCGGGATGGGCGGAGACCAGTCGGCGGCGTCCCTGCCTCAGGCCAATTTTGCGGGGCCGGTTTTGGGCCGGCTCCCGGTTTCGGCGGGAATCCTGTCCTCGATGTCGAGCGAGAAATCGGCCATCTCGACGATCTGCCTGGCCGTGGCGCGCAACTGGCGCTCGATGAATTTGAGAAAGCTGCGCACCTTCAGCGGCAGATGCCGCCCGCTCGGATAGAGGGCATAGACATCGGCGCCGGGTGGCTGCCAATCGGGCAGAACCGACACCAGCGTTCCCTTGCGCAGGGCCGAGGCGCACATATAGCGCGGCAGCACGGCGATCCCCTGGCCCTCCAGCGCCATGTCACGCAGCATCGTCAGATTGTTCATGCGCACGACGACATGGGGGGAAACGCTGGCTTGCTCTTCACCCCGCAAAAAGGTCCAGTCGGCCGGCACATAGGGCGAATAGAAGTGCAGGCAGTCCTGCTCGGCAAGTTCGGCCGGAACGGTGGGCATGCCGCGCGCGGCCACATAGTCGGGGCTCGCATAAGCCCCGCGGGGAACTGTCAGGAATTTGCGGGCGATCAAGCGTGAATCGGCCAATGTGCCGATCCGGAAAGCCAGATCGAAGCGTTCCTCGATCAGGTCGATATGCCGGCTGGTCACCTCGACATCGATGTCGACCTGGCTGTTCTCGCGCCGGAATCGCGCAATGGCGGGGCCGATGATGTGCATGCCCAGCTCGATGGGCAGGCAAAGGCGCAGGATGCCGGTCGGCTGGCCCTGCTGGTCCTGGACCGCCGCTTCCGCCGCCTCGATTTCGGCGATGATGCGCACGCAGCGCTCATAATAGGACAGGCCGATATCCGTGGGACGAACCGTCCTTGTATTGCGATGTAGAAGCCGGGCGCCGAGACGCGCCTCCAGTTCCGCCACGCGATGGCTGACGGTCGACTTGGACATGCGCAAACGCCTGGAGGCGGCGGCAAAGCCGGCAGTCTCGACCACGGCGGCGAATATCGCCATGTCTTCATAGATCATCGTCACGCCCCGCATCCTGAGAGCCAGAGGCGTTCGGGCCGGAACGCAACCGCTCTCACTCCCCGTTTCCAAGCCAATCCGTCGGACTGGCTAGAGCATCTTCGCGATTCCCGGCGGTTTCACCAGATCGCAAAATGCCCTGCTCCATCGTCCAAATATTCGGACACGCCGTTGCGAACTATCCCTCTGTGGCGCGCAGCCCGCCAGCCCTAGGTTCCGGCCAGCAAGCCAACATGGGCAAAGAGTGCCTCGGCAAGGAGCAAGATTTCAATGGGCGACACAGGTCAGATCATCGATGTCCATCAACATCCGCTGCCGCGCTGGTATCTGAGGAGGCTGGCCGATGCCGGTCTCGCCAAGCTCGGCGGACGCTCGCCCGACGAGCCGAGCCTGCAATGGAGCCCGGAAAGCGCGCTCGGCCAGATGGACGAGCTCGGCATTGCCGCTGCGCTGCTGTCTTTTTCCGATCCCGGTGCCTCGATCGGCGATCCCGGGTTCCGGCGCGAACTCGCCCGCGAGTGCAACGAATATCTGGCCGATATCGCCGGGCAGGCCCATGGCCGCTTCGGTGCCCTCGCCGTCCTGCCCTTGCCGGATGTCGAGGATGCCCTTGTCGAACTGAACCATGCTGCCGACCGGCTGAATCTTTCCGGGGTCGTCCTGCTCTCGAACTATGGCGGGGCCTATCTCGGCGATGCGCAATTCGATCCTCTCTTCGCGGAGCTGTCACGCCGGCGGCTGCCGGTCTTCCTCCATCCGGCAATGCCCGCCTATGACGCACCGCTCTCCTATTTCCCCTGGATCCTAGAGTTCGTGTTCAACACGACACGAGCCGCAATGCACCTCATCTATAGCGGCACGCTCGACCGGTACCCCGACATTCCGATCATCCTGGCCCATGGCGGGGGCACGCTGCCTTTCCTGTCCTTCCGCCTCGATATGGGCCAGCGCATTCCGGGCCTCGAGCTTGCCCACCCCGTCCGCCACTATCTCAGCCGCTTCTACTTCGACACCGCCTTTGCGACCGCGCCGGAGGCTCTGTCGGCCCTGCTGTCCCTGGTCGAGCCCTCGCAGCTCCTGTTCGGATCGGACCTGCCTTTCGGGACGGTGCCGGCGGCGGCGCTCTCGATCAGCCAGCTGGCACAGTCACCACGCCTGGACGACCGCATCCGGGAGGCGATCGACCATGGTTCCGCGCGTCGGCTGTTCCCAAGTCTGGCACAAGCCCGATCGAACCGGGTACACGCACTTTCCATCGCCAAGTGAGGACCGAACATGCCCGTGCCGCTCTATCGCGACTTCCTCGACCAGGCCCAGCTCGATCGGGACTATGATGTCGAGGCCTCGGTCCCCGATTTTTCGGCCTATCGCAGGCGCTTCGATGCCGCCAGCCTGGAGGCCCTCGCCAGCCTGCAGCCCCGCCGCCGCATCCCCTATGGCCCGACGCGGGCCGAATATTTCGATCTCTATTTGGCCAAGGCTCCCGATGCTCCGGTGCTGGTCTTCTTCCATGGCGGCTATTGGCGCATGCTCTCGAGCGAAGATTTCGCCTTCGCCGCCGCCGGCGCGGCTGCCAATGGCATAACCGTCGCCAATGTGAACTACGCGCTCTGCCCAGGCGTCTCCATCGGCGAGATCGTCCGCCAGGCGCGGGCGGCCGTCGCCTGGATCCATCGCAACGGTGCCACTCTCGGCCTGGATACCCGCCATCTGCATGTCGGCGGGCACTCGGCCGGCGCGCATCTAGCCGCCATGTGTCTGCTGGCTGAATGGCACGAAGACTATGACCTGCCCGCAGACATGCTTCAGGGCGGCATTCTGGTGGGCGGCCTCTACGACCTCAGCCCCCTGCCCTATACGTTCATACAGCCGCAGCTCCAGCTCGATTGGGGCATGGTGCGTCGCAACAGCCCCTTGCTTCTGGCGCGGCCCATGCCGCAGGCGAAGCTTCTGGTTGCCTATGGCGGTCGCGAGACCGGTGAGTTCCAGCGCCAGTCACGCGACTTCGCCACGGCCTGGACCCAGGCCGGTAATTCGCCGCCCTCATTGCTGGTGCAGAGTGAGGAGGATCACTTTTCCTCCGCACTGGCGCTGTCGGATCCCGCCTCCTCCCTCAGCAACGCCATCCGCGCCTTGATCCACGCAGCGCCCCGACGCGATGGATAGAACGGCGATCTCACCCCCCGGCTGGAGCCACTATGGCTTTGGTGGCTCCGTTGCCTGTCCGCAAAACCGGATGTTCCCGAGTCCCTCAGTCCTCAGGTATTTGACTCGCCCCGCACAACTTAAGGCTGAGCATGGGTAGAATCGCGCCATTCTCAATAAAAACTTCCACATCCAGCAAACAATTCGATCGTATATGCCGATGCATCAATTCATAATTTGAATATTATTCATAAACAATGATTCTACGATAATTTATTCCTATATGATAATTGATCATTCAAAAATCATACACTTGAAAGTATCATTAAAACACGATAATTTTGATTCATATTCTGTGAAATTTTGAGATATTTTCTCATTATTCCGGTGCGGGGCAGGCTTTGCCTAAAGGCACCGTGCGGCCCATTCAGTCAGGTGCACAGACCTGAACCGACCGGGTTATGTGGAAAAGGAGGGCCCCCATGACGTCGACCGGAAACGCTCGAGTTCGCTCCCGCCTGCCCAAGCGGTCGCTCCTGAGTTTCCTATTGGCGTCAGGCACCGTCATGCTGTGCCAATCCGCGCATGCACAGGCGACAGCCAGCAGCGGACGGACGGTGCGCATCACGCCGGCCCAGGCGACCTGTAGGAACGAGATCTGCTTTCATGCCATCGACAAGGGCTCGCTGCTTTACAGCAACGCCGATACGCCCATCGACGTGACGGTGCCACCTGCCTTGAATGGTGACGATTACGACATCGGTATTTTTGCGGAGAACGAGACCACCATCAATCTCAAGGGTGGGGGGATCGTTCGCGTCGGCGGGGGCTCGACGGGGCTGCAGGCCAATTGGGCAGACGCGCCGGGCGGTACGATCTACGCGACCAACCTAAACCTCGATGTCGCGGACGTTGCCAACGGTGCGATAGCCTCCCGGAGCAGCCGCATGACGTTTAGCGGCCAAACCACCTTGGTTGGCCATGGTGCCTGGTCGGATGGTCTTTCTGCGCAGTTCGACAGCACCATTACCGTGAATGGCCCGATCGATGCCAGCGGTGCCTGGCTCTACGTCGCCCACAGCGGCGACGGCAGCCGGGTCGATTTGAAGGACGGGGGAACCATTTCGCTGACCGGAGCAGGCCAGGGTGTTTTTTCGGCGAGCGCCGACGGAATTTTGACGGCGACCGGTCTGAAGATCCACGCCGATACGGACCAAGGCAGTGGTACCTCCTTGCTGACCGGAGGCAGTTTGAGCACTATCAAGGTCTCCAACAGCGAGCTGGATGGCGCCAATTCTGAGGGAGCGATCTGGGGCGTCCATGTCTCGAATGCAGTGACCGAGAATGCGACCTTCGCTCTGGATAATACCAAGCTTACGATGAACTCGGCCGGAGCCGCCATCTATGCAGATGGTGGGCGAGCCACGGTGCGCTTGATCGGTTCAGACGTCACGGCCTTCAAAGGCACCGGGGGCCTGCTTGCCGATGTCGGTACGGGCCGGATCTTCCATCTACCCAGTGCACTCAGCCTCACCGCAATCGATTCCACGCTCTCTGGGAACATGGAGGTGGAGGCACCTGCTGCGGATGGAGCAAATATCCTGTCGGCCAGTCTGCGGGGCATCACGACATGGACCGGTAATCTGGCTGTGAACGGTGCTTCGCGAGGCAATGTGACTTTAGCCGATTCTGCCCGCTGGATCGGCTCGGCAAGCAATGCCACGACCGTCGTGCTGAGTTCTCCCGATGCCCTGTGGGCGATCCCGGGAGGCGGCAATTCCACCGTCAGCGGCACGATGAAGAACGCCGGCAAGATCGCCTTTCAGACCGGCGGGCCAACGACGCTGACGGTGCGCAACTTCGTCAATGACGGCGGCACCATCCAGGTGAACATCAACGCCGCAGGCCAGAACGATTTCATCCACGCCACCGGCACCGCCACCATCAATGGCGGCACGGTTTCCGTCATCCCCGCTTCCGGCGATTATTCGATCGGCCAGACCTACAAGATCCTGAGCGCCAATGGCGGTATCACCGGCCAGTTCTCCAAGGTGGTCGACAACGCCCCCTTCGTCGATCTCGGCCTGTCGCAGAACGCCAATAACATCTATCTGAAGGTGACACGCAACGACGCCAGCTTCGCCTCCGTCGCCACCAGCGAGAGCCAGCGCTCCGTGGCCGAAAGCGTCGAGACGCTGGCAGGCGGCAGCTCTCTCTATGAAGCCGTCGCCAAGGCTCCGGATGTCGCCAGCGCCCGTCAGGCCTTCTCGACCCTGTCCGGCGACATCCATGCCTCGGCCCGGAGCGTATTGATCCAGGACAGCGGGCTGCTGCGCGATGCCGTGCTGAATCGTCTTTATACCGCCGATCTGGCTGCCGTCGCCCCCACTGCCCCAGCCACCGGCCTGCTGTCCTATGCTGAAACCGCGACGCCCCACGGCCCGACGCCGTTCGGCTCGGATACTTCGCCCGCCCCTTCCGGCTTCTGGGCACAGGGGTTTGGTTCCTGGGGCCATTTCGGCGGCGGTCACGATGTCCGCATCGATCACAGCACGGGCGGCTTCCTCCTCGGCTTCGATGCGCTGGTCCAGGGCTCGTTCCTGCAGGACTGGCGCCTGGGCGCCCTCGCCGGCTACAGCCATTCGAGCTTCGATGCCGATACCAGCTCCGCCTCAGGCAAGGCCGATAATTACCATGTCGGCCTCTATGCCGGTCGGCAGTGGAACGCCCTCGCCTTACGGCTAGGCGCCACCTATACATGGCACGACGTCGACAGCGACCGCAGCGTGATCCTGCCCAGCTACGCCGACCGGCTCAGCACCAGCTATGACGCCGGTACAGCGCAGCTCTTCGGTGAGCTCGGCTATCGGATCGACAGGGGAGCCTTGCGCTTAGAGCCCTTCGTCAACGCGGCCTATCTCAACCTGCATACCGACGGCTTCCGGGAGACCGGCGGCGACGCGGCTTTGACCGGCCGGAGCGAAACCAGCAAGCTTGGCTTCACCACCCTGGGCGCTCGGGCCGCGACCAGCTTCGACCTGACCGGGGACATCGTCGCCACCGCGCAGGCGACCCTGGGCTGGCGGCATGCCTATGGTAATCTCAGGCCAACCGCGGCACTCGCTTTGGCCAATGGTTCGAGCTTCCTCGCCAATGGTACACCAATCGCTCGCGATGCGCTGGCGGTCGATGCCGGGCTAAGCGTGGCGCTGTCACATTCGGCCAGCCTCGGCGTGTCCTATAGCGGACAATTTGGCGAGAAGGCCGTCGACCAGAGCGTCAAAGGCAATTTCGTCTGGAGGTTCTGATTGCGAAAGAGACGAGACGCGCTGTCGGGCGCTGGGAGATCCCAACCCGCCCTACGACGTTCGTCTCGTCTCCGTCAAGGTAGGCGCATCGCTGCAGCAGTCTTGCTAAGAAAAAAGATTAAGCCAATCAGGTATAACTCAGAATTATCTGGATAAATCGTACTTCTATCTAGATAGGAAGTCGATTGGGCCTGGGCAGCAAGGCGATCAGCAGGAGGCAGACAAAGGCACCGCCGGCGGCGGCCAGGAAGCCATCGATATAGGAGAGCACCGCCGCCTGCTTGGCGATGGCCGAGGACAACAGGCTCGTCGCCCGGGCGCTGGCGATCGCCACATCCGCCGTGTGGGCGCTGACGGCATTGCGATAGGCTGCCAGGCGATCGACCGTCGCGCCAGCGAGGCTGTCGACATGCAGGCCGATGAGATTGGAATGAACCTGTTCGCGCACGCGCACGAAAGTTTGCATGAAGGCCGTGCCGATTTCGCCGCCGAACATGCGGCTGATCTGCAGCAGGGCACCGATCGTCAGCGCATCGGCCGGATTGATCGACTGCACCGCCAGGACGACCAGCGCCGTGAGCGCGAAGGACTGGCCGAGGGCCTGCAGGATCTGGGATTGCAGGAAATCGTCGGTGGCCCATGCGCTGGTGAGCTGGGCCGCCATCAGGCAGGCAATACCGACCAGGGCGGTGCCGGCGGCCAGCACCCACCGCCCGTCGAAGCGCTTGAGGACATAGCCGAGCGGCACCACGATGATGAGCTGGGGCAAGGCGATCCACAGCAGCACGGCGCCGACCTGCAATTCCCGGAAATTCTGCACCGACTGCAGATAATTGGGAATGATATAGGCTGTTGACAGGATGATGAAGCGAAAGCCTGCCAATAGGAGCAGCAACAGCAGGAGATGGTGCTGCATCAAGAGCCGCAGATTGAGGAAGGGCCTGCGGCTGACCCATAGCTCGCGCACGACGAAGGCCGCCGTCACCAGGCCGCCGGCGATCAGCAGGCCGTTGACCAGGCCGCTATTGGTCCAGTCGAGCCGGTTACCCTGGTCGAGGCCGGCATAGAGTAGGCTGAAGCCGGCCCCGGCATAGACCAGACCCGGCCAGTCGAAATGGTGCAGGAGTTCGGTCTTAACGTCCTCGCGTGGAATGCCGAACCATACGCAGGTGAACATCAGCGGCAGCAGGCCGCAATATTGCCAGCTGATCCAGCGCCAGGAGAGATTGTCCGCATACCAGCCTTCGAGCGAGGCCGCGACATTCTGCGAGAGCTCCGAATTCATGGCGTAGACCGCGATGCCGTAGATGATCAGGCGTGGCGGCAGGCTGCGGGCGATGAAGCTGATGGTGAGTGGAATGAACGTTCCGGAGCCGACCCCCGCGAGGAATTGGGCGGCCAGGAAGGCTCCGAGATTGGGGGAGAGAGGCGCAAGCAGGCTGGCGACGAAGAGCAGCGTGATACCCAGCAACAGCATGCGCCGGACCCCGAAAATGGCGCCGAGATAGGGGCAGGCAACCCCGACCAGCATCTGGCCGACAGCGAAGGTGGTGGTCATCCAGGCGCCTTCGTCGAAGCCCAGATGCAGCCCGCCACGCAGATCGGCGAGGCCGAAACTGGTGACTCGGCTGCCGAGCGTCGACATGATGGAGCCGAGCAGCACGCCGAGGATGCCGATATAGGGACGCAGCGTATCGGCACGAAAGCGCGGCGGCGCATGCGCTGCCGGCTCAAGGGCTGCGCCGGTCGCCGTCAGGGGGGCGGCTGACGTCGTCATGCCGGCCGCCGTCATGGCGCCGCTGCCGTGCCGGTGCCTGCCTTGTCACCGGCTCCGGTATCGACGGTGGCAACCACGGACATGCCAGGCCGGATCAAGGTTCCCAGGGCCGGATTGGGGTCGAGGGCGATCTTGACCGGAATGCGTTGCACGACCTTGGTGAAATTGCCGGTGGCGTTGTCGGGCGGCAGCAGGGCAAAGGTGCTGCCGGTGCCGGGCGACCAGGCTTCGACACGTCCTGCCAGGACCAGGTCGGGAAAGGCATCGACGGTGACATGCGCCGGCTGACCAAGGCGGATATTGGTCATCTGCGTTTCCTTGTAGTTCGCCACCACCCAGATATTGGGCAACGGCACCACCGCGATCACCTGCGTGCCGACATTGACGAACTGGCCTGGGCGAACCTGGCGCTGGCCGACGAGCCCTTTGGCCGGCGAGCGGATCTTGGTGTAGCCTAGATTGTTGGTGGCGAGGGTGACCTGCGCCTCCGCGGCCTTGATCTGGGCCTTGACCTGCTGCTCCTGGACATCAAGGCCGGCAAGCAGGGCCTTCTGCTGGTCGAGCTGGGCCTCATAGAGCGCCTTCTGGGCCAAAGCGCGCTGGGCATTGGCATCGGCCTGCTCGACCGATTGCTGGGTGCCGGCCGTGCCGGTCTTGAGCAGATCGCGCTGGCGCGTACTTTCGAGTTGATAGCGCCGCACATCAGCACTGCCCGCGTCGATATTGGCGCCTGCCTGCCGGATCAGGGCATTCTGCACGTTCTTCTGATTGGCGACATTGGCGAGACTGGCCTCGGCCGCGGCGAGATTGGCCTGTGCCAATGCAAGCTGGGCCTGATAGTCGGACGGTTCGATCTCGGCGATGAGATCGCCGGCCTCCACCGCCTGATAGTCGCGAATGGGGACTTCCTTGATGTAGCCGGAGACGCGGGCCGACAAGGGCGTGACGTCGCCCACGATGAAGGCATTGTCGGTCTCCGCGAGGCGGGCGGCACCGGTCCAGCGGTTCCAATTGCCGGCGACATACCAGACGAGCCAGGCAGCAAGCAGCAGGAAGCCGACGCGCAAGGCCGGATAGAGCCAGCGCGACCTCAGGCTGCGCGCGGGCGGCGGCGTTTCGGATACGGTCGACTTTTCTGCTGCATCCGACATCTGATCCTCGCACTCACACTCGAATGCGACCGATCCTGGCGAAGGATTATGGATGGCGAAACAAAAATATTCCAATACGCACACCGGACTCGCCAAGCCCGATCGAACCCATATCCATCAGGGTTCACCCAGCCAGTGAATCGGCACCGGCACGTCACGCCTCGAGGGCATGCCGGGCGTCCGGGCTCACCCCAAGAAGCCGGAAGCTCCGTCCCACAGCAATTTCAGCGCCGTCACGACCAGCAAGCCATAGCAGGCACGATAGACTTGGCGCTGATCCAGAACGCCATGAAGCCGCCAGCCTGACCAGATACCAAAGGGAATGGCGAGCAGGCAGATCGCCATCAACGCCCAGGTCGTGGCCGCAGGCTGCACTAACACCAGCCACGGCACCAGTTTGGTCGCATTGCCGACGGTGAAGAACAGGCTTGTCGTTCCCGCGTAGATCTCCTTCCCAAGTCCAAGAGGCAGCAGATACATCGCAAGCGGCGGTCCCCCCGAATGCGCCACCATGGTGGTGATGCCCGACGTGAGGCCGGCGGCGACTGCCTTCGGCTTGGAGCGCGGACGATGCGTCATTTCCCCGCCCCGCACGAGCCAGAGGCCGACGAAGGCCAGGGTAATGGCCGCCGTCATGACCGCAATGGCTCGATGGTCGAGTACGCGGAACAGCAGGAAGCCGAAGCCGATGCCGATCACAAGTCCCGGCAGCAGTAGCACGAGGTCCGGCTTGGACCAGGTCGAGGGCCTCCAGTAGCGCAATGCATAGAGATCCATTGCGATGAATAGTGGCGCAAGCAGTCCGCCCGCGGTGACAGGATCCATGACCAGCGAGAGCAGCGGGATGCCGACAATGGCAAAGCCGCCACCGAATGCGCCCCTCATGAAGCTGATCAGGAACACGCCCGCGAAGGCGACCAGGATGGTGGCAGCGCTCAGGTCCATGGCACCGCCTCCATCACGCGCAGGCATTCCTGCCGGTGCCGCCTCACCTCTGCCCAAGCGGGGATCATGACATCCTCGTCCGGTCGGGCGGGACGGCACGGCCATAGACCGCCGCTTCGATATCGCCGCGTGTGAGGCCGATGTCGCGCAGGGCGAAATCATCGTATTCGCGCAAGTCCGCGAGGGCGGCACGCCGGGCAAAAAAGCGCAGCATTCCATCGTAAAACGCCGCGAGCTGCCGATACAATGCGTCGGGCTTCTTCGCGATCGCGGGGTGAGTGATGGTCGACAGGGGAGCAGACATTTCCGATCTCCAATAATTGCTTCGGGCAATGCGACGCCGTTGCCGCAAGCCTTGGCGAGCTGGCCGTTCCGAACCGTAGAAATCTTCGCAATTCCCGGTACAATCCGGTTGATGAAGATAGAATGATCCGATATGCTTCTCGGTGCAATTATAACATTGCTCTCGGTGCAATAATGTCAAAGTCCGAATATCTGAAGCTGGCCGACGAGATTGCCGCGGACATAGCGGACGGCAGGCTCAGCCCAGGCGATCGCCTGCCCCCTCAACGCAACTTTGCCTATGAGCGCAAGATTGCCGCCTCGACGGCAAGCCGCGTCTACGCCGAGCTGTTGCGTCGCGGCCTTGTGGTCGGCGAAACCGGCCGGGGCACCTTCATTTCGGGCGATGCCAGGCGCGGCGTGGCAGCGCCAAGCGAGCCGAGCGGCATTCGGATCGATCTCGAATTCAATTACCCTTTGCTTCCCAATCAGACTACGCTCATTGCTAAAAGTCTTGATGGCCTGGAACAACCCGCCGCCCTCGACATTGCACTGAGGCAGGCGACCAGCATCGGAACCCCGGCGTTGCGAACCCTAGCCTCCTCCTTCCTTTCGCGGGACGCTTGGTCGCCAACCCCGGAGCAACTCGTCTTTACCGGCAATGGCCGCCAGAGCCTGGCGGCCGCCCTTGCCGCCATCGTTCCGACCGGCGGGCGCTGCGGCGTCGAGGCCTTGACCTACCCTTTCATCAAGGGCGTTGCCGCGCGGCTCGGCATCACGCTGGTGCCCTTGGCGATGGACGAGGGCGGCCTGCGTCCCGACTCGGTGCAAAAGGCGCACCATGAGGCCCATCTTTCGGCGCTCTACGTCCAGCCGGCTGTCCAAAACCCGCTGAACATGACGATGAGCGCGGCGCGCCGGGCCGACCTTCTGCACGTCGCCGAAAAGCTCGACCTTCCGATCATCGAGGACAATGTCTACGGCTTCCTCGACGACGAGCCGCCGCTCGCAGCTCTCGCGCCGGCACGGTGCGTCGTCATCGACTCCCTGTCCAAGAAGGTCGCGCCGGGCCTGACTTTGGGCTTCATCGTGCCGCCGCAGCGTTTGCGCGAGACCATCATGGCTTCGGTGCGCTCGGGCGGATGGACCGCCTCCGGCTTTGCCTTTGCGGCGGCGCAGCGACTGATGGGCGATGGCACCGCTGCCGAACTCTCCAGGCTGAAACGCCTGGATGCCCGCGCGCGCCAGAAGCTGGCCGCCGAGCGCCTTTCGGGCTTCGAGATTCAAACCAACGAAAAGTGCTACCATCTATGGCTGACATTGCCGGCGCATTGGCGCTCGCAAACCTTCGTCGCGGCGGCGGCCAGGCGCGACATTGCCCTGTCTCCCTCCACGACCTTCGCCGTGACGCCAGGCCATGCGCCCAACGCCGTCCGGCTGGCGCTGGCCAGCCCGACCATGGACCAGCTCGATAGCGGCCTGTCCACGCTGGCCGCGATGCTGGCCATGCGAGAGGACGATTTCGACTCAACCGAATAAGCCGAATGCACACCCGCGATGCCGGTGCACGCTGGAATGGGCGCCCCGATCATCCAAACAGAGGCGAGGCGCCGTTTTCCGCCGCCGAGACCTGCCGGCGAAACAAGCCGAAGAGCTCGCGCCCGACCCCGAATTCGTTGCCGGCGAGATCCGGCTGGACGTTCGCCCGCTCGAGCGCTCCCAGCGTCAGCACGTCGATCGTGCCCGAAACCGCATCGACGCGCACGAGGTCACCGTCTTCGAGCCTGGCAAGCGGCCCTCCGTCGAGCGCCTCGGGACTGACATGGATCGCCGCGGGCACCTTGCCGGAAGCGCCCGACATCCGGCCATCAGTGACGAGGGCAACCTTCAGCCCCTTGTCCTGCAGCACGGAGAGCATCGGGGTCAGGCTGTGCAGTTCCGGCATGCCATTGGCTTTCGGCCCCTGGAAGCGCACCACCACCACAGTATCGTCGGTGAATTCGCCGGCGCGGAAGGCCTGCTTGACCGCCTCCTGGTCGGCGAAGACGCGTGCCGGCGCCTCGACGACATGGCGCTCCGGTGCCACGGCCGAAACCTTCATCACGCCGGTGCCGAGATTGCCTCGGAGCCGCTTGAGGCCGCCTGTCGGCTGGAATGGTTCACCGGCCGACCGCAGCACCTTGGGGTTCAGCGACGCGCTCGTACCCTCCGACCACACCAGGGCGCCATCGATCAGCTTCGGTTCGTGGGTGTAGCGGGCCAGCCCCTCGCCGGCCACGGTGCGCGTGTCGGGATGCAGCAGCCCGGCTTCGAGCAGTTCGCCGATCATGAAGCCGAGACCGCCCGCGGCATGGAAATGGTTCACGTCCGCGAGCCCGTTCGGATAGACGCGTGCCATCAGGGGCGTTACGTCCGAAAGATCGGCAAAGTCCTGCCAGTCGAGCACGATCCCGGCCGCCCGCGCCATGGCGATCATGTGAATGAGCAGATTGGTGGAGCCGCCCGTGGCGTTGAGCCCGACGATGCCGTTGACGAAGGCGCGCTCGTCGAGCACGTCGCAGACCGGCGTGTAGTCGTTGCCCAGGGCCGAGATCGACAAGGCACGCCTGGCGGCTTCCACGGTGAGCGCATCGCGCAGGGGCGTGTTGGGATTGACGAAGCTCGAACCCGGCAAATGCAGGCCCATGAATTCCATCAGCATCTGGTTGGTGTTGGCCGTGCCGTAGAAAGTGCAGGTGCCCGGCCCGTGATAGGCCGCCATCTCCGCTTGCATCAGCTTGTCGCGCCCGCATTGGCCCGTGGCGAAGAGCTGGCGCACCTTGGACTTCTCATCATTGGGGATGCCGCTCGCCATCGGCCCGGCCGGCACGAAGATCGCCGGCATATGGCCAAAGGCGGCCGCCGCAATGACGAGGCCCGGCACGATCTTGTCGCAGACACCGAGATAGACGATCGAATCGAAGGTGTTGTGGCTGAGCGCGATGCCGGCTGCCATGGCGATGGCATCGCGCGAGAACAGCGACAGCTCCATTCCGGCCTGGCCCTGGGTGACGCCGTCGCACATCGCCGGAACACCGCCGGCCATCTGCGCCGTGCCGCCGGCCGTACGCGCCGCCGCGCGGATCAGGTCGGGGTAGCTTTCATAGGGCTGGTGCGCCGAGAGCATGTCGTTATAGGCGCTGATGATGCCGAGATTGCCTGCGCCGCCCTTGACCAGCGTCGCCTTGTCGTCCGCCGGCATGGCCGCATAGGCATGGGCCTGGTTGCCGCAGGACAGATGGGCGCGAACGGTGCCGGCGGCCCGGGCGCGCGCCATGCGCGCGAGATAGGGACGGCGAAGGGCGGCGGACCGCTCCACGATCCGATAGGTGACCCGTGCGAGCGTTGGGTTCAGCGCCATGGTGGCCTTTCTCGGGTTGGGAGACGATGCTGCTTTTGGTATGGAGCATCGTCTCCTGATGGCTTCGTCGATAAGGAGGCGAAGCAAGAAACACGCCAGCCGGGGGGACAACGCCCCCCGGCCCTCGTATCTGTCAGGCTGCGACCAGTTCCTCCGGCGGGCTCTTGGCACCCGTCATGAAGGCGACCGCGTCGGACATCGTGTAGTCTCGGGGATTGATAACGCAGAGCCGCCGGCCGAGCCGGTGGATGTGGATGCGATCGGCCACCTCGAAGACATGCGGCATGTTGTGCGAGATCAGCACGATCGGCAGCCCCCGCCGCTTCACGTCGAGGATGAGTTCCAGGACACGGCGGCTTTCCTTGACGCCGAGAGCGGCAGTCGGCTCGTCCATGAAAACCACCTTCGATCCGAAGGCGGCCGCACGCGCCACCGCGACGCCCTGGCGCTGGCCACCCGACAGGGTCTCGACCGCCTGGCCGATGTTCTGGATGGTCATCAGGCCGAGTTCGGTCAGCTTCTCGCGGGCCCGCTTTTCCATGGCGGGCCTGTCGAGCATCTTGAACCATTGGCCGAGGATGCCGGGCTTGCGGATCTCCCGCCCCAGGAACATGTTGTCGGCGATGGACAGGGCCGGCGACAGAGCCAGGTTCTGGTACACGCACTCGATCCCCGCTTCGCGGGCATCGATGGGCGACTTGAAGTTGACGACCTTGCCGTCGAGCCTGATTTCCCCCTCGTCGGGCGTGATGGCGCCCGACAAGGCCTTGATCAGGGACGATTTGCCAGCCCCGTTATCGCCGATCACGGCGAGGATCTCACCGGGATAGAGGTCGAACTCGCAATTGTTGAGAGCGGTGACCCGGCCATAGCGCTTGATCAGGCCGCGTGCGCTGAGAATGGGTTCCTGTGCCATTAGCCTGCAACCTTTCTGATCCACTGGTCGACGGTCACGGCGCCGATGATGAGAACGCCGATGAGCAGGTAGGTCCATTGCGGGTCGGTGCCGACCAGCCTGAGGCCGAGCTGGAACACGCCGACGATCAGGGCGCCGAAGATCATGCCCAGGATCGAGCCGCGGCCTCCGAACAGGGAGATGCCGCCGATGACCACCGCGGTGATCGACTCGATATTGGCAAACTGGCCGGAGGTCGGTGAAACCGAGCCGAGGCGGCCGATCAGGACCCAGCCCGCCAGGGCGCAGATGAGGCCGGACAACGTATAGACCTGGAGCAGCATCTTGTTGGTGCCGACGCCGGAAAGTTCGGCCGCGTCGGGATCATCGCCCACGGCATAGACATGCCGGCCCCAGGCAGTGTGATTGAGCACGTACCACAGGACCGCGACCAACAGCACCATGGCGACCACGCCGGCCGTCAAGACCGCGCCTCCGAAGCGGAAGCTCGCACCGAAGAGTTGCAGCAGCGGGGCCTGGGCCGCGATGTCCTGGCTGCGGATCGTCTCATTGGCCGAGTAGAGGAAATTGGCTGCCAGGATGATCTGCCAGCTGCCCAGCGTGACGATGAAGGGCGGCAGCTTCATGCGGGAGACGAGCAGTCCGTTGATATAGCCGCAGAGGGCACCGCAGGCGAAGCCGCACAGGATCGATAGGGGAACCGGCAGGCCGTACCGGAAGGTGAACTGCCCCATCACAACGGAGGACAGCACCATGATCGCGCCGACCGAGAGGTCGATGCCGGCCGTCAGGATGACCAGAGTCTGCGCTGCGCCGACGATACCGGTGATGGCCACCTGCTGCAGGATCAGCGTCAATGAAAAGGCCGAAAAGAACTTACTGCCCAGGATGATGCCGAAGATGGCGGTGGACAGTACCAGCACGATCAACGGCACCATCGCCGGATTTCCGTGCAGGAAGTGCTGTGCCTTTTCCAGGAGTGATTTCTTGTGAACGTCGAAACTGGCTACGCTGGTGTCGCTGCCCGAGAGGACTTTTTCGAAGTCCTGTGGACGTCCGACATTTGCCGAAGGATCGGTCATATCTTTGGTCTCCTCCCGCGGGGCGGGGCCCCTCGCAAAAGGAGCGGCGCGGGGGCCGCTCCTCCGTAAGAACAAGATTGAACGTTGGCCGGGCTGAGCTCAGATCAGCCCCAGCACAGGTCCTTACCTTTCTTGGTGTCGATGGATTCGACGCCGGAAGCCGGCTTGTCGGTGACGAGGGTGGCGCCGGTGTCGAAGAACGCCTTGCCTTCGGTGGGCTTGGGCTTCTCGCCGCTATCGGCGAATTTCTTGATGGCTTCGATGCCCATGGCCGCCATCTTGAGCGGATATTGCTGCGAGGTGGCGCCGATGACGCCCTCAGCGACGTTCTTCACGCCCGGGCAGCCACCGTCGACCGAGACGAGCAGCACGTCCTTCTCGCGGCCGACGGACTTCAGCGCCTCATAGGCGCCCGCAGCGGCCGGTTCGTTGATGGTGTAGACGACGTTGATCATCGGGTCCTTCTGGAGACAATTCTCCATGGCGGACCGGCCACCCTCTTCATTACCGTTGGTCACGTCGTGGCAGACGTTGCGGGCATCGCCCCAATCCTGGATCTTGGTCGGATTGGCGATCTTGGAAATGCCGAACCCACTCATGAAGCCCTGGTCGCGCAGGACATCGACGGTCGGCTGGCTCGGATTGAGATCGAGATAGGCGATCTTGGCTTCCTTGGCCTTGCCGCCCAGCGTCGCCTGCGCCCATTGGCCGATCAGTTCGCCGGCCTTGAAATTGTCGGTGGCGAAGGTGGCGTCGGCGGCGTCGATCGGCTCCAGCGGCGTGTCCAGCGCGATAACGAGGATGCCGGCGGCGCGGGCCTTCTTGACGGAGTCGATGATGGCCTTGGAGTCCGAAGGCACCAGCAAAATGCCCTTTGCCCCGTCGGCGATGCAGGATTCGATGGCCGAGACCTGGCTCTCATTGTCACCGTCGATCTTGCCCGCATAGGCCTTGAGGTTGACGCCAAGCTCCTTGGCCTTGGCAGTCGCGCCCTCCTTCATCTTTACGAAGAAGGGATTGGTGTCGGTCTTGGTGATCAGGCAGGCACCGACATCGGCTGCAAAGCCTGGGGTCGCAAAGACACCGAGAGACAGGGCGCTGACGCACAACAGCGCCGACTTCAGGACACGTTTTTTCATCATATTCCTCCCATTTTGGATCGCTTGGCCGGCTGCCCGGACCTCGCTTTCGGGGCGCCTTCATTGCCGCATTGGCGCCTGGACATAAAAAACATCATCCCTGCCTGCCTTGTCAATAAATAAATAAGTCTTATTTAGTTATTTATTGACGCCCTTGCACGAAGCGCCCATTCTTGGTGAAAGGAGCGATGTAGCCCAATGCAGCTTCCTCTCGTTCGAGCCACGGATTCGAACGAGAGGAAGGTGCAAGATTTCAGACACTTGCAGAGTTTCTTAATATTGTCCGCGAACGGGCAATATTAAGAAACTCTGCTTACGGGGAGGAAATGGGATGGAGGCTGGCACCCAGAAGGCTGGTTCGCCCGAACTGGCCGAGAACCGCTTTCATCGCGGCACCAACCAGAGTGGTATGCGCGACCACAACGAGCGTATCGTGCTCTCGCTCGTTCGCGAGCACGGCGCCCTGGCCAAATCCGACATCGCCCGCATGACCAGCCTGTCACTGCAGACCGTTTCGGTGATCATGCGGGAACTGGAAGAAGCAGGCTTGCTGACGCGCCAGGAGCCGGTGCGCGGACGCATCGGCCAGCCCTCGATCCCCATGGCGCTCAATCCGGAAGGCGCCTATTTCCTCGGCCTGAAGATCGGCCGGCGCAGCGCCGATCTGGTGCTGATCGATTTCCTGGGCAATGTGCGCGCGATGCTGCACAAGTCCTACCACTACCCTGCTCCGGGCGAGACGATTGGCTTTGCGCTCGAAGGCATCGCGTCCATCAGGGCAACGCTCAGTCCTGCCGCGAACAAACGCATCGCGGGGCTCGGCATCGCCATGCCGTTCGAGCTGTGGAACTGGGCCGATGCGGCCGGTGCCCCGCCCGCCGTGATGGACGAATGGCGCGATCGCAGCATCCAGGCCGACCTCCAGTCGAATTGCGATTTTCCGGTCTATCTGGAGAATGACGCCACCGCAGCCTGTGGGGCCGAACTCGTCTTCGGTCAGTTCGCAGGCGTGCGTGACTTCGTCTATTTCTATATCGGCGCCTTTGCCGGAGGGGGTATCGTGTTGAACGGCCGCCTGTTCGGCGGCCAGACCGGCAATGCCGGCGCGCTCGGCTCCATGCCTGTCCCCGGCCCTGACGGCAGGCCGACCCAGCTTATCGACGTCGCCTCCATCGCCATGCTGGAAAAGGCGTTGAAGGAACGCGGCATCGAAGCCGCGCATCTATGGACATCGCCCGAGGTATGGGGCGATCTGGGTGAGGAAGTCGAGCTCTGGATCCGCAAGGCGGCCGACGCCCTGGCGTACGCCATCGTCTCGTCCTGTGCCGTGATCGATTTCGAGGCAGCCGTCATCGATGGCTGGATGCCGTCCGATGTCAGGGCGCGCCTGGTCGACGCCGTGCGCGAGGCATTCGGCAGAATCGACGTTGAGGGACTTAGAACGCCCCATGTGCGCGAGGGAACCGTGGGCATTCATGCCCGCGCGCTCGGCGGCGCCAGCCTGCCTTTATCGGCGCGCTTTCTCGTGCTCGCGGACAGCTCCAAAGAGAACAACACCGTCAAGAACGGCGATCTTCACGGCCGCTAGGGCATCGCAAATGGTGCCTTGAGCCCTTTCGCCTATACGGCACAAGATTTCATTCATGAATTGAAAAATATGCAATAACATATTGTTACTGCAAGATTTTTTTCAGTAAATTAAACCTATTTTGACACGACGGCCCAGGTCTGCCCCCGCCCATGCACGCTATCCGCCTGCGACGGCGAGGCTTGGCCTCGCGGTGTCCAATTCAAGCAAGACATGCGGCTCTGGCGACGGATATTCCGGAAGAGACGAAGATAAGCATCTTGTCTGACGATAGAAATGACGCCACTATTCGCGTCCTGTTCAAAATAATCATAATTTTCAAAAGTGTACCGCATAGAAAAATAAGGTCATTGATATGCTTCGTAGCCTGACCATCTTTCTAAGCTCCGTCGCGTTGGTCGCTTGGGTTCCACCTGCTCTTGCGGAAATCTCATCGGGTGTACGGCAACAGACCCACAATATCCGCGGTTTGCAGCAACCTGCCACAATGATCCTCGATCACTGGGGTATCGCGCATCTCTATACCGCCAACCGGCGCGATGCCTTCTTCATGCAAGGCTACAATGCCGCGCGCGACCGCCTGTGGCAGATTGATCTGTGGCGCAAGCGCGGCCTTGGTCTTCTGGCCAGGGATTTCGGTCCGAGCTATGTCGAGCAGGACCGTGCGGCACGCCTGTTCCTCTATCGCGGCGACATGGGCAAGGAATGGCAGTCCTACGGGCCGCATGCGAAAGACTACGCGGACGCCTTCGTTGCCGGCGTCAACGCCTATGTCCAGGAAACGCGGGAGGGTGCGCAGCCGCTACCCGAGGAGTTCAAGATCGCCGGCTCGCGTCCCGATCTGTGGAATGCGGACGATATCGTGCGCATCCGCAGTCACGGTCTGACGCGCAATGTCGAGCTCGAAGTGCAGCGCGCACAAATTGCCTGCGCTGCCGGGCTCCAGGCCGACAGGCTCCAGGCTCAATTCGAACCCGCCTGGACGACGAAGCTTCCCGATGGCCTCGATCCCTGTTCAATTCCACGGGATGTGCTCAAGGACTACACGCTTGCGACCGATCCGGTGAAGTTCGGGGCGGGCAAGAAGGCGGCGCAGGCCTATGATCCTGACACCCTCCTTGCCCAGGCGCAGACCAAGGTCGAGACGATCGGCTCCAACAATTGGGTCGTCTCCGGCAAACGCACGGCAACCAGGCGTCCGATCCTGGCCAATGATCCGCATCGCGACCATAGCGTGCCGTCCCTGCGCTATATCGTTCACCTCGTCGCGCCGGGCATGAATGTGATCGGCGCCGGCGAACCGGCGCTGCCCGGCATTTCGATCGGCCATAATGGCCGCATCGCTTTCGGCCTGACGATCTTCGGCATGGACCAGGAAGATCTCTATGTCGAGGCACTCAATCCGAGCAATCCCGATCAGGTCAAGTTCGGCACGGACTGGGAACCGGTACGGATCGTGCGCGAAAAGGTCGAGGTCAAGGGCGCCGAGCCACAAGAGATCGAGATGCGCTTCACCCGGCACGGGCCGGTTCTTGCCACCGATGCCAAGCGCAATCTGGCTTTTACCATTCGCTCCGTCTGGTTCGAGCCGGGAACCTCGGCCTATTTCGGCTCGTCCGACTACATGACGGCGAAGACCTGGCCTGAATTCCAGGCTGCGATGAAGCGCTGGGGCGCGCCCTCGGAAAACCAGATCTATGCCGATACCAGGGGCAATATCGGCTGGCAGCCGGGTGGGATGGCGCCGCGCCGCCTCAGCTATGACGGTCTGCTGCCGGTGCCGGGCGACGGGCGCTATGAATGGCAGGGCTTTTTGCGCCTGGATGAATTGCCGAGCGTCTTCAATCCAAAGACCGGCTATTTCGCCACCGCCAACCAGATGAACCTGCCGCCCGACTATCCGGTCGCGCAGCGCCGCATCGGCTTCGATTCCTGGGCCAATCCCGCCCGCTGGGACCGCATCGTCGAGGTACTGCAGGACAAGAAGAAATTCAGCCTCGCCGACGCAATGGACTTGCAGAACGACGACACCACCATGCTTGGCCGCCGGCTGATCGTGCTCCTCAAGCCGCTGCAATCCGATGATCCCCAGATAGGCAAGGGGCTGCAGCTCTTGCGTGGTTGGAATGCGCGCGATGACCGCGACAGCGCGGCCGCCGCCCTGTTCGAGGTGTGGATCAGCAAGCATATCGGTCCGGCGCTGGTGAACGCCACCGTGCCGGAGGCGGCTCGCTCCCTCATTCCCAAGCCGAGCGTCGGCGCGATGTTCGAGCTTCTGGAGAAACCGGACGCCTCGCTCGGCACCGATCCGGCCGCGGCACGCGACAAGCTGCTGCTGCGGAGCATCGGCGCGGCGGTCGCGGAGGTTTCCAAGCTTCTCGGCGAGGATGCCGGCCAATGGCGCTGGGGCCGGCTGCACCATGCCCAATTCGATCACGCGCTCACGTCGCTTGCCGACCCCTCGACCCAGGCGCAAATGCGTGTGGGCCCGCTCGAGCTCGGAGGTGCCAGCAACGTGCCCCATGCCACGAGCTATCGCAGCTCGGACTTTCGCCTGACCTCTGGCGCTTCCTTCCGCATGGTGCTGGATGTCGGCAATTGGGATGCCAGCCGCGTCATCAACGCGCCCGGACAATCGGGAAATCCCTTCAGCCCCCATTATCGCGATCTCGCGCCGCTCTGGGCCGATGGACAATATGTGCCCCTGCTCTATTCCAAGCCAGCGGTCGAAAATGCGGCGAGCGAAATCGTGACCTACGCGCCCGCGCATTAACTGGCTCGGAAAATACCCGTTGCGGCATGAGGCAGCCGTCGCTCTGGCAAGCGCGGCTGCCTATTCCTCGGAAGACAGGAAAGCTCGCGTCGCAACGGCCGATACCTTCTGCCGCAACCTCACCTTGTTCCCCTCGACCGCGGACACCTGGGATATGTCGATGAAAGGCTCCCGGGGATCCAGGATATCCTCGCTGCTCAACTTGATCGAGGAGCCTTCCACGCTTTCTACAATGCCGACATGTTGATCATTGGCGTCAACGACTTCCATATTTTCGCGGATATCCATCATGGCCGTTCCCTCTCGTGTAATCGAGAATCTAACTGCCCAGCGGATATGGAGTTCCTCAAGGCATCCAGAGGGATGAGGCTGGTTGGGTTTGTCGCTACCCGTCACACCACGGTGATTGGCAAGCCTTGGCGTCGCTCAGGCCATCGAGATTGGCCACAGCTCCGGTCGGCGGCATGAAACAATCCGCGCCGAAGCTTGTTCTTCTTCAGGAATGGTCCCTCGCGGACATGCCGAGAGCACGCCGTCCCGTCGGCGCACATCGTCTCATTCGCCCGGCGCGACCGCGCCGACAAGGGCGGGAGAGCCGATAGGGAGGACTGGAATGAGCTGGGTAGGCAGATGGAAGAACCAATACGGATCGATCCTCACCATTACCGATGATGCGGAAGGCAGGATCACCGGCACTTTCAAGACGGCGCTCCTCGAAAGCGGCTTCTACGGCACGGAGATCGCCGTCTCGGGCCTTCATCTCGGACATTGCATCAGTTTTGCCTTCGCGGCCTCGACCGCTGGCGGAGATTTGCTTTGTTCCTATAGCGGATTGTCGCGCGGCGACCGCCTCAACACGGTCTGGCATGTCATCTCCGATGGTCAGCTCGATCCGGACGCCCGCATCACCGAGCGCCCTTGGCCCCACGCGGTGACGACAAACGCCGATATCTTCGTGCGGGAGACATAGAAAGAGCCTCCCGGCGTTCAGACATGAACGTGCCTTGCCTCAGGAGAAAGCCCCATGGTTTCTCGCCCGTTCTGGAAAGGCTACCTCAAACTCTCGCTGGTCACCTGCCCGGTGGCGCTGACGCCGGCGACGTCGGAGAGCGAGAAAGTCCGGTTCCATACGCTCAACCGCGCGACCGGCAATCGTATCGTCAGTCAATATGTCGATGCGATCACTGGGAAGCACGTCGAGGAGGACGACGAGGTCAAGGGCTATCAGCGCGGCGAGGAAGACTATGTCATGCTCGAGGAAGACGAGATCGAGGCCGTCGCTCTGGAAAGCACCCGGACCATCGACATCGAACTCTTCGCGCCGCAGGAGGACATTGAATGGATCTGGCTCGACAAGCCGCATTATCTGACGCCGGACGATCCTGTCGGGGAGGAAGCTTTCGCGGTCATCCGGGACGCCATGGCGACGACGCATATGGTCGGCATTGCCCGCCTGGTGATGTATCGGCGGGAGCGTGCGGTAATGCTGGAGCCCCGCGGCAAGGGCATCGTCGTGTGGACCCTGCGTTTCGGCGACGAGGTCCGTGACCCCGGCACCTATTTCGACAAGCTCGGCAATATCAGTCCCGATCAGGCCGCGCTGCAGCTCATGCAAAAATTGATCGATGGGCGCACGAAATCCTGGAGCCCAGAGATGGTCCGCGATCCCGTGCAGGAGCGTCTTCTCGAAATTATCGCCACCAAGAAGAAAGGGCGGCGTCGGTCCGCGGCCCAGCCCAAGACCGAAGTGCCCGGCAAGGTGGTCAGCATCATGGATGCCCTGCGCCGGAGCCTGGCGCGCGAGGCACGACGCTGATCTCCGTACCGCCCTCTCTCAAGCTGTTTTGCGCACCGTCCGGGCTTCGAGAGGCACGGCCGCCTCGAGGAAATGCGCCCAGGGATCGGCGGCAAGGGCCGATAGCCGCGTCGGCGTATTCGTCACGGTGAAATAGGCCGGCCCGATCGCGGGCGCCAGTTCCTCCCAGGCGAGCGGCATGGAAACGGCGGCACCCGGCCGCGCCCGCGTCGAATAGGGCGCAACCGCCGTTGAGCCGCGCTGATTGCGCAGATAATCGATCAGGATCTTGCCGTGGCGTTTTGCCTTGGCGATGGTTGAGACGAAGCGATCCGGACTGTCGGCGGCCATGGCATCGGCCATGGCCTTGGTGAAGGCCTTGACCTTCGGCCAGTTGGCTTTCGGCTTCAAGGGAGCGACTACATGCAGCCCCTTGCCACCCGACGTCTTCACGAAAGCAGTTAACCCGGCCTGTTCCAGCCGCTCCTTCACCTGTTCGGCGGCTGCGATGACCTCGCCCCACGCGACATCGTCACCGGGATCGAGATCCATTGTGATCATATCGGGCCGCTCCCAATCGGCGAGCGTCGATCCCCACGGGTGGATCTCCAGGACGGCAGCCTGGACCAGGCCGATCAGGCCGTCGAGGTCCTCGATCGCGATCAGGGGCTCGCCATCCCGGTCCTTGGGGTCGCTCACCTGAAGAATGTGCTCGTTCACGCCCTTCCAGGCGTGCTTTTGGAAGAAGCGAGGTCCCTCGATGCCATCGGGACAACGCAGCAGGGCCAGCGGTCGGCCGACGACGAAGGGGGCCATGGCGCGCCAGACCTCGGCATAGTAGTCGGCAAGCCCTTCCTTCGTCACGCCTTCCTGCGGCCAATAGAGCCGGTCGGGATGGGTGAGCTTCACGGTTCGGCGCGGTGCTGCAGCCATGGTTCCTGCCTTTTTCCTGGTCTCCCTGACGACCTCTTTTGCCGGCTTGTCCTCGCGAAGACCGCGAAAGGCAGCATGGCGCAGATGACGATCGGCCGTCCAGGCCCGGAATTCCACCTCGGCCACCAAGTCCGGGCGCGTGAAACGCACCTCCCGCCCTTCCTCGGCGGTGAGCGGGCGGGCAAACGGGTTCTGCTTGACGCGCATGCCCTCCAGGCGCCCGAACAGAGCTTCGGCGACCGAACGGGTGAATCCGGTGCCGACCCGGCCGACCGGCTCCAGGCCCCCGTCTTCATAGACGCCGAGGACGAGCGATCCGATCGCCTTTCGGGATATCGTCGATGGCACATAGCCGGCGACCACGAAGTCCTGGCGCGCCGAGCATTTGGACTTGACCCAGCTCCTGCCGCGCCCGGATTGGTAGGGGGCTGTGCGAAGCTTGGAGACGATGCCTTCGAGGCTCAGCCGGCAGGCGTGACGCAGGACCATGGCGCCGCTCGCCTCGAAGTGATCGGAAAAGCGGATCTCCGCCCCGGCATCGGCGAGCAGTTCCTGCAAAAGCATCTTGCGCCGGACGAGCGGCAAGGCCCGGAGGTCATAGCCGTCAAGATGGATGAGATCGAAGCCATAATAGACGAAGCGGTCGGAGCGACCCTCGCTCAGATCGGCCTGCAGAGAGGAAAAATCAGAGGCTCCTGTGCCGGCCTCGACCACCAACTCGCCATCGAGCAGCGCCGAGCCTATCGGCAGGGCCTGCAATGCTGCCGGCACCCGCTTGCCGAACTTTCCGGTCCAATCGAGACCGCTGCGGGTCAGGAGCTTGACCCGCCCTGCCTCGATGCGCGCCTGCAGGCGATAGCCATCGAATTTGATCTCGTGGATCCAATCGGGACCGGTCGGCGCCTTGGCAACGAGCGTCGCGAGCGTCGGCTCGACAAAATCCGGCATCGGCGTCCTCTTTGCCCCCTTGATCGAGGCCGGATCGGAGACGGTGCCGGGCTTGTGTCGACCTGCTGGTTGCCGGGTCCGCCTGGCCTTGGGAGCAATCCTGCCCGTCTTGGATGACCAGCCCGGTTCTTCGCCCGCAATCTCGGCGACATCGCGGCCCGTCTTCACCGATTCCGGCCGTTCCTCCAGAATGTCGGGGGCGTCCGGCGGACGAGCGGCCTCGTCCTCTGCCTTGATCAGTAGCCAGTTCTCGCGCTTTTCGCGTGGCTTGCCGCGCATCCGGATCAGATGCCAGCGGCCGGCAAGCTTTTCGCCCTTCAGCTCGAATTCCAGATGCCCCTTGTCATAGCCCCGATGCGCATCCCCGATCGACTGCCAAGTGCCCCGATCCCACAGGACCACGGTGCCGCCGCCATATTCCCCCTTGGGGATGGTTCCCTCGAAATCTCCATAGTCGAGCGGATGGTCCTCGACATGCACGGCAAGGCGCTTTTCGCCGGGGACCAGGCTGGGTCCCTTGGTTACCGCCCAGCTTTTGAGCACGCCGTCCATCTCGAGCCGGAAATCATAATGCAGCCGCCTGGCGTCGTGCTTCTGGATCACGAAGCTGTTGCCGCGCCTGCGACCGGCTCGTCCCTTGGGTTCGGGGGTCACCTTGAAATCGCGTTTGTGGTGATAGGGTTCGAGCGCGCTCATCTCAGCCCGCCTTGCGCCGAGTCTTATGCGCAGTCGTCTTGCGCGTGGTCGTCTTGCGAGCGGCCTTGGGGGGCGCCGAGGATCGCCGCGCCGGTTTGATGCCAGTCACCCCCGCGCTTTCGCGCAAGACCGCCATCAGATCAACCACCTTTTCGCGGGCAGGCTCCTTGCGGACCGGAACCGGCTTTCCTGCGATCTTGGCCTTGACCAGATCGGCGAGGGCCTGTTCATAGCGGTCCTCGAATTGCGATGGATCGAATGCGCCGGACTTGGTTTGGATGATGTGCTTGGCCAGATCCAGCATCTCGCCTTCGATGGTGAGGTCCGGAACGTCATCGAAGACCTCCTCGGCCGGGCGCACCTCATAGTCGAAATTGAGCGTGGTCGCGATCAGCCCCGGCCCATGCGCCCGAATCAGCACCGTCCGGACCCGCCGGAACAGTACGGTTCGGGCCAGCGCCGCGACCTCGCCGGCGCTCATGCCATCGCGGATCACCGCATAGACTTCCTCGGCCTCCCCATTGGCCGGCGCGAGATAATAGGGGTTGTCGAAATAGACATCGTCGATCTCCCTGCATGGCACGAAGGCGTCGACGGCCAGAGTCTTGTCGCTTTCCGGCACGGCGGATGCGACTTCCTCCGGCTCTAGTACGACATAGTCGCCTGGTGTTGTCTCATAGCCTTTGACCTGCTCTTCCCGAGGCACGGTCTTGCCAGTCTCGCCATCGATGAAGACACGATGGACGCGATGGCCGTTTGCACGGTTGAGCGTGTGAAATACCATGCGATCGGAAGCCGATGCGGCCGTGTAGAGCGCAACCGGACAAGCAACCTCCGCAATTTTCAGGAATCCCTTCCAGTTCGCTCGTGGCGCCATAGATCTACCTCCAGGCTCGACGATGACCGCCGCGAGAGCTCTGGCGACGACACCCGCGACTATTCCTCAAACCGAGCGTCGGTGCGATTGTTCCTGCGCTCCGTCGCTGTCGGCCTTGCCGTCCGATGGCGTCGGAACGAAAGGGCCCAATCCTATCGGAGATATGCCCAGGCCAGATAAGCAACGAGGCAGGCCAGGGCAGCGCCAACCGTTCCCACCACCAGCACATAAAGGACCCGCCAGCCCGCTGGCCCCTGCCGAACGGTATCGGCTGTAATGTTTTGCGTATCCCGCCCATCGCGCGGGGCCGGCTGGACATTGTCCTTTTCGATCGTAGGGGTCATGTCAGCCTCCTTCTCTCGATCTGCTTGTCGCCCCCAAACCCTTTTCCTGCCGATACGTTCCTCAAGGGCGGAGACTGCCTGCCTGCGCCAACCGGTCATGGCGCGCTCCGCCCGGAACCATCCGACCCTACCCGGGTTGTTAATCAGGAGATGTGATATGGACACCCAACCCTGGAGCCGCCCGGTCCAGCTCGGAGCCGACAGCGGAAACGTCAGGATTCTGACTTCCACCGAAGAGGCATCCTATTATTTGCAGAACGAATGGTCTGCTGATATCGGGCCGAAATTCATCGAAGCGCAGCGGACTTGTCTGGATGTTCTGGCCGGGATCGGGGGGCCCGACGATGCGCGAACCGCCTTCCTCGAAGCCTGCAAGGAAGCCGAAATTCCCGTGATGCCTTGAAATTCCCGTGATGCCTTGAGAAGGCATGCATGACGGCTACCCTGCCCGCTCCCCGGGAGTCGCCCGACAGGAGGCCTGCCAACACGGTGCCGCTACAAGCTTGTAACGGTTGGCTGGCGAGGCGCTCCGACTTCTACCAGGAACGCGGATATTGCGGCAGGCCGAGCGTGCGTGACTAGCTCGCTTGCCTATAATCCTCCTCGCCCATTTCAAAGGTCAGGCGGGCCCTCGCCCGGTTGAGCCTGCTTTTGACCGTGCCCACGGCACAGCCGCAGATCTGCGCCGCGTTCTCATAAGATTCGCCCAGGATCACGATGAGGGCGATGATCTCCTTGTATTTGTCGGGCAGGTTCTGGAACGCTCGGCCGACTTCACCCATCCTGACGTTCCATTCCTGTTCGCCCGACGGCACCGCACTATCGAACAGCGTGTCGTCGCCGCGCAGCACCTCACGGCTCCTCTTCTTGGCCTTTGTGCAATAGCTGTTGCGCATGATCGTGAAGAGCCAGGACTTCAACCGGGTTCCCGGTTCGAATTGATCGATATTGGCGAGAGCCTTGAGAAGCGTTTCCTGAACCAGGTCGTCGGCATCGGTGGGTTCCTGACAGAAGGTGCGTGCAAAAGCGCGCAAGGCAGGGATCAGCTTTACGATGTCGGTCCGCTCAGTGTTCTCGGTCACATGATTATCCGGCAAGGAAAATCCCCTTCCTTTGGCGGCTGAGATGGTGTGGTGTGCTAATTCAACGCAGGGAGCGCGAAGGTTGTTCCGCCCCTAAGCGATAAACCTCAACACCTTCATTCGAGTCGCCGCAGCCCGCCGTCCTTCATCTTCGATACCCGCGTCGTCCCGATTGCTGCCGCTCGTTCCTTTGGATAGCGCACTTGGAACAGCATGTGCCGGTGCCGGTTTGATCAAAAATGGGTTTGGACCGCGTGGGGGAGATCGGCATGCGCCGTGCAGATGTCCGCATCGGCATATCGGGTTGGAACTACCCGCCCTGGCGCGGCAAATTCTATCCCGAAGGACTGCCGCACAGGAGCGAACTCGCCTATGCCAGCAGTGTTTTCAAGACGATAGAGGTCAACAGCACTTTCTATCGTCTGCAGACGCCGACGACCTTCGCGCGATGGTTCGAGCAGACCCCCGATGATTTCGTCTTCGCCGTCAAGGCCCCGCGCTTCATCACCCACGTCAAGCGGCTGCGCGAGATTTCGGCGCCGCTCGCCAATTTCTTCGCTTCCGGCGTATTACGCCTGGAGCACAAGCTGGGCCCGATCCTGTGGCAGCTGCCGCCCAGTTTCCGGTTCGATGCGGATCTACTCGCGGATTTCCTGAAGCAACTGCCTCGCGATACCGCCGCCGCCGTGCATGCCGCCAGGAAGCATGACGACAAACTCCGCACCGAACCGTGGCTGAAGACGCCGAAAGAGCAGCCGATACGACATGCTCTCGAAATCCGACACGAAAGCTTCCTCGTCAGCGATTTCATCACACTGCTGCGCGAGCACGAGGTGGCCCTCGTCTGCGCTGACAGTGTCGACTGGCCGCTTGTCATGGATGTCACGTCGAAATTCATCTATTGCCGGCTGCATGGATCAAAGGAACTCTATCGCAGCGCTTACGATGCTGAGGCGATCGATCTCTGGGCAAGACGGGTAAAGGCGTGGGCCCTGGG
Organism: Labrys sp. KB_33_2; assembly: GCF_052114505.1. Lineage (NCBI taxonomy): Bacteria > Pseudomonadati > Pseudomonadota > Alphaproteobacteria > Hyphomicrobiales > Xanthobacteraceae > Labrys > Labrys sp. KB_33_2. The sequence continues at coordinate 170,279 of NZ_JBFREW010000002.1, read as the reverse complement.
CAGGACACCGGTCGAAAGCCGGCTGGTGGGACAGCCCGAGGACATATCGCGACGGCGCGACGTTTTCGTCTTCTTCGACAATACCGACAAGCTGCAGGCACCACATGATGCCCAGACCTTGATAGAGCGGGTCCAACGTTTTACGATTCAAGCAAAGAGTTAGACCTATTGTGCCGATTGAGGCGCTACGCGCCGCAGTGGCCGCGATTCCCCCGAAATCAAGCGCGCCCCGGACCACGCGAACGGTGATCCGAGGCGCTTGTTTTATTGCCAGTTCCGGCTGGCGTACCAGGAATCGATCTCCGAGCGGACCTTGTCCTTGGTAAGACCATAGCGCTCCTGGAGCTTGCCCTCGAGCTGCTCACGCTGACCCGCAATGACATCCAGGTCGTCGTCGGTGAGCTTGCCCCATTGCTCCTTCACCTGACCCTTGAGCTGCTTCCAGTTTCCTTCCACGCGATTCCAATCCATGTCGTCCTCCTGTTTCGAGACCGCTACCAAACTCGCCAGGAGCCGAAATGTTCTGAAGCCCATTCATGTCGTGCGGCGGCTATTGAAAGCGGGGGGATCGCTGGCGGGAAAGGATGCGTCCGCCGCCTCATCCACTTCATCCCACTGCCCAGGAGGATAGCGCATCGCCTCAGTCCCGGCATGGCGCTCCCCGCCCAATCCGCGCTTGGACTTCTCGTCCAAGATTGCTTCCCGGGCCATACGGGCGTCGAGTTCCACCCGTAGACGCCGATTTTCGTCGAGCAGCCTGACGATGGCGAATCCACCCGCAAGAGATACCAGTAGACGAAGGCGGGACATCGTATCCTCCCCAACCAGAAAGATTGCTGACTGGTCCGATATCGGCATCTGCAACAGGGCGAGCGTGCCGCGGAATGTCGATTTCAGCCAATCTTCACAAGGAATTCTCCAGATACCTGAATATGCCTTCAGAAATCTGTCAGTAATTATCATACATACACGGAACAATTTCCCAATCATGTGAGTTTCTACCCACCGATTGAAAGGAGATTAGCATGATTTACACAATTCTCCTCGTTATTCTTATACTTGCACTGCTTGGCGCCCTGCCAAGATGGCCTTATTCGACCGGCTGGGGATATTGGCCGAGTGGCGGCCTCGGCCTTGTCGTCGTCATTCTGCTCTTGCTGCTCCTGTTAGGTCGATTGTGATTCTATCGAGACTGGGACGACGGCGGTGCCCGCTTGCGTTTCGTGCCGCCTTCTTCCACGCTCCCTGGTTTGGGAGCCGATCTCTCTGCAGCCTGCCTGACGAGTGCGGGGGTAACGCCGCGCCGGATGGCATCAGCTGCCCTTCAGCATTTCGTTGTCCATCGCGACCAAGCGTGCGGATTTCGTGCCGAGACTCGGCCGCATAGGGCGCCATGCCGGTTCCGCCTTGTTTGGATCTCATGGTATCGCTCCTTTGAGCACAGCCATCCTTGCGGCAACCGTCTCGTGGACTACGCCACACATGGCTCGGTACACTCTCCCTAACCCTCGACAACCATAGGGGTTCCCTGGGCGGATAGCCTGATGTGTTCGCTGCGTTTGGAACCAGTCCCTTTTTGCGCCGTTGATCCGCTGCTAAAGCGTTTTGCGATTTGACCGGGTCACCTGGAATCGCAAAGACGCGTCGAAACAAAGAGTTAGAGTAAAAGTGCGGTTCGGAGAAATCGCACGTTGCTCTAGGAGGGAGCGATGCCAAGATTGAGGATCGTATCGCCCAATCAACTCGACCTTTGCCGGCGCCGCTGCGGGCGGGGGTTTTCATATCTCGATGCTCAGGGCCATCGGATCGCCGACAAGGCGGCCCTGGCGCGGTTTCGCGCCCTGGCCATTCCACCGGCCTATTCTCAGGTCCGCATCGCGTCCGACGAACGGGCGCATATCCAGGCGGTCGGTCGGGATGAAGCGGGACGGCTGCAATATCGCTATCATCCCGAGTGGGAACGCCGGCGGGAAAACCGCAAGGCCTTGAACATGGTAAAGCTGTTGCGCACGCTTCCCAGGATCCGGGCCGCTGTCCGCCGCGACCTCGCCTCTCCGAAGCTGGATCGGAACAAGGCCATCGCCTGCGCCGTCGCCCTGATCGACAGCACGCATATACGGGTCGGTGGCACCGCCTATGCGCGGGACAATGGCAGCCATGGCGCCGCCACCCTGCTCAAACGGCATCTCACTATCAAGGCGGGCCGGGTCGAACTGCGGTTTCGCGGCAAGGGCGGCAAGCCCATACGCTGCATGACGGACGATGCCGCCCTCGCCCGCGCCCTCGGCCGCCTGCGCGCCTTGTCGGGGCCGAGGCTGTTCCAGTTCGTAAGTGCGGACGGCGCCCTCCACCCCATCGAAGCAGGCGACATCAACGCCTATCTGCGCGACATTTCCGGCATCGACGTCACGGCCAAGGATCTGCGCCTGCTGGGCGCCAGCAAATGGGCCGTCCAGGAACTCGCCGCCCTGACGCCGGCTCTTAACATAACAGGCCGCAAACGGCAGATTGCCGCCGTCATACGCCAGGTATCATATCATCTCGTCAACACACCGGCGGTCGCCCGCAAGAGCTATGTCCCGGCCCTCATCCTCGACTCCTTCAAAACCGGCAAGCTGCGCGCAGCGTTCATGAAGGCCCGTTCGAGCAGCTATCGCCGCCGCGCGGAAGCGGCGCTGCATCTTCTGGCCACAAAAGAGCAGACCGTCTGATCGGATCGCTCGCGTCCGGACATGCGGGCCCTCCTCGATTTCCTCGACGATTTTCGCCATGTCGAGGCCATTCGGGAACCTGGCACGGCCGTATTGGTTTGGAGGACCAGCACAAAGGAGGCCCATCATGCCCCGTGGAGACAAGTCGAAATATACCGACAAGCAGGAACGCAAGGCCGACCATATCGCCGAGGGTTACGAGGCTCGCGGCGTATCCGAGAAGGAGGCCGAAAGGCGCGCCTGGGCCACCGTCAACAAGGACGATGGTGGCGGCAAGAAACCGGGCGGGTCGGGGCGTGGCAAAGCCACGATCCATCCGGCTTCCCATAAGGGCGGCAAGCTCGGAGGCGAGGCTTCCGCCTCGCGGCCAGCGGCGGCACGCTCCGCATCCGCCAAGAAAGCAGCCGCCACGCGCAAGCGCCACGAAGCGGGGCATGCCTGATACGGCATGCCCGCAGCGTGAGGGAAGACATCATGACCCGCAAGCCGAAGCCTTCGGACAGGGACCGCGACCAGCCCTACACCACCGAGCGAGAGGAATATCGGTTCGACAAGGTGAAACCACCGACCGATCCGGAAGAACGACGTGCCCACAGCAAGCCTGGCGGCGGAGTCAAGCGCGCACCGGACAAAGGTCGTCCCCCGCACCGATCAGGTGATCTGGATCGATGACGCTACGGCAAGCTCGAACGGGTACCGCCATGCGACCTCCAACCGGCGCAGAGACCCTGGACCCAGATCAGGACGAGATCATCACGCTCGCCGAGGTCAGACGATTGGTTGCTGTTTGCGAGCGCTGCGATCTTTACAAGCATGCCACCCAGGTGGTGATGGGAGAAGGTCGGGAAGATACCCGCCTGGTTCTGGTCGGCGAGCAGCCGGGCGATCAGGAGGACCGGCAGGGGCGCCCTTTTGTCGGGCCGGCCGGCCGGTTGCTCGACAGATGCCTCCAGGATGCAGAACTCGATCGCGACGCGTGCTACCTCACCAACGCCGTCAAGCATTTCAAATTCGAACGCCGGGGCAAGCGCCGGATTCATGAAAGGCCCAATGCCGGCGAGGTGCAGGCCTGCAAATGGTGGCTGGACAGGGAGTTGAAGATCATCAAGCCCGAATTGGTGGTGGCTCTCGGTGCGACGGCTGTCCAGGCCCTGCTCGGCCGTGGCGTCGGTGTGATGAAACAGCGCGGCCAGGTCCTGCCCGGGCCGGACGGGCTCCAGATTCTCGTGACTGTCCATCCCAGCTATCTGCTGCGCATCCCGGACTCCGATATGGCTGCGCGCGCCCGTTCTGCCTTCATCGAGGATCTACGCAAGGTCCACGCCATCCTCGCAAAAAGGGTACAGGCACGATGAAGTCACCTCAGGCACGCCCCGCTGTCCTAGCGTGAGACAGCCTCCAAACGCGCAGTCAATGGAACAAACCTGCCGCATCCGGCTTAGGAAACAGACTCGCGGCCGGCCTCCCCGGTTGCAGTCGAGGTCCGGCCCGCAGCCTGAGGAGCGGGTAAGGCCCAGATTTCATTCGTCGATGAGGGAGGTACGAATGATGCAACCGCATAGAAAATCCTTCGACTTCGCCGAGCATCGTCACGCCTATCAAGGCTTCGTGCGGCTCACACTGATCGTGGTCTTTCTCCTGCTCTCCCACCTCGTGGCACTCGCTGTCGGAGGGGTGGCCCATTTATGGCTTCTGGCTTGCCTGGAGGTCGCTCTATCGATCGTTGCCGCCGTGGTTGGCGCGGCGATCCCTGGCCTTGATTGGAAGCCTGGAGCCGCCGTACTGGCCTTTTGCCTGCTGACCCTGGCGATCGCCGCCGGTTGAGCGTGCCCGTTCGGGCCACGAGGTGAAGATGGGCAGGGTCAAGGCAGCTCTCGATGAATCCCGCACCTTGATGCTCGGGGCACAAATCCTGCTGGGTTTTCAATTGCAGGCTCCTTTCCAGGACGCCTTCGAACATCTCACGCCCGCCGAAAAGGCCATCGAGATCATCGTGCTCGGCCTCATGGTGCTGGTTCTGGGCTTTCTGGTCTTCCCCAGCGCGCACCATCGCATCGTCCACAAGGGGCACGCCGCTCCTGGGGTTGAAGAAACGGTCAAATGGGCGATGGTTGCAACCTTGCTGCCATTCGCACTGGCGCTGGGGTTCGCTCTTTACATAGCCGGGATCCGTGTCGCCGGCTTCGCCACCGGCGTGGCCGCAGCATTGGCCGGGTCCGTCCTCGCATTGGGCACCTGGTACGGCCTGCCGCTCTTTCAATGCCGGCAACAGCGGGAACAACCTATGCCGATCGCCCAGGAAACCTCCATTGGCACCAAGGTCGAACACGTCCTGACCGAGGCGCGCGTGGTTCTGCCCGGTGCACAGGCCCTTCTGGGCTTTCAACTGGCCATCATCCTGACCGAGGGCTTCGAACGCCTGCCCCCGTCTGCTAAGCTCGTGCACGGCTTGGCGCTCGGGCTGGTGGCGTTGTCCACCATTCTGCTGATGGCCCCGGCCTCCTACCACCGGCTGGGCTACCGCGGCCGTGATACCGAAGAGTTTTATGAGGTTGCGAGTCGGCTCGTCCTGGCTGCAACCGTCTTTCTGGCTCTCGGCCTCTGTGCGGACGTCCACGTGGTCGTGCAGAAGATCGCCCAAAGAGATGGGCTTGCAAATCTGCTCGCCGGCCTCTCGGCCGCACTGCTGCTGGGGCTGTGGTATGTGCTGCCTTTGTGGCATGCCCGGCGACGGCTGGGCGAGGAACAGTCAGAAGACACTCCTCCACCGAGACAAGGATCGAGGACAAGGCCCGGTTCTCACAATCTTCCAACGTGAATGACGGAAGTGTGGAGCAGGATTTCCCGTGCGATCTGCGGCCAGTCCTCGGCATGCAGTTCGTGGCCGCCGCCCTCGATGGAGACGAGGCGCGCTCCCTTGATGGCCGCCACCATGGCATGGGCATGGGCGATCGGAAACACCGGATCCGCCATGCCATGCACGACCAGGGTGGGAATCTGGATATCAGCGGCTTTGGCTCGGACGGGCGACGGGGCCGCCGCCGCCAAATGGTTCTGCAGGCTCGAAAAGGATGGCGAACGAGCCAGATCCCTTTCGATCAGACGCCGGGCTGCGCTGGCATCATGCGGGTGGCGTTTGCTTGCGACCGCCTCGGCGTCGCGGGCCAGAAAATCCGCCACCTGATCCCGATCATTCCAATCCAGATGGTCGAGCGTGGCCATGTGCCTCCTGTAGTCGTCGTCGGGCGGCGGCAACCACTCGACGCCGAGCGGCGTGGAGCTGACGATGGTCAACGTCTTGACCCGATGCGGCCTGATGAGTGCGGCCAACTGGGCAATGACCCCACCCATCGACATGCCGACCAGATGACCTGCCTGCAGATTGTAGCCACTGAGCACAGCCATGGCATCCTTCGCCATGTCCTCGAGTGTGTACTTGGCTGTTCCCGGCACATAGGCCGTCGACAGGCCGGTGTCCCTGTTGTCATAGCGGATGACATAACGGCCACCCGCGGCAAGCAATTCCGCGAAGTCATCGGGCCACCAGGCCATCGAGGCGAATGCGCCCATGATCAGAAGGATAGGCGGATCGTCGAGATTGCCGAAAGCCTGCGTCTGGATCTTCACCCCCTCGCCTTCAATGGTCCGCTCTTCCATCGCGCCAAACTCCTTCCTGGTAAGGCCGATCCCGCCATGCGATCGGCCTGGATGGGAAGATTGGGCGATAGCCCATGTCGGTACGACGATGATCCTCCGCCCGGGAGGAGCCAGCCCTGCGGCTCCATCGATACAATTGCCGCGTCAAATGAGCGTATCGGTCCTAACGTGTAGAGCCGGACATGGGATCGAGATGCAATTCGACCTTGGCCTTGTCGGTGGTCATGTAAGTGACCTCATAATAGCCGCTTTGGCTCCATTCCACCTCCGAGATATAGGCAAAGCCCTCGCGGGCTTCGACCTTCGCGATGATCTGCGACAGCTTGAGGCTGCCCTGTGGAGGTAGAGCGGTGCTGGTGGTCTGAGCGCTGGCCACCCCAGCAAGAAGCAGAAGGCCGGCAAGGGCCCCGACTAGTCTTCCCATTGCGCATCCCTCATGTTTCGAATGCACAACAAAAACCAAACAGAAGGCTTTAGGTTCCCAAGGACGTCGCCCCGGGACGTCGGCCAGGATCACGCGCCGACGCGGCTCAGATCCATCGTCAATTCGATGACCAGCCCTTCAGAATGCCATTGGCGCGAAAATCCGCCGAACTGGCTGGCGGCCAGTCGCACGAGACGGCTACCGAAACCTTCCGCGCCCGACGGCTGTACCTTCGGGCCGCCGAGCTCGCGCCACACGATGATGGCATCGCCGTCACGGCGCCCGCATTCGATCTCCACCCGGCCTGCCGATGTAGAAAAGCTGCCATATTTGGCAGCATTCGTAGCAAATTCATGCAGAAGAAGCGCAACCGGCGTAACCGCGCTTTCCGCAAGTTCGAAATCGACCCCCTCAACTGTGAACCGCTTGCGCTCACCTTGCGCTCCTTCCACATAGGGAGCCAGAATGGCCTCGATCAGCGCGTGCAGGGTCGCCGTTTTCCTGAAGCCGTTGTCGACGGTTCCGGAAGCCAGGGTCAGGGCATGCGCCCTCGACAGCGCGCCCAAGCGATCGGCGACGATCGAGGCGAGCATCGCCGGGGTTTCGGCGGAGGCCACGCTCAGATTGACGATGCTGGTTGCAAGGGCGAACAGGTTTTTGACCCGGTGATCCATCTCATGCAGGAGAAGTTGTTGCTGCTCCTGGGCCCGGCGTCGTTCGGTGATATCGCGCGCGATCTTGGATGCACCGATGATGATGCCATCGGCATCCTTGATCGGAGACACGCTCAGCGAGATATCGACCAGGCTGCCGTCCTTGCGCTGGCGGATGGTCTCATAATGGTCGATCCGCTCCCCTGCCCGGATGCGCGCCAGTATGGCGGGCTCCTCATTATGCCGGTCGGGAGGAATCAGCATCATCACCGATCGGCCGATCGCCTCGGAAACGCCATAGCCGAACAGATGCTCGGCCCCGGCATTCCAGCTGGTGATGATCCCCTCGAGATTCTTGGATATGATCGCGTCGTCCGAAGATTCCACGAGCGCGGCCAAGCGGCGGGCGGTCTGATCGCCGTGGTGACGCTCTATCGCAAAACCCAGTTGACGGGCAATGATCAGCGCCAGTTCGCGCTCTTCATCCGCGAAAAGATGGGGTGCCTCATAATAGAGGGTGAATTTGCCGGCCATGCCCTGGCTGACCATGACCGGAATGAAGGCCAACGCACCAATGCCCTCACGCCGGGTCAGCGCCGCAAGGTCGGGCGGTAGATCGGCCTGAGCGATGTCGTCTATATAGACGGGCGCCGGCTCCTCGTCGCCAGGCTCCCATGGCGAATGTCCCTCGACACCGGCCCTATATTCTTCCGAAAGCCACCGCCAGGCCGCAAAACGCAGGACGCCCCCGCCATCGAACCGCAAGATCGATGCACGCGTGCAGCCCAGCATGTCATCGATGGCATCCAGGGCCGCGCTATAGATCTGATCGAGATTGCGTGCGCGATAGAGCCGATCGGTGAAGTGGAAAAGCGAACTTTGCTGGCGCATCCGATGCACGAGCGGCACTTGTTCGTGCGAATCCGCCGCCCCAAAAGCGAGCGTCGGTTTTCCACTCAGCTCCTCCTTCTTGGTTTTCAACGCCGACCCAGCCCTACTTATCTCAAAGACCCGGCACTATTGCTCGATACCCGCTCCGAGATCGATCGGCATATGAGATGCACCACCCTGCCTCGAAGCACGGTAGAATACCACTATCACAATAGCGGCGCCCTTCGGATAAATACACTCCAAAACCCGGCCAGCCAAGTCTTCGACCGCCTGACAAAGGCAGGATCTGCTTCATGGTAAAAAGTGTCGCAGCCAGCAGCAACCTAGCCGGATTCATGCCTTTTCAGGAGGTGTTCTCACCGGCATTGCTGCGGTTCTTGCCTTTGGGCGCACCGGTCTGGTCTTTCGGTGTTTCGCCGTGCTTGAGCTTTTCCGCCTCTTCGTTCCGCCCCTTGTCGTTGGGGCGTCCCAGGGGCTCCATCGCCTTTTTCTCGGGCATCGTGCTCCACTCCGTTGATATATGGTTTTCCAACGGCCCGGAGACAATTCGGTTCCAACCTCATGAGGATGCTGTGTTCGCGGCGGCGTCAGCGGATGGAGGCTTTGCCCTCCTTCTTCTTGTTGGTGAAGCGCGCATTGCCCAGCCCCGTGCCGATCGTCAATATGCCCCAGCGCTTGACGTCGCCCATGCGAGGCACCTCCGACAGGCCCTGGACCACGGCGTCGTTGTGAAGAACGACGTGGCTTTGCTGCCCCCCGATCTTGGGCACGAATTTGAGCAAGGCTGCCGGCAGGTTGAAATTGTCGCTTTCCCAATTGGAGCCCGGCAGATTCTGGCCCCCGCGTGCGATGGATCCGTCGGATTTGATGGCGCCCGGACAACCGACACCGATCACCGGGGTAAGGCTGATCTTGTTCTTCTCCGCCCGCGAACGCAGATCCTGCAGCATCTCCCCAAGCCGACCAATTGCCGCCGTTCGCGCCGGCTCGTCATCGGCATGGCGCCAGATCAGGAGCTTTTCAACTTTTGCCCGGCCAAGATCGGCTTGCTTGTCGACCTGGCTCAACACGATGCCGGCCCGGATGTTGCGCCCGCCAATGTCCACCGCCAGCATGCCGTCGTGATTGGCCAGCACATAGGGCGGCAGCAGATGCAGGCTGCCGATCAACCCCGCTTCATCCGGATGATTGGTGATTGGCACCACCTCTACCGAGCCCTCGTCGGCGCTGAGCAGGGCCTGGGTTCTTGCAATCGCCAGTCTTCCCACACGGCTTTCCCGAAAGCCTCCGCCGATGACGATGCGTTCGGTGCGTCGCCAGGAGGCGGTTCGCAGGAAGCGCCGGATCACGCTCGACAGCGAGCGGGCAAATTCCTCCAACGCACCGTGCACGAGTGCGGCGCTGTTCAAATCGTCGCCGATCAGCATGTCGTCGATTTGCCTGCGCTTGATTTCCTCGGTGGCTTCCTCACCCAGGGGATCATTGCCCGTCTTGCGGTAGAGCAGGCGCAACTCCTCAAGCTTTCCGAGAAAGGCTCCCGTATTGGCCTTGTCGCCGACAAAGCCCTCCTTGTCGCGCAGGCCGATATTGTAGCCATCGACGCGGACGGAAGGCAGCATGTCGCCGCCGTGATTGAGAAATTGCCAGCCCGCTTGATCGTTCATTCCCGAACCCGTCGATCCCCTCGGCAACCGTTGTTGCTGGCGACAACCAATCGCGCACGGGAAGGTTCCCCCCAAAGTCTGCCCCGAGGCCGGCAAAAATGGCTCGCAGCCGGGGGAACCCTCTTCCGCGCGTGTCGTTCGGTAGGCAAGCAGGCATTGAAGCGGACCCTCGGGTTTGCCTGAAGTCGTCGAGGCTGAGCGGCCGACGCCCGCGGCTCACCCGTTTTGCAACCGATCCGACAAAGGAGACCGACGATGTCGCACGCATCCTATCGCATCATTGGCACCGCCGAAGGCTGGGTCATCGAGCACGATGGCCAGCGCGGCGGCGGATACGAACTTCCGGAAGCGGCTTTCGAAACCGCAGTCACTGCTGCCTCGCTGGATCTCAAAGACCGCCGAAACGTCAACATATCCGTGGAATTTCCGGAAGGTCCCGAAGATGGCGAGGCCCTGGCAACCGAATCCGAACCGGCCCGTCAGCGCAGCCAATTCGACAGCCCGAGCGGCAAAGCCGAGTGATGCTGAAAGCGGCAATCGCCATCGTCGGTTCGGGAGAGATTGGGAGAACGACCGACATGTCCCGCATCAAGGCTTTACGCGTCAGCATCGATCGGGGCGAAAGCGGGGGATGGGATTCCGTCTACAGATCGGATCATTATTCTGCCCGGTATGGATGGCGAACCGGGCGGTAATTCTCTAAGCCTGATCAGATACGTTTGGCCCAGGCGGCATCGACGTTCCCTGCCAGCGTCATTTTCCGAGGTGCCTCATTTATCGGTGCGCCGGAATCTGGCCGAATCCATGCTGGCCCTGCGGAAGGAGTACTCTATGATAAAGGACCAGCTGTCCTCCGGCGGCATCCTAGCAGGCAATACGATCCTGGTTGCCGACGATGAAATCATCATCGCGCTCGATATCGAGGATACGCTGGCATCCGCCGGCGCCCGGATCGCGGGTCCCTGCCTGACTTTGGCCTCCGCGCTGGAGATCACCGATCAGCAATCCATCACGGCCGCCGTTCTGGATATAAGCCTCGGAAGGGATACGAGCGAACCCATCGTCGACTTGCTCGCGGCCCGTGGCATTCCCATCGCATTCTGCACGGGCAAGATGCTTCCAGAAGCCTTCCGGCAGAAAGTTCCCGACGCGCCGGTTCTGGGCAAACCGGTTCAGCATCAGCTATTGCTGGAAACAATGGCCCGCCTGACCAGGCAGTAAAGGTCTGGGCAGTAAAGGTCTGGCGCGGCGCCATTCCTGGCGGATCCTTAGACTGTTCCAAACGCTCCATGGAACATGCACAAGTTTGGGTGGTTACAGGCAAGCACTGGTGGAAATCGTTAAGCGCCGGCCTCGAAAGAAAAGGCCACGGCGTTTTCACGCGAACTCCACCAGGGCAGAAGGTGCGGCAGCCGCATTCGGCCGGATTGACTCAAAACAAGTGACGACCCATGCAGCAACTCCACGGCCTACGTCTCCTCATCGTCGAAGACGAGATCTTTCTCGCGGGCGATCTGGCCGACTATTTCGAGCAGAAAGGGGCTGTGATCCTCGGGCCGGCATCAACGATCGAGGCGGCGCAATGCCATGTAAGTTCGGCGAATGCGGCCATCCTGGACGTCAACATCAATGGCAAGATGGTCTTCCCGATCGCGGACCGCCTGCTCGCACTGGGGATCCCGTTCGTCTTCTTCAGCAGCTATGACGAAGACGTCATCCCCTTGCATCTCAAACATGTCGACAATGTTCGCAAGTCGGGCGACCGTCACGCTTTGCTTGAAACCCTGTTTGCGGCGCGCCGCAGGACGCAGGATGAAATCAAGGGCCTCGCCGGGGATCCGACCAATGACGTGGCCGGTTTCCTTCCCGAACTCAGGCTCAGGGCACGCCAATATCTTCCCGGCAAGGCTGCCGCCGACCGGCTGGTCGAACAAACGCTGCTTGCCGCCATCGATCTGGCGGATGGCAAGCCCGGAGATCAGGATACGCTTCCCTGGCTTTGCGAGATCATGGATCGGGCTTTCATTGCCATCGGTCACCAACTGCTCGATTGAACGGCACAATCTTCGAGTTTCTTCCGCCGAAATTTCAGGCCAATCCGCCGGTCTTGGACACAGCGGAACCGTGAAGGGCAACGACGCGTTGATGTCCCGTAGTCGATCGCGTCGGGAGATTTCATGAGCCGCAACACCCTCATTTTGCTGATTGTCGTAATCGTGGCGGCTGCCGGTATTGGCGCCTACATTTACCATGAGCAAAACAAGAATACCGTTGAAATTACTATTGGCGGCCAGGGCGTCAAAGTTAAGGGGCCCTCCGATTGAGCGGCACGCGTCGCGTTTGAGCCTGAGAGGCCGCAGCCGTGATGAGACACCCGGCACCGTTGCATCAGTGCACATCCCTATGCCGAAGGTAATGCGAGGATTGCGTCCTGCGTCCGGAACATTGTTCGGTAAGGATGGTTAGCAAGGCCATATCGAGTCCGTCCCCGCGACTTGCGAGGACGACAAATACGACAGGACCTTTGCAAGTGACTTCCCCGCACAAACCTCTTAGTCTGTTGGCAGGCGACCGAGGAAACCGCTCCTTGACGTTCTTCGGCTCGAGCAAGTTGCCCCCGACCAACGGCGAGATGAGCAGTTCAGTGGACAACGATCAGAAGAGTGACAAGGCCAGATCCACAGACAAGGAAGTGGCACGCATTCTGGCCCGCGTCGAGCGGGAACCCATTCCGCAGCGTCTGCTGGAACTTGCCTTCAAGCTGCAAAGGGCTCTGAGGGACGCCAAGAAGGCTGGCTAGAGCGCGTGGGATTAGAGAGCCGACCAGCGTTCAGTTGCGAACGTGGCCTGGAACCAAGCCGCCTCGAGTGCGGTGGGGAATCCTCCATGCCGGGCCGCTCGCAACATATTCCGATCCACAAAATTGCCACCTGACGGGCAAACGATCGAACGCTTCTTGTGCGAGACTTGACGAAGATGATCCCTGACCATCTTCCGGAAAGGAGACATCATGTACAAGCTTCTGCCCGCAACGCTCGCACCGATCGTCCTGGCTGCCGGCATTGCCACCAGCCTGGCCCAACCCGCGACCAATCCGCCGGATTCGCCCGATGACGGCGTTATCGAGCGGGCTCCCGGCGAGATCAGAACGGTGACGGTCTCCACTCTTGACGAGCTGTCGATTCCTCAGCGGGTCATGGTCAATCAGCAGATTGCCCAAACAGGCCCGAACGAGCTGCAGCGCATGAGGAAGGTCATCGCCGATACACCCCGCCTGCAAGCCGCGCTAGAAGATCATGGCGCGGCGGCGTCCTCGGTGATCGCGATGACATTCGATGACACGAACGAGGTGACGCTGGTTATCGCCTCGTAAATGGCCTTGGTCCACGGCATGTTTGCCCTGGTTTTCGAGATCTCGGTTGTCCTGTCTGAACACTCGGGCACCGCAGACTGAACCGAGGTCTGATTGATCTTTGCGCCTTTGGCTCGGACAATGTGGCGCTGATTTGCCAGCTCCTTTGTCAGTTGTCTGCCTGGAAACAGAGCCGCGTTCCAGGTCTCGCCATTGCGAGGAATGCCAGCAGATCTTCTCGCCTCATCGAGGCGCAGCCCGCGGTCGGGCCGTATCCCTCGCTGGCAATATGAAGGAAGATCGCACTGCCTTCGCCGGGAACGATCGGCGCATCGTTCTGACCGAGAACCACGACGATGTCGTAAAGATCGTCGTGGCGCCACATCTCTTCGTGGCTGGCGTCGAACGGGAGCCGGACCGGGCGGTTATAGTCGGGATGATCGGGCGCGTCGCACCAGCCGTCCTGCGGATCGATGGCCGTCGTTTCGAAAACGGATACCGGGGCGGCCGGGAATTTATCGGCGCGATAAAGCACCCGGCGGATCGGCCAGCAGCCGACCGGGCTGACGCCGTCGCCCTCGGTCTTCTCTCGGCGGATGCCGCTGCGACCGACAGCCGCGCGCCAGACCTGGTCTGCATAGACAGCCTGCCAGCTTTCGCCACTGCGCTTCACGATCAAGTCCAAACGCGCCTCCTTCAAGATACAAGCGGGAAATGGCAGCTGACGACCCCACCACCCTCGACCAGGAAACACCACGCCGACACGATCGGCGACCTTATCCTGCCTGGGTGGTATTCTGCCATGGCCCGGCCTGCTCATGGGCCAAGACATCCGAAATGTCGACCCTGCGCCGGATGAGCCTGAACACTTCGCCGTCGATCAGAACCTCGGGTACCATATCGCGTGAATTATAGGTCGAAGACATCGAAGCGCCATAGGCTCCGGCATTGTCGAATACCACAAGGTCACCGCTCTGGATCTGCCCCAGCGTCCGGTATTTGCCGAAGACATCGGAGCTTTCGCAAATTGGACCGACAAGAAGGCTCGGCCGTGCATCCGCATCGGCCCGCGGATCGTGTACCGTCAGTGCAGGATGGCGAGCATCGTACAATGCCGGCCGCATGAGATCATTCATCGCGGCATCCAGAACGACGATGGAAACGCCCGCTCCATCCTTGACGTAGAGAACCTCGGTAACCAGCGCCCCAGCCCTGCCAACGAGCCAACGGCCCGGCTCGACATTGAGCGCGCAACCCAGGCCAGCCACCGTCTGCTTGATGATCGCGGCATATTCAGCAAGATCGGGGCCATCGCATACGTCGTCCCCGATGCCCAGCCCTCCGCCCAGATCCAAACGCTCGACCGACAGGCCTCTGGAACGCAGATCACGCACGAGTTCAGCCATGACAGTCCAGGCGTCGCGGAAGGGAGAGAGATCAAGGATCTGCGAGCCGATATGCACGGCCAGCCCCACCATATGCAGCTCGGCGCGGGAAGAGGCTGCGGCATAAAGGGCCGGGATGTCATCGATGGCAATGCCGAACTTGCTATCTTTTCTGGCTGTCGTGATCTTGGCGTGGGTCATGGCATCGACGTCGGGATTGACGCGCAACGCCACGGGCGCACGCAGGCCCATTTCACGCGCGACCGAGGCTACGGCTTCAAGCTCGGCAGGGCTTTCGACATTGATCTGATGCAAACCAGCGGCCAGCGCCTGGCGGATTTCCGCACGGGTCTTGCCCACCCCCGAGAAGATGATGCGGGAGGCAGGAACCCCGGCAGCCAATGCCCGCGTCAGCTCACCCCCGGAAACGATATCCATTCCGCACCCGAGCTGGGCGAATTCCTTCAGGACGCTCAGGTTTCCGTTGGCCTTGACTGCGAAACAGACACGCGCTCCCAAGGGCGCAATCGCCTCGGACAACTCGGCATAGGCCTGTCGCAGCGTCGAGGCGGAATAGCAGTAAAATGGCGTGCCTACCGTCCTGGCGATATCGCTCAGCGCGACACTTTCGCCATACAGCGCGCCGTCTCGCCGGGCGAGCCAACGCGGTGGCCTGTCGGTGGTGGCAGGAGGAGCGATCTCAATAATATCGGTCATGATGGCGCGCAGCACTCTGTTCGTGTCGCGAAGCCATTACAAATCGCCACCGGATTGTGAAATGCTTCATTCGCACCCCTTATTCATTCTCGATATATAGATATCGGTCGGGGACAATGGGGTGGAACATGAATTTGAGCCTGCGCCAGATCGATATCTTCAATGCGGTCATGGTCAATAAGAGCGTTACCGCTGCCGCGGCGCGGCTGGGTAGCTCACAACCGACCCTCAGCCGTGAAATCCGTGAAATGGAGCAACGTATCGGCTTCGACCTGTTTCAGCGTTTCGGCAAAAGGCTGACACCGACCGAACAGGCAATCCTGCTGCATGAAGTCGTCTTGCGTTCCTTTATCGGGCTTGACGAAATCAACCGTGCCGCTTCCGCGATCCGAACCCGCAACGCGGCGAATTTCCGCATCGCCAGCATTCCAGCCTATGCGGAATCCATCATTCCCCGCGCAATCCGGCTCCTTGTGAAAACCCGTCCCCCTGTCCATTTCTCGATCCATTCGCATGAGGAACATTCGCTGCGCCACGAGATGACAACACAGGTTTTCGATCTTGGCCTGGCCGAAAATCTATTTGGCCCCGAAGGGGCGACGACCGAGACCATCCCGGTAGGGGATATGGTCTGCGTTCTGCCGAACAATCATGCACTGGCAATGCATGAGGCGCTTTCGCCGACGGATTTCTCCGGGCAGCCCTTTATCTATTTCGGTCAGAACGATCCCTATCGCCACAAGCTTGACCATGTCTTCCTCGCTGGTGGCGTAGCCCGCAACTATGCCGCGGAGACGACCACGGCCGCCAGTGTTTGCGCAATGGTAGCGGCGGGAGTCGGAGTTTCTGTCATCAATCCCTTGACGGCTGCCAGCTACACGGGTCGTGACGTGATGTTCCGCCGCCTGACGGTTTCGGTACCCTACAGCCTGTCAGTCTGGCGTCCGATACGCAGCAAGCGCGCCGTCCAGGCTGAAAAATTCGTCGCCGCCCTGCGCCAGACCTCCACTGAAATGTCGGTAGAGCTGCAACGGATTTTGGGACCCTAGATGTGGTCTCGCGGTGCAAAAATGCGAATTGGCTTTGAGGATTGACGGCTTCCTCTTCAGGTCCCACATGCCCGGCAGCCTCGCCGATAGTCGGCAAGATCGGCCTTCGGAAAGCGGGGATAGTGCCGGGCCATTCTTATCGGGCCGACGGCGCGATGGCCGTATCCGTGATTGCCACGCCTGGGGCCGGTTCCTGCACCCTGCAGACCGCGCATGTTTTGTGGCCGTGCCATGACAAACGGAATCATGGCTGTGGCTTTTTCCCTCGAAAGGCCTTTTGATCGATCCGCGAGGTCTTATGCCAAGAGGCAATGAAAATGCCTCTTGGTTCCGTCCCACGATTTTCGCCAGATCTTTGATTGGGTGTCGAAAATCGTGAAGTTGTTCAAGTCTTGTATGTGTCGGAATGGTCGAGACTTGGTATTGGTGAGGTTCAAGGCAGTGTCACGTATCTGGAAGGGCAGTTCGAAGCAAAGGCATGGCAAAAGCCCGCACCGGATATGCATAGGCATGCTGACTTTCCTCGCGGCCTTGTCATGGATATTGCCGAGCCGCCCCGCCTTTGCCGGTCATCAGAGGCATGAAACACAGGCCCTGATACCTTGCGTGGCGCTAACCTTCGATGACGGGCCGGACGCGACGTTGACACCTCACCTTCTCGATATTCTGGCACGTGAGAAGGTGCACGCGACATTCTTCGTGGTCGGCAAACGACTGGCTTACTCGCCCGGCCTGGTACGACGCATGTTTCTTGAAGGCCATGAGATTGGCAACCACACGTTCGACCACCGGGCGCTCACCGAACTGACAGATGGCGAAGCCATCGCCGAAGTGGAAATGACGGACGAAGCCATCATGGCGGAAACGGGCCATAGGCCCGATGTTCTGCGCCCACCTTGGGGTAAGATCGATGCTCGTATCGAGACCGCATTGCGTGGCGCTGGCCTATGGCGCCAAATAGTCTTCTGGAACTTCGACTCCTTCGATTGGCTGGACGACGAAGCGCCCCTGACCAAGCTGATCGGCGCCGGTGCACCGGCAGGTGCTGTCATCTTGATGCATGATATCCATGCCAGCACCATCGAGGCCGTGCCAGACATCATCCACACCCTCAAAATGCGAGGCTTCCGGTTTGCCACGGTTGGTCAACTGCAGGCATGTCGGCACGGGACCGACCCCGCCACCGTATCGGCAGCGCCTTTTGTGCGGCCTGCACCGTCTCATGACTGGTCGCATGGCGCCTTCGCCCATGTCATGGATAGCATCGCCCCCTTGGAGGAATATCTCGCTCATCGGCTCGGCTCCTGATCGAGAGGCTCCAGATCCTCCCATCCGCCCGTCGCCTGGGAGCCTTGAGGGATATTGTCATGGTGCCGCTTCCAGAGCGGCGGGCCGTTGAAGGCGCCGTGCACACCGTCACCCTCGTTCCACTCACATGCATCAAACCGCGCGGCAAACCGGTGAGCTGCGGATTTGCTTTAGCTGCTTTTCGGTCAGTGCCAATGGCGTCGGCCCGTTGCTCGATGTTGCGAACATCAGGTTGCGCGTGCTGCCCGAATGCACGGGTGAGAAAGAACTCGTCAGCATGACGTGGCCGATCTCGTGCGCCGGATCCCAACGCGAGCAATCATGCGTGACGGCGCAGGCTGGCTTGCCGATGGCATGGCCGCCGCAGCCCAGCACGTTATTCTCCTGGAACCTGTTGACGAAGAACAGCTTCACGTCGCTGACGGGAACCGGGGTTCCAAGAGCGTGAAGCTCTGCGAACTCGCCCGAATCCATCTGCCAGGTGCAGTTCTGACCCACCACGTTGAAGCGGTTCTCTTCCTCCTGCGTCAGGCCGAGCGACTCGCCGGAGGCGAAGAAGATCTCGATGCCATATTGGGCGTAGACGGCCTGGGCACTCGACAGGATGCGCTCGAACGGCACGTCGCTCAGGGCCAGCGAACGGAAATGCACTTTCACACGGTGCTTGAATCCGCCAATCTGCTTGTCGATCTCGCGGATGGTCGCCTGCCCCAGCTTGCCATCGTCGACGAGAGGCGGGTTGCGCCGCTGGAACGCCTTCACCACCGATTCCGTCTCGATGCCGTAGACCCCGTCGGGGCTGTAATCCTGGCTCTGGGTCGAGACCGGCATGGCGAAGCCGAGATCGATCAAGGCCATCTGCAGGAGATGGACATGACGGCCGGACATGCCGCGCAACAGAACGTCGTTGCCGGCCTCGATGCGCTGCAGAGAGGGTTCATTCTTGAAACGAACTGATGTCAAAGCCATGATGGCTTTCCTTTTCGCTGTCTTCTTGACGATGTTTCCGAATAATTCCAAGCACTATCCAGGTCTTCGATATGGAAGATCATGACCATCCATGCGGCTCTTCATCATTTGGGCGCTTGAATATGTATCTGAAGGAATCAACCGGCTTGACGTTGCTTCTGGCTGCCCAACCGATGCCATAGGCCTTTTCCGGCCCCTGGATGATGGAATAGGCCTTCGCTTCCTTCGAATAGTGGACTTCCTCGCCGCCATACCAGCCCCATTCGACCAGTTGGATGTTCGCTGTCGAACCGCTGACGGTGCAGGAGTCGATCAGGGCGATATGCTCATAGGGTGAGGCCGCACAATGGGTGACGACCACATCGCCCTGCTGGATATCCCCGATCCTGGTCCGGCGCCGGGCGGTCGAGGCATAGGCATCGATGGAGGCAGAGGGGCTGCCGCCATAATAGTTGCCGACCAGCCCGTTGCAGTCGAGCGTGATGAAATCCGTCGCATAGGCCTGGGCCGTCGCCCGGGCGCAGGGCTGTCCCGCAACATCCTTGCCAGTGCCGATACGGCCGATCGCATAAGCGAGGCGGAGCGTATCGATGATCTCGTCGGGGCTGCCCTTGCCGACAAAGGCCTGGATGAAGGTGGTGGCGTAGAAGTCCTCGGTCGGCTGGATCAGGCCGAGCGGCTGCTGGTCGAAGAAGAACTTGGTCCCGCACGGCTTGTTGACATTGCCATGGTGAGCCATTCGGAGCGCCGCCGCGAAGGCCGCGTGCTCGCGCTGCATCACCTGGCCGGTGCCGGCTTTGCCGTTTCGGAAGTCCCAGCCCGAGCCATACATGCTGATGCCGGCCGAGATCAGCTCATTGTTGAGCGGGCTGTAGAACTTCAGATAGGTGTATCGGTCCAGATATTCTTTTGGTGTCACATTGTCTCCTCCGCCTTCGATGACCGAAGAAATACTTCCAACTCACCGACAGACGATCGAATAGATTTATCGATGTCTTATATTACGTGTCCAGCACCAGCCGAACATCCTACAAAGACAGGAGACGATGCAGATCCAAATCCGAGACTACCCCTGAGCATGACGCCACGATACATTGCAACCTTAACGCTTTACGGCGTTTCGGTGACTGCCTGCGGCTGATTGATCAGCGTGCGAAAGTCGGGAACGGCGCTCCCGCCTGCAAGGCCAAGTTTCATGTCCTTGCGAACGAATTTGTGAGGCACGGTTTGGGCAGGAGGAAAGTAGGCGACGTTAATCGTGAAGCCGATCACCTTCGTGTTGAAGAATGTCGCGATGGACTTGACGAAGCTCTTAAGCTGACCGGTATGGCAGGCATAAAGAACGATTATTGCGTTCTCGGCGAAACGAGTACGAATTTCTGCCACTGTTACTTTTTTCTTTTGGTTTCCGGAACCAATCTCGAAGAATACGCCGGGCTGATTGAGATTGTTCATGCTCGTCGGGTCCATGGCCGTCAGATTGTCCCCAGAGCTGTTGGTATTGATCATGACGTCTGCCCGCCCGACGGTACGTCGTTGGATCTGGCCGCTAAAACCAATAAGATCCTTATTGGCGTGCGTGAAAAGGTTAAGGCGGCTGATACTGCCGGGTGGCTGGATGAAAATGGCACCCAGCATGTTGCCGAATGTGGGCGTGACTGCGACTGTCCCGCCTGGGATGGCTGAGAAATCAAGCGTGCCGGGCTCCCAGCGATTGGCCGCCAACTCCTGCAGGAGATCGTCATCGCTCATCGCGGTGTCCCACTCGAATTGCCCGACCAGATTCAGTTCCTTGGCGCCGCCGGACGGGGGCACGCCGACCTTCACCTGAAGAAAGGCCTGACCACCCATGCTCGGAAAGCTAGCGATCAGATTTGCGCCCGAGGCCATGGCCATGACCGTCGCCGTGCCGGCTTCGACGGTACTGACAATTTGAAAAAGCTGTGGGGTTCGGCGCACTTCCATCCCCCCCACCGGCCCGGCCATGGTTCCATCAGAATCCCGAAGGGTGGCGATATCGCTGTCGATCATCACTCTGCCGCCAACGGCGTTCAGGACCTCGAAGCTCCCGACGCCGTAGGGCGGAATTTCCAACCTGGCAGCTGAACCAGAAAGGCTCTCGATGCGACCGGCAGAAGCACTGGAATTTTGAACGAATGCCACCTTCGACTGGGCAGACCTAATCGAAAACTGAGATATGGGCTTGATCTGAACCGGGGCGGGCGGGACAGATTCTCGTTTCAATATCTCCACATCGAGACTCGCCATCGTCATTTTGCCAACGATGTTGTCGGCCTGTGTCTGATAGCTCGGATTGATAATGTTCCGTTTCCGCTTGTAGGCGAGCACCGCCGCAGCGGTCTTCGGCCCATATTGTCCGTCCGGCGTGATGGTCGCGCCATCCAGCTCGATCAGGGCTTGCTGAATTTTCCTGACATGATCTCCCACAGCGCCGGGCATGATATGGGCGGGGTCGGAAATGGCTGCGGCTTCAAGTTTCTGATCGCCGCGAAAGAGCTGTGATTGAAGAGGCATGGGGTAATCCTCATTCTGGTGCCAGAAGTCCTTGGAACGTTCTCGTTTGAGCCAGGCGGGATTTCCTCAAAACGCACCTTTTCCTCTAACTCTTTGTTTTAGATTACCTTCTTGATCGGCATACCCGTCTATCACTCTGGAAAATGCCCTAGCTCACCGCATAGGCAAACGCGCCATCCTCCACCCCCACCCACGCTTCCTCGATCTGCTTTCCTGCGATCGCCTTGCCGAGAATCTGCTGCGACAGCGCCGGCAGCAGCGTGTTGGTGACAATGTTGTCGACCATGCGCCCGCCGGAGTCCGGGTCGTTGCATTGGGAAACGATCTTCTCCACCACGGCATCGTCGTAGCTGAAACGGGCGCCGTGATTGTCACGAATACGCTTGCCGATGCGGTCGAGCTGCAGCCGCACGATGGCGCCCAGCATGTCGCCCGACAGCGGGTAATAGGGGATGGTGACGATGCGCCCCAGCAGCGCCGGCGGGAAGACCTGCAACAGATGCGGCTTGAGATCCACCGCCAGCGCCTCGGGTTCCGGCTTTTCCGAACCATTTGCCGCGGCATCCATGATCATGTCGGTGCCGGCATTGGTGGTGAGGATGATCAGCGTGTTCCTGAAATCGATGCGCCGGCCCGAGCCATCCTCCATCACGCCCTTGTCGAAGACCTGGAAGAAGATCTCGTGCACGTCGGGATGGGCTTTCTCCACTTCGTCGAGCAGCACCACGCTATAGGGCCGGCGGCGCACGGCCTCGGTGAGTCGGCCGCCTTCGCCATAGCCGACATAACCGGGTGGCGCGCCCTTCAGGGTGGAGACTGTATGCGCCTCCTGGAATTCCGACATGTTGATGGTGATCATGTTCTGCTCGCCGCCATAGAGCGCCTCGGCGAGCGCAAGCGCCGTCTCGGTCTTGCCGACGCCGGAGGGGCCGGCGAGCATGAAGACACCGATAGGCTTGTCGGGATTGTCGAGCTTGGCGCGGTTGGTCTGGATGCGCCGGGCGATCATCTTCAGGCCGTGATCCTGGCCGACCACGCGTTTGGCCAGAATCTCGCCGAGGTTGAGGATGGTTTCGACTTCGTCCTTCACCATGCGGCCGACCGGAATGCCGGTCCAGTCCGAGACCACCGAGGCCACGGGCTGCTCGTCGACATAGGGGTAGACCATGCGCTTTTCGGGATCGATCGCGGCGAGGTCCGCCATGATCCTGGTAAGCTTCTCGCGGGCAACCTCCACCCCCTCGCCGCCTTCGACGATATCGCGGCGCGCGGCCATCAGGTCGGCGACGATGGCCTTCTCCTCGCCCCAGGCCTGCTCTAGCGCTACCAGCTTCTCCTTGGTGGCGACGATGAGCTGCGTCACCTCACCGATACGCTTCTCGTCGGCATTGCCGACATCACGCTCACGCTCCAAGGCCTTCAGCTCGCGCTCGCTCGCCTCGATGGCGACGCGCACATCCTCGACGGCGGCCGGCGTCGCGTTCTGCGAGACCGCCACGCGCGCGGCGGCGGTGTCGAGCAGGCTAACCGCCTTGTCCGGCAGTTGGCGCGAAGGAATGTAACGGCTTGACAGCTTGACGGCGGCGACGACAGCGGCTTCAGAAATGTGGACGTTGTGGTGCTTTTCCATCGGCGCCAGCAGGCCGCGCATCATGTTGCAGCACTGCTCGATGCCGGGCTCGCCGACATTGATCGGCTGGAAGCGGCGGGTCAGCGCCGGGTCCTTCTCGATATGCTGGCGGTATTCCGACCAGGTCGTCGCTGCGATCGTCCTGAGCGTGCCCCGGGCCAAAGCAGGCTTGAGCAGATTGGCGGCGTCCCCCGTGCCGGCTGCGCCGCCGGCGCCGATCAGCGTATGCGCCTCGTCGATGAACAGGATGATCGGCGTCACCGAGGCCTGGACCTGGTCGATCACGGAGCGCAGACGCTGCTCGAACTCGCCTTTCATCGAGGCACCGGCCTGCATCAGGCCGATATCGAGCGCGTAGAGCTTGTTGCCCTTGAGCGGTGGCGGCACGTCGCCGGCCGCGATGCGTTGCGCAAAGCCTTCGACCACCGCCGTCTTGCCGACGCCGGCCTCGCCTGTCAGGATGGGATTGTTCTGCCGCCGCCGCATCAGCACGTCGATGACCTGGCGGATCTCTTCGTCGCGACCGACGATGGGATCCATCGTGCCGCTGGCGGCACGCTCGGTCAGATCGACGGCATAGCGATCGAGCGCAGCGGTACCCTTGGAGGCAGGGCCCCCTTCGCCGCCCGCCCCCTTCGCGACGGGGCCCGAGCCATCCATCGGACGCATATTCTCCTCGGCCGATTGCTGCCAGATCTTGCGGTGCTCATTGGTGAGCCGCTCGACATCGATCAGGCGGAACTGCTTGGAGAGACCATTGAGCGTGCGCACCAGGCGCGGCTCCTTCAGGATGGCGGTGAGCACATGTCCGGTCCGCACCTGGGTTTCGCCAAACATCAGCGTGGCGTAGTTCCAGCCCTGGCTGAGTGCATCGAAAATATCGTCGGAAAAGCCCGGCAGTTCGGTCTTGTTCATGGCAAAGCCGGCGGTGACGGCGCTGAGATCGGCCAGCAGCCGGCCACCGTCGAGCTTGAAATGGGCCACCGTCAAGGCAAGATCACTGCGGTCGGCCTGCAGCACCGCTTGCAGCCAATGCGCCAGTTCCAGATTGCGGTTGCCCGCGCCCTGGGCCAGGCGGAAGGCCTGCATGAAGCTGTCATAGCCGAGCGGATTGAGTTTGCCGGTGAGGACTTCAAGGCTGACGTCGGCCATGGCAACTACCCCTTGCTCGGTTTGCGGCGGCGCTCGGCGCGGATCTCGGCCGGATGGAAATGGCAGTCCCAGCGCATGCGGTCGGATACGGCGTCGGGGCCCCCTTCCCTGCCCATCCAGCAGGTCCATCCCAGGCGGCCGAAACCGCCGAGCTGAGCGGGTTTGGTCTTGCTTTCCGCCAGGCCGAACTCGACGTCGTAGATGAAGGCTTCACCAAGATAGAAGCGGATGATATCCGCCAGCGGTTCAAAATGAAGGCCGTCGGGCAGGAAGGTCTCCAACTCGTCGAGATCGGCGACTTCCAGCCTGATGCGAAACTTGTCTCTGAGGCTGTAAGCTGAGCGGCCGATGATGCTGTCGACACCGAGCGCGCAACTGCCGGCCGCCAGCACCGCCTGCTCGCGCTCCTCGAGCGGCAGCCAGACTCCGACGAATTCCTGCACCTCGACTTTGGCGTCGAACAGCCAGCCGAGCATGCCCTCAATGCGCGAGGCGCTCTTGACCGCCGGGGCCATCAGGCCGGCCAGCGCCAGCTTGGAGAAATCATGGAGCCGGCCGCGCCCGCGCATGGCTGGCGTGCCGATGCCGATCATGGCGCCGAGATAGGTAAGGAACTGGTTTTCGTCCGGCCGGTCCGCCTGCACTGCCGGCCGGGCATTGGCCCAGGCCCGGAAGAACAATTGCTGGAAGCGGTTGTTGAAGATATCGAGGAAGCGCGCGAAGGCCACCTCGCGCATATTGGCCCAATGGGTCGCTTCATAACTGGTGTGCAGCGGCAGCGCGCCCTGCGGCCCCAGCATACCAAGGAAGCGGCTTTCCACTTCGGCAGGACCGCCTTCCGAAGCGCCGATGCGACTGACATTGGCGTCGGAAAAATCGATATGGGGCTGCTGGCCCAGCTTCGCCACGGCCTCGGCCGAGGAGGCGCTTTCGCCGATGCGCGGCTTGGTGCCCGCCAGATGTTCGAGGCGACGCATGAGGTCGAGGAAATCGTAGTTCCCCGGTTCATGCGGAAGGGAGGCAGGCCCACTCATAGCTGGGTCCGCCGCCCGAGCTGTGCCGGCCAGCGCATGATCTCACCGCGTTCGGTCGAGCGGATGACCGTCTCGACCACGTTGTTCAGGCCGACATATTCGGTAAGAAAGCGATCGAGGATGGCGCCGAGCACAAAGATGCCACTGCCCTCGAAATGTTTCTCGTCGAGTGTCACCGTGACTTCCAGCCCGCGTACGACGCCCGCGCCGGTACGTTGACGGATGCGCCGGGTGATCGGCTTGCTGTCGACGGCGAGGATGCCCTGGATGCGCCTCTCGATAGCGGCGCTGCCGCGAGTGGCGAAGAGCGAGAGGATTTCGCGTAGCGATGCCGCCGAATCCCGCGTGCCATAGCCGGAGAGCCCGAAATGATTGAGGCTCAGCATGCTGATCAGCCGCCAGGCCGAGGTGCCGCCCGCGCCATGCTGGCCGCGCGCCTCGGGATCGGTCGCGATGGAATCGCGCGGCAGGGTCGGCCCGACCACGCAATCGACCCTCAACGTGGTCCTGTCTTCAAGAATGAAGTCGGCGCCCCCCTGCCCGATAGGCAGATGCTCGGTGAGGTGGCGGTTCGAACACAGAGCCCGCAGGCTGAGCTCGGCGACATGGAGGCCATCCGCCCTGTCGCGATGGTTGGTGAGCGTAACGAACATGTCGCTGCCGACATATTGTGTCGGCTGGGCATTGCGCCGCTCCTCCTGCGAGCGACGGCGCGGCAGGCGCCGCACGGTATAGAACATCGTCTCGGTGGTGGAGACACCGAGCGGGGGCGCGGCATAGAGTGGAAACACCTCCATCTTGTCGCTACTGCCGGTGACGTGGGCATGCATCCTGATTAGGCGGTGGGCTTCGAAATCGAGATGGCGCGAACGATCGGTGACGATGTGATATTCGTGCTCATTGTCTCTTATCGGCACGCGCGCCAGCTGCATCTCGAAGAGATTGGAGGCGGAGGCCGCGTATAGGGCAAAGCTGTCGGCCCTCACCACCGATTGCAGCCGGCTGTCTCCCTGCGCGAAAGCGATGACGATGTCGCAGCGATTGGTCCTGATCGCCGACAGGATAGGCTTGAGATTGCTTAGCTTGAAGCCGAGGAACTTCGCCGGCAGCACGAAATATTCGCGCAGGAGATCAAAACCCCTGAACACCCGCCGATCGGAAGGAAACAGCGGCTCGTCGGGAGCAAAGCCGATCTGGGTCAGACAGCTCTTGGGCAGCGGCACGATGATGGGGTCGCCGGCCTCATCGAGATAGCGAAAATAGATGCCGGTGGCGGCGCCGAAGAGCTGCTCATAGAGCCTGACCGCATCGCCCTCATGGCCAATGAGATGGAAGGTCAGCTCATCGGTCCGGCAATTGGCAAACCAGCAGTCGGGCCGCTGTGCCACCTGCTTGTCGGCGGGCTCGGTAAGGCGATCGGCCGCGGAGCGCCGCAACAGGGAAAGCCGCAAGCCCGCTTGGCTGGTCGGGCTCGCTTCGATGCCGAGCGCCTGCAACGTCGCCGGCCCGCTCAGGAATTCGGCTTGGCCGAGTTCGAACGGCCATAACGTGATCTCGCTAGCGAGGCGGTATTTACAGGCAATGCGGCGTTCCCGCTCGACGAAGCGCGCATCGGCATAGCAGCCGGCGGCGATCTTCATGCCGTCCTTGAGATTGGGATCGCCATAGGGCGGTTCCACTCGCAGCAGCGCCGCCGACGGTACCGGTGCCAGATAATCGGGCAGAAGCTGGTCGAGTAAATTGTCGGTGAACTCGGCATATTCATGCTTGAGCTTGAGCTGTACGCGGGAGGCCAGATAAGCGGTACCTTCGAGCAGCCCCGCGATCATCGGATCCGTGTTGTTCTCCAAAAGCCCGCCCAGGCGCTCGGCTACGCCGGGAAATTCGACCGCGAACTGCTTGGCTTCCTCCTTGAGAATACCAAGCTCGCGATTGTAGAGTTCGAGGAATTCACGGTTCATGGCGTCACAATCCGAAGACTCTGATCTTGCCGCTCTCGACCTCGACATCCGCCACGAACTCTACCGGAATATCGGCGGGCGTCGACACCATTTCGGCGCTGATATGAAGCTTCAGCTGTCCGGAAGCGCTGTCGTCGAGCGGTTCACTGGTTATGACCACCGAGCCCGGCACCAGCCGGCAATCATAAAGTTCCAGCCTCTGTTTGAGGAGATAGGCGACCCGCTGCGCCGCTTCCGGGCTGGCAACGATCGCGGTCAGATCCGGCACGCCGAAATTGAGGATCGAGGCGGCCACGGCGTCGCAGCCGTTGAGGTCCTCGATCGCCGCCAGCTCAACAGTGTTGAGCAAGGAGGCAAGATCTTCGCCGAGTTCAGAGCGCAGCACGACCTCCCCAACCGCCGAACGCGGCGAGGTACGCCGACCGGCAATGACGCGCTCGCCCGCATCGTTGCGGGTGTCGATGGGCTTGGCGGCATCGCGCAGGCGGAAGGCCTCCCGAAAGGCATGCATGATGGGAGGAACGAAACGATCGCTCTTGGCGGCTCGGGAACGGGTCACATCGATTTCCACGCTCTGGAGCGTTTTGCGATTTGACGAAATCGGCAAGAATCGCAAAGGCGCTCTAGCCAATCCTTTGGATTGGCTTGGAAACAAAGAGTTAGAGTAAAGAAGCGTTCACACGTAAACGCGCTTTGCTCTAGAGGCTGTTATGGACCGTGGTTGAGAAACAGTCCTTGCAGAGGCGAGCGGCCGTCACGCCTGTACGGCCGCCCGGTCCCTGATTGGATCAAGAATTAAGAATCCTTGCCCGTGGCGACGTTGAAGGTGAACTCGATGGGGCCGCCATCGGCAGCGCCGCTCTTGTCCTGGGGCTGGTACTCGTCGTGAATTTGTTCATAGGTGACGGAGAAGCTCTCCATCCCGCCGCCATCCGATCCACCGCTCTTCTGATAGCTAGTAATGAAGCAATTGGTGAGCGTGACGGTGATATAAGTGAGCTTGTCCTCACCAGCCGCCTTGCGCGCGA
This sequence comes from Labrys sp. KB_33_2, assembly GCF_052114505.1. Lineage (NCBI taxonomy): Bacteria > Pseudomonadati > Pseudomonadota > Alphaproteobacteria > Hyphomicrobiales > Xanthobacteraceae > Labrys > Labrys sp. KB_33_2. The sequence continues at coordinate 142,159 of NZ_JBFREW010000002.1, read as the reverse complement.
CGAGCTTCACCTCGTCAATATGATTGCCGAAGGCGCAATATTGGAAGATCGTCGCCGAAGCCTTGTCCACGGCCTTGGTGCAATGCAGGTCCTGCAGGACCGACTTGCCCTTGCCGCCGCCAGTGCCGCTGCCGAAGGTCGAGGAGTTGGAGCCGCCGATGCTCCAGCTCAGCAGCTCCATATAGCCATCGAGGCCATCCTGCTGGGTTTCGCCCGTGATACCTTTGATATTCAGTAGTGCGTCAGATTGTGCCATTTTGCTCTCCTGTGCGTTGGATGATCGGCCTTTGTTGCGATGCGCATGGCCGTTCCACACGGACATGAGTCATCGTTCGCTCGTCGGAGCGTTGGCGCAGGCCGGCTTCTTTCCTTTGGTTACCTCTGGCTACCGGGCAGTCTCGAGACGAGGCTGATACCGATATCCATTCCTTCGAGCTGGTAGTGCGGCCGCAGATAGAACCTTGCGCCGTAATAGCCGGGGTTCTCTTCGTCGGGGAACACATCGACCTTGGCCGCGGCCAGCGGTCTCTTGGCCTTGATCGCCTCGGTCGAATTCTTGGGATCGCCATCGACATAGCGATTGATCCAGGTCTGCAGCCATTTCTGCAGTTGGTCCTGCTCCATCGTGGCGCCGATCTTGTCCCGCACCATGCATTTTAGATAATGCGCAAAGCGCGAGACCGCGAACATGTAAGGCAGGCGGGCCGAAAGGTTTTCGGAGGCTGTCGCCTCATCCGTATCCATCTTCCTGGGCTTGTAGAGCGACTGGGCGCCGATGAAGGCTGCCTTGTCGGTGTTCTTGCGATGGATCAGCGGCAGCACGCCCGATTTAGACAGCTCCGCCTCGCGCCGATCGCTGATGGCGATCTCGGTGGGGCATTTAAGGTCGACGCCGCCATCGTCGGTGGGAAAGGTGTGCGTGGGCAGGTTGACGACTTCGCCGCCCGACTGCACGCCGCGAATACGCACCGTCCAGCCATATTCCTTGAAAGCGCGGTTGACATTCACAGCCATGGCATAGGCGGCGTTCATCCAGGCATATTTCGTGCCGTGATGGCCGTCCGTATTTTCTTCGAAGGCGAATTCCTCCACCGGCTCCGACTTCGCACCATAGGGTTGGCGCGAGAGCACACGCGGCATGCACAGGCCGACATAGCGTGAATCGGGCTGGTCACGCAGCGAGCGGAAGGCGGCATAGTCGGGCGTATCGAAGATCTTGCCGATGTCGCGCGGATTGGAGAGTTCGTTCCAGCTATCCATGCCGAACAAGGCCGGATTGGCCGCCGCGAAGAAGGGCGCATGCGCCGAGGCCGCGATCTTGCTGATGTCGCGCAGCAGTTGCACGTCGGGTGGTGAATGGTCGAAATAATAGTCGCCGATCAGGGCGCCATAGGGGTCGCCGCCCAGCTGTCCGTACTCGGCCTCGTAGAGCTTCTTGAAAATCGGGCTCTGGTCCCAGCGGGCGCCAGGATAGACCTTGAATTCGCGGAAAAGCTCCTCCTTCGACACGTTCATGAAGCGGATCTTCAGCGTGGTGTCGGTTTCGGAATTAAAGACGAGATAATTGAGGCCGCGCCAAGCACTCTCCAATTTCTGGAACTCGGGCGCGTGGATGACTTCGTTGAGCTGGATCGAGAGCTGCTCGTCCAGCTTGGCGATCATTGACTCGATGGTATCAAGGACATCTTCCTTGACCAGCGAGGTATCTTCGAGCGCCTGGCGGACCAGGGTATTGACGGCGTTTTCGACCTCGCTGGCTGCGCTGTCGTTGCGCGGTTTGAAGCTCTTGCGCAGCAGGCTGGAGAAGGTCTCCAGATCACGGGTTTCGGTCGCGGGAAGGGTCTGTGGGGTAGCAGTTGTTTCGGCCATATGGCTGAACTCCTGACTTGATCTTCTGGCTTGGTCTACTGGCGGGAGCCGTGGTCAGTTCTCTTCAGGCTTGGCCTGCTCGCTATTGTCCTTGAGCAGCCGCATGAGTTCGGGATCCTTCAACAGGGCCTTGATCTGATCCTCGGCCGCAACCTTGCCGTCCATGTAGCGCTGCAGATTGGCGAGTTGCTCGCGCGCCTTCAGCAGTTTCGCCAGCGCCGGCACCTTGCGGACGACCTCGGCCGGGTTGAAGTCGGTCATTTTCTCGAAATCGAGCTTGATCGACATCTTCTCGTCGCCCTTGGCGTTGCCGAGCCGATTGGTCACCTTGAAGGCAACGCCGGGCTTGATGGCCTTCATTCGGTCATCGAAATTGTCCATGTCGATGTCGAGATATTTGCGCTCGGCGATCGGCGCCTTCTCGACCTCGGATGCATTGCCGGACAGATCCGACATAACCGCCGTTACAAAAGGAATCTCGACGAGTTTTTCCGCATTATAGGGATCTTCATACTGAATCTGAACCCGCGGCGGGCGGTTGCGCTTGATGAACTTCTGTCCGCTGTCAACCATGACTTTGCCTCTTTCCTCGACACTGCGGTGGGAGTTCCCGCCCACCGAAGGAAACGGCGGAAAAGTTCCAACCATCGCGCTTGAATTCATTGAGGTTGGTGAGCGCCGGCCCAGCGGGCGGTGTCATCCCCCTTGCGAAACCAATCTTGCGCCAAACCCCCTCCCCCGTAATCCCCTATTTGGGGGGCCGGCGCCGAGCCCCCTCTGTCGAATACTGTGATCGATGGCACATACCGGCTCTCTCAAAGCAAAACCGGCCGTGCTGCGGGAATTTCGGGAAACGAGACTGGCCCAATAGCCAGTTTAGACAAGCCAAGTGATTCCGGCGTGACATCAGGCAGGAGCTGCACCCGCAGGAGGCCTCGATCCGTCCGGCACCGGCGCAATGAAATCACGAGCCGGCAATCTTTTGTGGCGAAGACTTCCCCCTGCTCGCCTCCTTGTGAATGTTACGACGATCGGAGAAGCGTGCGGCGATGACTGAGCCTGTTAGGGGAATATATTCTCCTAACTCAGTATAGAACGCAAGATTGATTCCAAGCTTAAGATGAGGCTTGCAGAGGCGGGCGCAATCGGGCCGATCTACGGAAGGAAAGTCCAACGAGCGCCGGCGGGCCCAGGCAAAGGGCCGATCTGTCCAGGCGCTCGCCCCGTGCGAAAAGGAGGCTCCGATAGGCTTGAGCTTCGGACCGTGCCGTCAGATTTCGGTGCGCCTCAGCGTGGCATGTTGATGACGCCCATGCTCGAGGCCTCGAAGACGGCCTCGGCACGAGAATTCACTTCGAGTTTCTGATAGATGTTCTTGACATAGGTCGCCACGGTGCTGCGGCCGATCTTGAGAATGTCGCCGATCTCGACGAAGGTAAAACCGCGTGCCAGGAGCTTGAGCACCTCGAGCTCACGCTTCGACAGCAATTCGAGGCCTTTCTTGTCCGCCTCCTGCTCGTGCGGCTGGAATTCCTTGAGCAATTGACGGGCGATCACCGGACTGATCGGCGAACCGCCCCGCCGCACCTCGCGGATACTCTCAGCAAAACTATCAAAACGTTCGTCCTTCAGGAGATAGCCGCGGGCACCGGCCTTGATGCTTTCCAATACCTTGTCCTGGTCAGCGAAAATCGTGATGACCATAATGTCGACATCGGCATATTTCTGGGCCGCATAGCGGATGAGGCCGATGCCAGAGCCATCAGGCAGCCCGAGATCGCACAACAATACGTCGAACCCACCCTTGTCGATCATGGTTTTTCCATTGGCGGTGTTCGGCGCACTGGCGATGACCGAAATGTCCGGCACAGACTCCAGTGCCGCGGTGATGCGTTCCAGGGCCGCAGGATCGTCTTCGACAACGGCAACGCGAATGAGAGGCTGGGGCGCTTGCGTGGCAGGAGCTTCTGTCATCGGAAGATATCGTCCGGTTCGGCGTTGTTTTCACGGCAAAACGGCGATCGACCGTGCAAGGATCGGCCCTGCATATTTGCCCGATATCGCCAGTACCCATTCATGTGCGCTCTTTCCTCCAACTTGCCAAGACCTCTGTTTGGCGTCAATCTTGTGGCAATCGCCGCTTGCTCGGCAAATCTTGGGACACGAGCCGGTCTTGCCGGTCCATGCGGGACAGGATCCCGCGATCATCGCCTCCCTGCCCTCCGCAATCATCGCCAGGGCACTAGGAGACCGAGCATGGACGCGTTTCAGCAAAGAACCTTTGATACGATCGTGGCCCGCTGCAGGGACCTGATCCCCCCCGATCGATATCGTCAGACACATCAAGGCAGGCACCTGGCAGGTGGCGAACAACACGCTTGACGGCATCACGTTCGAGGCGGTGGATCCGGACGATCTCATCGCTGAACTGGGTGGCCGTATGAAGTTGCCTGGCGCCGGCAACGCGCCCGCACCGAGACCTTTCTCCATCGACACCACGCGCAGTCCACGTCCGGCCAATGCCTCGATGATCAGCATGAAGGAAGACCCCCAGCATTGGGCCCTCAAGGCCTCGTTCGGCGCTACCGTCGGCGAGGGCTTTCGGCGAGACGGGCAAGCGCCTGACCTTCACGGCCCTTCATGCCGCCGTCTCCAAGAACAAGTGCAACATCCATGTCGACGAGCGCGGCTTCGTGGTGGCCACACCGGATGGCGCCGTGGTTACGCCCACCTTCTGGGGGCACATCGCCAATGAGTTGCTGCTCAAGACCATGTTCCGGGACTGGCTCGACGGACTGGTCGGCGACAATGTCGTCGGAGCACTCGTAGTCGAAGCGGTCAATCGCCTGTCCTTGCGCTTTTCCGATGCCGAGAACGGCTTTGCCGGCCTGACCGAGCGGGTGAACCGCATTTCAGGCATCGGCGATGTCAAGGACATCGGCAAGACGCTGCTGCCCATCGGCGTGTCGGCGGATCTGGTTCGTCTCAAGAACTCGGCGATCCAGGCCAATTACTACTGGCATGACGGCCAGCAGACGTTGACGCTGACCTGGGGCGGCACCTTCGACAGGTTCGGTTCCAAATAAGCGGCACGGCAGAGTTCTGCCCGAATTCCCCCCGTTTGAAGGATGTGCCTCGGGCGGCCTCGGCCTATGATTGGTTTGTACGATCGGGGCGGCGTGACAAAAACGCTGCAGTCGGACAGAGTATGGTGCAACGTCGCGCGTTCGGTCCTGAAGGACGCGGAACAGGAAGTGGCTGATGGGACAACCTGCTTCACGTCTGGGCGACATGCATGTCTGCCCGCTGGTGAATGTGCTGGTGCCGCATGTCGGCGGTCCGATCGTGATGGGGTCGGTGAATGTCTTCACCGGCGGCCAGTTGCAGGCCCGGGTCGGGGATATCTGCATCTGCGTCGGGCCGCCTGACATGATCGCACTGGGATCGACCACGGTGTATGTCAACGGCCAGATGGCGGCACGTATCGGCGATCTCACCGCCCATGGTGGCACCATCGTGGGCATGTGGCCGACCGTGCTGATCGGGGGGTAGTTGTTCGAAAGCTGGCCGTAGTGCGAACGCGCAACGGCATCGACATCGGACCGAGGCTCGTCTCGGACTGACACTCGAATTCTTCCTGGACGGCTACAAAAAGCGCAGCAGATGGATATTTTTAGCGCGTACCCACCGGATCATGTTGAAATTCACATAGGTCCCGAGGCTGAAATAGTTTCCCGTAGGTGAAATTAGTCCGAATACCTTCTCCGTCCATTCATCCACAGGAAAGACCATCGCTGCTTTCGCGTGGAACGGGCTCCATGGATCGAGATCGACTACCTTGATGGTGTTCTCGTTCGCGGTCTTATCGTCCAGGAGTGGAACGTTGACGGATTGCCGCCCATTCATATTGTACCAGTAGACCTGAATTGGCGGTTCAAGGACGGCAAAATCGACATTGGAGTCGGCTGGCAGTTCAACGCTCGTTTCAACCACATCGTCAAAGCCACCAAGAATGTTGAACTCCACCTGTTGGAATTTCGCCTTGTTGGAGTCGCCAAGAAAGAACCGTCCTATCGCAATGGGTTTGAATGGACATTTGGCGGTGGTGACAGCAGATCTCTGAAGCGGTGCTATCCAGACTTCCTGCGAAAAGGCGCGTTCGTTTGGCCCGGTGCCCCGCGATAGTGTCGGCACGCTCAATGCCTCGCGAAGCGCTTCGTCGCGGGTGGTCCCTTTTCCCCAGGTTAAATGATCGAACACGGCGCCCGGCTTGATGAGACTCTCATCGGAAGCCTGATACTGGGTATAGTAAAATAACAGCAGAATGCCCATCCGCGGATTCGACGCGCGTTCGCTGGCAATGCCCGGCCTGACCTGATCTAGAGCTTGCGTGACCTTTCCCTTCTGGATGTAGTCATTGACGAGATTGAGGACGAAATTGACCCCTTCGAAAGCCAGCTGAATCCCCGCTATCGTTGCCGTGCCCTTCGGGGATGGCCCGACGTATTCCGGCACAGTATTGTCGGCCACACCGATTGAATAGCTGCCGCCAGATCCGCCTCCCGATCCTCCTGACGGCGGCACCGGTTTGCCATTGGCGCCAAGGGTGCGTGGATTAAGTCCGAGTAGCTTGCGTGCTATCGCTACGTCCTCGACACCGCTGCGGTCGCCAATACTGCACTCCGGCGCCAGTCTCACGCCGAGTGCGGGCGCCGCATTCTGTACTTTCCTATCGAACGTCCACAGACGCGCGTTGATAGCCTTGGCCTGGGCTACGACGAACACGTCGCCTGGCTTGGTGGTATCGTCCTTGCGCGAGAAATCCTTCAACTGCGGGCGATTGGGAGCGGGAGTATATTGGATGTTGTCGGCATAGACGTCGCCGCGATCCTTGATGCTGCCTGACGGTGCAATCGTGATCCGCGCATCCTTGAGCAGCCAATCATATTCGCCGCCCTGTTTTTGAGTTTGCGCCCGCGTCACCAACTCGTCATAAGCAGCGCGCGAAATATAGACCGGCGTTCCGGACTTCAAGTATTTTTTCAAACTCTCAGCCGCCGGCTGATTATTCCTTGCAATCGACGTGAGTACGTTCTTGTCCAGGATAATGGGGTCAGCCATAGGGCCTCCATATGATTATTACTGGAAGTAAGTTTATTTTCTAAAACTCCAATAATTCTATTTTAAAAAATATACTTAAATTATACAAATAAATAATGCACTTGTAAATATATAGGGTAAATATATTAAATATTACACTAAATTTGCATGAGTATTATTCTAGTATTTAATTATTATTCTAAATAACAATGTTATAAATATTACTATGCAGTCAATTTCAGATTTTATAATCGGACATGAGAAAATTCTCCGCACAGGAATAAGAAAGTCTTTCGAGTAGGCTTCATCGATAATCCATCTGAAAATATTCATCGATTCAAGGAATTCGGTAAGTGCTCAAAAGCACTTTCTAAAAAAATTGATATACTCTTTAGTTAAGTAAACTGCATCGAGCTTTTACACGCGAAATTGGAATAGCCCTCTCCGGAGGTGCTGTAGAACTTCTCAGGTCCTGAAGCCAGAGGGGGCGGAAAGTCACGCCCCATTCCACCAAGTCGCCGCCCGCAATCTGCTCCGCGCTGCGCCGTCACTGGTCGCGGAGCTTGAGATAGCCCGCCACCGTGGTGACATCCCGCGCATTCGCGATCTCCTTCAGGAAAGGCGTGATGAAATCATCCGCCTCGAAGGCATCCTGCGCGTTGATGCTGATGAGCGGCCGTGACGAAGCCACGGCGAATACCAGCATCGGATAAAAGGAGGGCCGAGCCTCGCCATCGGTCCTGGCCGGCGCCGACAGGCTGAGTCCGGCCTCGATTTCCCCTGCCTTCATGGTGATGCAGGAGGCACAGAGCCGATTGATGTTCTGGATCCCGCCCTTGTGGTCCATCACGAACAGATAGATGTTGCGCTCTCCTGCCCCGGTTACGGAGACGGTGAGTGGGTCACCCGGCGTGCCCTTATCCGCGTCGCCGCCGCGGATCTCGGCTTTGCTCAAGACGATCTTCAAAGGTGGCGCTCCGGCAACCGACATGCGGCGCAACGCGCCGACGAAGCCGCATTGCTGGTCGGAAACCGCATCGAGCTTCACCGTCGGCGTAAAGCCAGCCTTCTGCCTGAAGGCATCGGCGAAGCTCTGGTCCACCGTTGCCGTGCCGAGAGCCGTGACGGTTGCGGAATTGGCCGTTACATCATCTGCCGTTGCGGCAAAGCAGCTATCCGCGCCAAAGCCTGCCACGAAATCCCGGAGCGCGGCCGGCGTGGGTGATGTAACAGCCGCCAATTTGGTGCCTTCTATCGCGGCCTTTGCCTTTGCAGCCAGATCATCGGGGCAATCGGCACCACATTGATCGAGGAATCTCCTGAGTGCAGTGGCATTCTTGCCAGCAGCCTTGAGCTGCACCGCGAGGCTGTCATGCTGCGCAGCCAATTTCTTGGCCGCATCGATGCGGTTCCGGGCTTGCTGGGTGAGATCGCCGGGGCAGTCCGCGCCGCACTGGTCGAGGAAGCTCTGCAGGGCCGAGCTGTCCTGCCCGGCGCTCGCCAGTTGCTTCTCCAGCCGCTCACGGCGCGCGGCCTGCTCCTTCAGGGCACTGATACTGCCTCTGGCCTGCCGCGCGAGATCATCAGGGCAGTCCGCGCCGCATTGGTCGAGGAAGCTCTGCAGGGCGGAGCTGTCCTGCCCGGCACTCGCAAGCTGCTTCGCCAGGCGCTCACGGTGGGAGGCCTGCTCCTTGAGGGCACTGATACTGCCCCTGGCTTGCCGGGCTAGATCATCGGGGCAGTCCGCACCGCATTGAGCCAGAAAATTCTGCAGCGCGGCCTCGTCCTGGCCAGCGCTCGCAAGCTGCTTCGCCAGGCGCTCACGGCGAGTGCCTTGCTCCTTCAGGGCAGCGATACTGTTCTTGGCTTGCCGGGCCAGATCATCGGGGCAATCCGTGCCGCACTGGTCGAGAAAGCTCTGCAGGGCCGAGCTGTCCTGCCCAGCGCTCGATAGCTGAGCCGCCAGGCGCTCACGGCGCGCAGCCTGCTCCTTCAGCGCAGCGATACTGCTCCCGGCTTGCTGGACCAGATCATCGGGGCAGTCCGCGCCGCACTGGTCGAGGAAACTTTGCAGGGCGGCCTCGCCCTGGCCAGCGCTCGCAAGCTGTTTCGCCAGACGATCGTGTCGCTCGGCCTCCTGCTTGGCGAGGGTCTCCTGGCTGTTGCCATCCGGCTGCTTGTTATCGGGCTGCCTAGTTATGGGTGGGGTATTGCCCGAAAAGAGGTTCCCATCGGTATAGATCCAGCCCCCCAGCGCACCGAGACCGATGACCGCGAGAGCGGTGGTGGCAAAAATCGTGTTACGAAGGGCGTGCGAAGGCTTTGTCTGGGAGACCTCGGCCGATTTGGCGCTGGTGGCTTTCTTCTCGACTTTCGGCTTGGGGCTTGCCGGACTATCCGGCCAATCGCGGATAGCGGCCATGTCCTCCGGACGATTCGCGGGGTCGGAGGCCAGCATCGCGGATAGTACGGCGTGAAATTGTTTGGGCACACCATCGAGATCGGGCAGGCTGCGGCGCTTCTCGATGATGTCGAGTTGCGAGCCTGTCATGTCGAGCGGCCGGCCTCGCATGGCGGCTACCATCACCAAGGCCAGGCTGTAGATGTCTGATTTGGGCGTGACCTCGCCGCCATAAAGGCCGAGCTGTTCGGGCGAGACGAAATTGTATTTTCCGGCGAAACTGCCGCCCAGCAGGGTTTCGCCGCCGACATTGGCGGAACGCGCAATGCCGAAATCGATGATCTTGGCATTCTGCACGAGGCCACCGGGCAGGATGACGTTGTCGGGCGACATGTCACGGTGAATGACGCCAGCCAGATGCGCGCGGTGCAGACCATCGGCCAGCCGGCGCAGCAAGTGCATGAATTCGGAGGGGGCAAGCGGCGCGTTCTTCACATGGGCGGCGAGCGAAGGACCATCCACATATTCCATCGCTAGGTAAGGCCGCGACAGCACCGGATCGAACGAGAACACGTGATAACGGACGATGGCCTCGTGATAGAGGTGGTTGAGGATGCGGGCTTCCTTGCGGAACAGACCGACAATGGTCTCGTCCCCGGCAAATTCCGGCAGCACGATCTTGATCGCCACCGGATCGCCGGTCTGGATGTTGTGGCCTTTATACACCTCTCCCATGCCGCCGACGCCGAGAAGGGCGTCGATGCGGTAGGTCTGGTTGAGTTCGGCGCCGATGCTCACGGCCGAGCCGCGGATCGCGATCCGGGTTCGGTCATCGTTCACGGACGGTTCCATCGGCGGCCATTATCGCATCACAACCGTTGTCGCGCCTATGTCGACGACATTGACGACGACAACGGAAATGTTGTCCTTGCCACCGCGCGCCAAGGCGAGTTTGAGAAGTTCGTGGCTCGCCTGGTTCGCGCTCAGCCCGTTGCTCATGGCCAGGATTTCCTCATCCTTGACATGTCCGGTCAGGCCGTCGCTGCACAGCACGAAACAATCGCCCGACTTTACCACACCGGTGGCATGTTCAAGCTGGAAATCATCGATGGCACCGACGGCGCGGGTAATCACGTTCCGGCGTGGCCAACTTGCCGCCTCGGCCTGGCTGATGATGCCGCGATCCACCAGTTCCTGCACTTCGGTATGGTCATGCGAGAGCTGCTCGATGCGCCCGCCGCGCACCAGATAGCAGCGGGAATCGCCAGCCCACAGACAGCAGTAATTGCCATCATGGGTCAGCAGCGCCGCAACCGTCGAGCCGACGATATGCTCCGGCCGACCTTGGGAACGGGCCAGAAGTTCGGCATTGACGATGCCGATCTCTCGCCGGAACGCTTCCGCGAATTCCATCAAGGAAGCGCTCTTGCCGACACCTCGCGCGGCATCGGCGATCATCGCGCTGGCGAGATTGCCGTCGCGGTGGCCCCCCATTCCGTCGGCCACCACCCAGATGCCGCGCTCGCCATCGGTAAAGATGCTGTCCTCGTTGAAGCGGCGCACAAGGCCAGGGTGGGTCAGTGCTGCGGTTTCGAATTTCAGATGGTCGCCGGATGCCCAAGGGTCCATCAGATCGTCTCCCCCGTCATCAGGAACGACAAGAACTGGGCGTCGGGCTTGCCCTCGGCCACCACGAGCCTGGCCTGATGGCCGCCCAGAAGGGCGCCTTGGCCGCCATGCGTCCACCAATAGCTACGGCCGCCGTTGCGGGCATCGCCGTCCGCCATCTCCAGCGAGCGGAAAGCGTCGGTGACCGGCATTTCGCTGCCGGGCCACAGCAGCAAGCCACCGTCGCGCTGTGGTGGCGGCAGGCGCGATACGAGGGGTGGAAACGGAATTTGCGCCAGCAGATGGGAGGGCTCGCGCTCGAAATTATCGTCGAGCATATGGAGCAGGAATTGCTCGCAGCCCTCGTGCCACTGATCGAGCCCGCGTGAGGGCGGCGGTTCCAGATAGGCGTCCGGCGGCTCGCAGGCGCATACCGTCAGCGGAAAATAGCGCCCGACGCCGTCGACCGAGGCCATCAGCGCGCCGGTCACCGCCGAGCCGAAGACCCGCCTGCCGCACCAGAAGCGCCAGATCGGAAAGCCGAGATAGATCTCCTGCCAGCGCTCGGCGAGCGCGTGCCGGCTGGCGGCGACGGCACCCTGGAGCCACTCCTCCCATTGGTCGAGAAAGGGCCGCGGCATGTTGTAGGACACGAAGTCGCGCTTGGAGGGCAGCTTTCCGAACATGCCGCACATTGTCATCATGACGACGGGTCCTACAGGTCCGACGGACAGGCGAATTTGAGTTGTGACAGGATGGTGAAGGGATTGTCGAGCGTGTCGAAGGTCAATTGATAGGTGACCTCCCTGCCACCGACGACGAAACGGGCCGTCGCCTTATTGCCGGCTTGGCGCATGTCGCCCTTCTGCAGCAAACGATAGAGGGACCAGGCGCCGGTGAAACGCAGCGAGGGTGAGGTGCCATCGCTTTCAGGCATGGTGATCGAGGCGGTGCCGTCGGGAGAACGGCCCGGCCATTCGAAATCGCCGCGCGAGACCACGCCGAACGGGCTGTCGAGCTTGGTGCCGTTGACCTCGAAGCTCACCGAGGCCGTCTTCTGGCTCATCGACTGCGCCACCAGCGCGAATTTCACATTGGGCGAGGTGCCGCGTCCGCTGAAAAACGCTTCCTTGATGCGCGCGGCATTCTGGAACTGATGCAGTGTCTCGGGCGAAAGCGCCTGGCTGAACTTCGAGTTCTGCTTCCAGCCCCAGGCCGCGCCGGAGGTATCGACCAGTCCCGCGAGCTTTTCGCGGAAGAAGGTGTCGAACACCCCGTTCGGCCCGAACAGGCGGCCGAATTCGCCGATCGGTACCTCCTGCTTGCTGCCCGGCGAGAAGGGATATTTGTTGCCGACGATATTGAGGCATTCGCGAGTTACCGAGCCCTTTAGGTCGCCCTTGAGGTCGGCCACCTTGTCGCCGATGATTTTCTGCTCGAATTCCGCCATCGCATCGCGGAACATGGTGTCGAACGGGGTTTCGAGCCGCGACGAGCTGGTGGCGATGGAGCCGAGGAAAGTCTGCATGTTCTGCCGCGCCTGCGCCGCGCGCTCGAAGTCCTGCTCGTCGATCAGGCTCTGGTAGAGGCCCTTCAACTGCTCGACCAGGAGGTCTATCTGGCTCTTGTCGCCGTTCTTGCGGGCAAGGTCGTGATAGCGGCGGAAATGTTCCTGGATGATGGCGCCCGGCACGAAGGGTGCCTCGACATTGCCGCCACGGCCGGAGGCTTTCTTGGCGGCGTCGAGGCCGATCGCTGCCATATCGTCGAGCCTGCTGCCGGCAGCTCTGGTGACGGCCTTGGTAGCGGCTTTCACCGCAGCATCCTTGAGCTTGCCGCCGACGTCACTATCGGCTCCCTGCCGTGCCTCGGTCAGCCTGGTTTGCCCCGAGATGGACTCGAACAGAAGCTTGATCGGCGAAGCGGCACCGGTGGCGGCCCGCAGCGTGGCATAGCCTGGCTTGTCGGCGGCGAAGCTGTTGAGCTTCAACTTGCCGAGCGCCGCAGTCCACGCCTTGATGAATTCCTGGTCGTAAATGCGGTAGAGATCGGGGCCGAGATTGGCGTATTGCTCGTCGATGGCCTGCGTGCTGCCTGCGTCGCCCAGGACCCAGCGCTCGTTCTGCAGAAGCGTGATCACCGACTTCATCTTGTCGAGGAACAAGGCGTAGAAGCCATCATAGGTGAACAGCGACTGGACGCCGACACTCTCGATGGGCGAACCGTCATTGGTGCCGAAGACGACGGCAGCATCCGGCCCGGCATTGCCTGCCACGGTCCAATCCCTGACGCTCTGGTCATGCGCGGTCGACTTGATGATGGCGAAGGCGCGTTCGGCCAGCGACAGCCGCGTCAATGCAACCTGGCTCGCCTTGACGAGATCACCATTGAGGGCGATCGGACGCGGCGTGCCCTCGATATTGAGCATGGCGTCGAGATGCTGGCTCAGGCTGTCGCGCGTCGCCTTGTTGGGCTCGCCCGGATAAAGGCTTTCCCAATCACCCCGCATCCAGCCCTCGATCAGGGCCGTATCCACCGGAATGGCGGGATCGCCGCCCAGCATCATATAGACCTTGAGGGGTTCATAGAGCTGTTCGGGCTGGTCCTGCAGATCGGCGAGCCGTTTTTCGAGATGGAAAAGAATGCGCGGACGCAAGAGCCGGTCCAGCCCGTCGCGATAGGCTGCCACGCTTGCCGTGCCGATGCGCTTGTGCTGGCCGAGCCCCAATGTTTCGTTGATCTGCGGTTCGCTGTCCAGCCGGTCATAGCCCCAGGGAAAATCGCGCAGCTTGCCAAGCGGCCCGACGACCTTGAGGAAATCGGCATCGTCGACTGGATCCTCCTTGAGCAGTGCCGCCGTATCGTTCGCATAGGCGGCAGTGGCGACATCCGTGCGGTCGATCAGGGCTTTGTTGCCGTAATAGCTGGTCAGCCAGCCGGCGAGCGCGGCCAGGGTCACACCAGCGACGAGCACATAGCCCGAGGTCTGCAGCAGGATCTTGCGGCGCACCGCCGCGGCGTTGGTGGAAACCCAACCCGCCTCGCCGAACACCACCTTGGTGAGGAGATGCTCGAGGAAGAAGCTCTTGGCCCGTCCCGAATAGGCAAGGCTGGCACCGGCCTGCAGGCCGAGGTCGCGCGACAGCGAGCCCAGCAACTTGTCGATCGGCGTGCCTTCCTGCGTACCGGAGGTGAGGTAGAAGCCCCGCAGCGCGGCACTGGTCTGATAGCGCGTCGGCTCGAAGATCTGGTTGAGGAAGCGGGTGATGACCGGCTTCAACGCCGCAAGCTGGGACGGCAGGCCTGTGAGCCTCACGCGCGAAATCGGGTCCGGCTCTTCCTGCAGGCGATCGGGCAATTCGGCGCTCAGCCTTGACACCAAGAGGTCGATCTCCGGCCCGACGTCACCGACCCGGTTCTCCTTCTTGTTCTTGGTCTGGAAGGTGGCACCCCAGACGGCCTTGCGCTCCTCGGGGTCGAGATTGCCGAAATACTCCATGAAGCCCGCGACCAGATCGGCCTTGGTGAAAATGACATAGACTGGAAAATCCACCTGCAGGCGATTGTTGAGCTCGGCCAGGCGCTTGCGGATGGCGACGGCATGGGCGCCGAGCTCGGCCTCCTTCATCGACAGGAGATCGCCGATGCTGATGGCCACCAGCACACCGTTGATGGGCTGGCGCTCGCGGTGGCGCTTGAGGAGATCGAGAAAGGCGAGCCAGCTCTTGCGGTCGGATTCGGTGTCGGAATCCTGCGTGGTGTAGCGGCCGGCGGTGTCGATGAAGACGGCGTCCTCGGTAAACCACCAATCACAATAGCGCGTGCCACCACTGCCCGCGATCGGTCCGGTATGGGCGGCCAACGGGAATTTCAGGCCGCAATTCATCAGGGCCGTAGTCTTGCCGGCGCCCGGCGGCCCGACGATGAGATACCAGGGCAGCTCATAGAGGAAGTCGCCCTTGGTGCGGCGCGAGCCCTTGAGCGTGAGCAGGGCGTCACGCATCTTGTCGGCCAGGACGACGGCATCGGAGCCGTCATCCTCCGGCTCCTGCACTGCGATGTTCTCGGCCAGCGCCCGGGCCGATTGCCCGTGTTTGTAGATGCGATAGGCCAGCCAGCAGAAATAAACGGCCAGCAGGAGGCCGATCAGCGCCAGCCGCAGCCAGGGATTGTCGAAGGGCTCGATGCCGGCCACGGCGACAAGCGGCAGCACCAGCCAGATCACCGCGCACAGCGCGACCACGGCCAGGAAGCTGACGATGAAGATGATCCAGCGCTTCATCACAGATCCTCGCGCGGGATGAACACTTCGACGCGCCGGTTCTTGGCCCGGCCCTCGGCCGTGTTGCTAAGATCGATCGGTGCAGTATCGGCCAGCCCCGAAGTGGTCAGACGCTGCGGATCGGCGATGCCGGCGACGAGGATCTTCTCGACCGCCTTGGCTCGCTGCTCGGAAAGCTGCTGGTTGTCCTTGTAGCGCACGGTGGCGCGGACCGGCGTGTTGTCGGTATGCCCGATGATACGGATCTGCCCTGGTTCCTTGTCGAGCGCAGCGGCGATATGGCCGATGGCAGCAACGGCATCGGGGCGCACCGTGGTGCTGCCCTTGTCGAACAGGGAATCATTGAGGAGCCGCACCACGATGTCCTTGCCGGAATAGTCGGCCGATGCCTTCTTGGCGGCGATGTCGTCCTTCAGGCGCTCGCGGATGCGCTCGAGCTGGCCAGTGACCTTGATCGGCGGTGTTGGCGGCGGCGGTGCCGGCACGGTCCGATAGATATGGATGTCGCCGGTCGGATGCAGGGCGAGCAAGCCGGCGCTCGCCGTGTCGGACATGCCGCCGAGCAGCCAGCGGAACGCCAGGAAGCTGAGGAGGAGCAAGCCGACGGCGACGGAGGTGATAGCCCATACCGGCACGGTCCGCCGTACATAGGCGGCGGCGATGTCCTGGCCCCGCCAATGCGGCGAGATATGATCCGTCACCCGTGCCTCGCGGGCGCGGAGGGTTTCATAGAGGTCGCGGCGGATCTGCTGATGCGGGACATCGCCGCCGGCAACCCGATATTTGCCTTCGAAGCCCAGCGACATGCAGGCATGCATCAGGCCGAGCAGATTATGATTGATCTGCGGGTGTTGCCGCAGCTTGGCCAGTTCGTCGAAAAAACCGACGCCGCTGTCGCGCACCTGGAAATAGCGGCTCAGCATGCTGTACTGGGTCCACAGATTGCGGTCCGAACTCGGCAGGTTCTGCACGATGTCGTCGGCGGTGGCACAGACCGCATATTTGGCGGTTCGCACCTGCGGTTCGGGAACCCCCCGCGCATTGAGCTCGGCTTCGAAGGTCTCGATGCCCTGCGCCACCGTGCTCATCATCGGCGCAACCTGGGGAACCTGCCTGGCGATACGGATATTGGCGAGCACGAGCAGCAAGGGCATGGCCGCTTCGAGGATGGGATTGGGCCCGCCGGTCCTGTCGCTGACGCCGAGCGCTTCGAGATCGACCGTGGCGGGCGTGAGCGGCAAGGCCGACTGGGCCCGCGGTGTCTCTGCCAGGGGCTGGTAGGGCTGCGGCGTTGCAGCGCCTGCCGCCACGCGCGGCCCACCCCAGATATCCTGGGCCGGCGCGGGGGTTCCGCCCGGATTGGGCGCACCTTGGCCGTCACGCCGGCCGCCCGGATTGGGCTTGATCACCGTCTTTTCGGAATCCGGATTAGACCCGAACGGGCCCTTGCCGTTCGTCATGTGCCCACATCCTACTTCACGTCTTCCTTGACGACCCACAGATTGAGCTCAAGCCCGGGCCAGTCGCCGGAAAAATGCATGCCGATGCCGCTGGCGGTGCTGAACTCAGGCCAGAGGGGTGACATGCGATCGAGGGCGAAATAGACGTGGCTGGTGATCGCCCGGATCTGCGCCGGCGGCGTCGGCAAATGAATAAGCCCGATGCCGGGAAGATGGGCGTGCACGATCTCGTTCATGCGCGTATTGGGGCCGACCTTGAACAGAGCCGGGAACTGTGTCTGCAACTCGGTGAGCGAGCGCTGGGCCGCCACTTCGAGCACGAATGTCGAAGCCCGGAACAAATTGCGGTCGGTCACCGTCGCCAGGAAGGCGTTGGTGGCCTTCTCCACGATTTCGAGCCGGATGGCGCGGCTGATGTCGACGCTGAGGAAGCGCTGAATGTCGGCCAGCACCGGGGCGAAGGTGGCGCCGGGATTGTCATGGTCGTATGCCGGATAGTCGTTGGCGCGTCGTTCGCGCGTGGAATAGGTCGCCAATTCTCCGGCCAGACGCAGCAATTCCACATAGAGCCGCTCGGGATGGGTATATTTCGAGCGGCGCATATGCCGAAGCGCCGGAATTTCACGATTGAGCATCTGCAGCACGAAATAGTCGACGCTCTGCATGCCGCCGCTGGAGCGCGGGTCCGAGGCAAAGCGCGCCAACTCGTCGAGCTTGGTCTCCACCCAGCCGATTACGCGGTCGAGCCAGCCGGTGACGGCGGCATGGGCGGCGACCACCAGCACGGGCGGCGCAAAGCGTTCGTCGAAGACGATGGTCTTGTCGTTGACCTCGATGATCCGGGCGCAGAGCATGGAAACGAAGCCTGGTTTCGGCGTCCGGCGGATTTCGTAGCTGAAACGCGGCACCGCGATGTCGATCTCTTCCTCGATCTGCAAGGCGGAGGAAGCGTCGATCAGCGTCTCCGATTGCACCACATAGCGGCTGCCACTTTCGCTCTCCGGCTCATCGACCTCGCGGCTGTTGGGCTGGGCCATGGGCATGCACAGCCAGACGAACAGCCCGGCTGCATTTTCGGGCACCATGGCGGGTGGTGGCGGCGGGCAATCACCGGGAAAACGGAACGGTGTGCCGTCCGACAGGACGCCGGCGGCGCGGCGCAGGCCGAATTTGCTTTGCTGCGCCAGGTCGCGGTCGATCTCGATTTCGCTGAAGCCCCAGGGATAGGGCGTGATCTGGCTGGTGCGGCCCTCGAGCAGGTGTTCGAGATAACGATCGCCCTGCTGCAAGTGATGCGGCCGGAGGAACAGACCTTCCGACCAAGCGACTTTGCTATACCAGGACATTGATCAGCCGCCCGAAGGATTTGGTTGTGTGATTGTCAGGCTTGGCAATGCTGTCGCAAGGCCTCGCCAAAAAAACGTTCGGCCGCTGCGCGAGCGAATTCTCTCGGCTTCTCATGAACTGTGCCATATGACCTGAGGAAGTCAAGCGATCCACCGGCTTACATCCACCATACCACTGTAGTTTAAAGCAGGCGTTCGACCGTCGCCTCCCCCATTGTGAGGTAGACAGAAAGAGGTGCGGCGGATACGAAATTCTGTCATCGCGTGATACAGTCGATCAGTGCTCTCGAAGCTGTTTCTTCAATGTCTGTGGTTGCGAAGGCCAAAGTGCTTTGCGATTTATTGGAATTGCCTAGAATCGCAAAGACCCGTCGAAACAAGGAGTTAGAGCAAAAGCGCGTTTTCTCTAAAACGCACTTTGCTTTAGGCCTCGCCATGACGTCGTTTGGCTTGATTCTGGGCCATGGCGACCCGGCCGAAGCGGCTTTCCGAGTGTGCAATCAGTCGGTCACTTTGTACAATGTCGCGATCGGCGCGGAAATCGACAGGAAATTCGCCACCGAAGGCTGGTGGACATTGCCAGGCAATACTTGCGTCACGCCGATCAAGGAAGATTTGGCCGGCCTCAAGCTTAGATATGTTTATATCTATGCGACGACCGCCACAGGTGACAGCGCATTCGAGGGAAGCTGGGACATGTGCGTCGACACCAAGCGCTTCAAAATCGAAAAGGTGCAGGACCAGCCCTGGGATTGCTGGGTGCGCGGTTTCGTGCAGGCCAAGTTCAAGGAGGTCGACACCGGCGATACCGGCTCGTGGACGGTGTTCATCCGCCCCGACGACAAACCCTGACCTCGGCACGCCTCCGCCATGGACGACAAGACAGTCATAGCCGGGCAAGCATCCTCCGATCCCGCGGATCCCTCCCGGCCGGGCGTGGCCAAGCCGCAGACCGAAGCGGCCGCCGAAGACACCAACGCCACCATCATCGTGCCGGCCAAGCCCGTCGCACGGGTCGCGAAGAAAACCGCCAAGCCCGCGCCAGACGGCGCCGGCCCGGCCAGGAATGTTCCCAAGGATACCGGCAAACCAACTCCGCCGGCCGCCCGCCCCGCAGGCGCGCTGGTCTATTTCGCCATGGCTGCCGCTCTGGTGTTTCTCGGCCTCGGCTCGGCCGTGACCACGATTTATTTGCTTGCTCCCGATCGAACCCGGCAGCAGGTCACCGTGACCGACAGCGACCTGCAGGCCAGCCTGGTTCCTGTGCAGGGCGAGGACAATGAAGCGGAAGACGAGGCCCTGATACGGGCGGCAATCAAGCCGCGCATCATCGATCTCAGCGGTGACCCGGTGATCGTGCCACAGCTTGCGGGCGCTCCGCGCCAATTGATCAAGCTGGCTGGTGACACGCAGCGCAAGGCAGCAGTCAACCTCGGCATCAAGAACGAGGTGTTTCGGCTGAAGGACGTCCTCGACCTGCCCACTCCGCAATCGCAGGTCGCGGTGCTGGGGTCCCAGGAGGACATCGCCATCGCCCAGGAGGCGCCGGCTTCCGCCGGCGCGGTCGACAACGCCCCCGGCGCCGACACGGCCACCGGTTCCTCTTCGATCGCCGCTTCGAGCAGCAGCGCAGGCGACAGGGTCGCGGATTTTGCCGAAAAGGCCAAGGTTCGGATCCCCCTTACGGACGCGCTCGGCAATCTCGGCCTTGATACCCAGCGGGCGAGTGCGGCCGGGGACGCCTTCAATGCCTTCTACAGCCGTCCGATGCTCGAGGCCGATGACCGCTACGTGGTGCGCGCGATCGCCGTTGATGGCGATCCCAACCACATGCAGCCGGTGCAGGTGTCTGTTTATGCCAAGACCGAGCTGATCGGCTCCATCGCCCTCAACGATGTCGGCGCCTATGTGCGTTCCGAAGATCCCTGGTATCGGCGCGATCCCTTCGCGGCGCCGCTGGCACCGGCGCAGGTCGATCCGGAGAACCAGCCACGCCTGCTCGATGCGATCTATGTCACGGCGCTGCGCAACAGGCTGCCCGCACCGGTGATCGGCGAAGCGATCATGCTGCTGTCGCGTGCCCAGGACCTGGAGCAGAAGGTGCAGCCAGGCGACACGATTTCGCTGATCTACTCGCCCGCTCCGCGGGATTCCAAGCAGGGCCTCGGGCGTATCGTCTTTGTCAGCATCGGGCGTACCACCGGTAATCTCGATTGCTATGTGATGCAGCCACAGGCGGGTGCGCCCTTCGAATGCGTGTCGTCGGCGGGCCAAGGCAGCGTGCCGGATGGCGGCATGGTCACGCCCGTCAACGGCGTGATCGTCGCCAGATTCGGCCCGCAGGGCTCGGACAGTTCGGCCGCATCCATGAATTATGGCATCGACTGGACGGCTCCCGAGGGGGCGCCCGTGGTTGCCGCCTATGCCGGCAAGGTCACCGCGATCGGCGAGGAGAGCAATTTCGGCACGGTGGTGCGGCTCTCCCATGATGATGGCAAGACCTCGATGTATGCCTATCTCGCCCGGGCGGCGACCGGGCTTGCCGTTGGCAATAGCGTCCAGGCCGGTGAGGCCATCGGCTATGTCGGCACGCCGGCCTCCAGCCGCGAGCCGCGCCTGCATTTCGAAGTTCGGAACAATGGCGTGCCGGTCGATCCGGTCGCCGACAGCCAGGTGAGTACCAGCACCGGCACCCCCAACGCTCCCAGCACGAGCACCAGCGGTGCGAACGGAGCCGTCGACCAGTTCGTCGGTCGTATCATCACCATCGAAAGCGCCAACAAATGCAATGCCGCCAACCCGCTCTCCACGGCGGTCGGGCTCGGCCAGTTCATCGAGTCGACCTGGATGACCACCATCCGGCTGCATCGTCCGGATCTTCTGGTTGGCAAAAGCCGCCAGGAGGTGCTGGCGCTGCGCACCAATTGCGACCTCGCACGGGCGATGACAACAGCCCACACCCGCGACAATGCTGCGGTGATCAGGCAGGCCGGCCATACCGTCACGCCCGGCAATCTCTATCTGGCGCATTTCCTCGGCTCGGGCGGGGCGGTGAAGGCGCTCCGAGGCCCACAGAACAGCCTGATCTCCGACGTGTTCGGCGCCGCCCATGTGCGGGCCAACCCCTTCGAACAGGGCAAGACGCTGAGCTTCCTGATCGCCTGGGCCGCCAAGAAGATGGGTGCGGCGATCTCGGGCAGCTCCACGCCGTCGCAGGATACGGGCACCAGCACGGCCAACAACGAACCGCTGGCGAAATTCGCCAGCGATCCCGCCTTCGCCGCGCTCAAGACATCCGTGCTGGCGCTGCTGCAATGAGGGGTCGTGCCGGGCCTCATGCGAATCGGAGTTGGGACTGCCCCTTCCCCAAGGCGTCTCGCCTGCTCTTCCCATCCGCTCGCCCGAGCGTTGCCATGGCGACCAAGACGCCTACGGGCGCCAACTTTGCGGGCGACGGCCCAGTGGAACCAGTGGTCAAGTTCGGCTGTAATAGCAGGTCGCGTTGAGATTGATTCTCTGGAAACACGGCAATTGCGGAACGGAGAGCCGATCGTCCGACACTCTCTTGAGTGTCGCAGGGACGTCCGCGCTCCCAGGAAAGCCACGTCTTCGATAGGTCAGGGTTTTTGAGACTTGATGCTATGCGACATGTTCTGCGACCGGTTTGGGCCGAAAATGGACGCGGAGCTGGCTATGGTATCATTTCACCCTCTTCCGGAACCCCGGAAGACCGACGCCGTCCCGGCACACTGCCTGCAGGTCATAAAGGCGCGCCTTACGAATGCCTATTGCGGTTCGAGGCGCTCAGCTTGTCATATTGCTCGGCATAGAGTTCCAGGAAGGCGCCCAGCATGCCATGTTCGCGGCGCCCGGCCCTGGCGGCCCAGCGTTCGGCATAGAGCTCCCAATAGTTCCCCTTGCCGGAAAACAGGGATTTCCTGGCATCCGCGGCGGTCTTGATGGCCTCGGGCGACAATTCGTCGAAAAGCTCGGTCAATGCTGCCTGCATCGAGGCCAGAAACGCGACCTGGTGCATTTTGAGGTCTCCGAAAGCGTTCTCAAGCGCGGCCTGACCGTCGAGATAGCCCCGCGTCCGCGGGCCGAGCATCACCCGCAAGGCCTCTTCGGGGGTCGGCATGAATTTCAGTGGATTGTTGTCCTCGGCGCTGATCATGGTGCGGTTGCCGGCACGCGACAGCGCCTTGGCCTCGGCCCTCGCCCGTAGCAAGGCCATCACATGCAGGCAGGCGATGTTCAGGAGCCGTCCGGCATCTTCAGCCAGGTCGCCGGCATCGGCACCGCTGAGAACGTTTTCTGGAATACCGGCACCGGCCGCAAAGCGGCGAATGAACTCGGCCGCGCCGCCATCGTCCGAAGATGGCGCCGCAACGTTCTTCGCCACGGCTGGCTTGGGGGCCTCCGCCGCCTCCCCGGGCGTGACCACGATCGGTGCCGCCTCTTCAACTGCCGGTTCGGCCTTGGCGGGTTCGACCGGCCGGGGGTGCTCGCTTTCCCACAGCGCTGCGGCCGGGGCAGGCGTTGGAATGGCCGGCCTCGGCTTGCGGATCGGTTCCGCCTCCTCGAGGGGTGGCGGCACATAGGCTGCCTGGTGCAGGAAATCCGGCCCGCGGTCGACTTCGCTCAAACGCGGCACCAATTGGCTGGCATCGATGGGCGGCGGCACCTCGTGCGGGCTGTCCCAGATATCCGCACTTGCCAAGGACGGGCTCGGGTCGGGAGACGGCACCGGCTGGGCCGGCTGGACCGAGACTTGCGGCAGCTTGACCGACACCGCCAGTACATAGTCACCCACCGCCAACCTGTCCCCATCGGCGAGACGATAGGGACTTTGCAGGCGCTTGCTGGCGCCATTGAGAAAGGTGCCGTTGGTCGAGGTATCCGTCAGCCAATAGGCACCATCATAGAAACGCACTTCGCAATGCTTGCCGGAGATTACCCGGTTGCGGTCGGGCAAGGTCCAGTCGAGATGCTGGTCGCGCCCGAAATCGAAACCGCGCTTGTCGATCGCAAACTCCAACGGCCCGCCATCGGGCAGGCGATCAAAGTTCTCGATCCGGAGTGTCAGCATGGCGGTTGCGAGGTCCTGTCACGTCATGAGGCCAAATGTAAACTGATCAGGTACCGCCGCGGCGCAGCAGCACCACGGCATCGCCGACGAGGTCTTCCATCCCATCGACCTGCTTGGCCAAGGGCAGGCCGGCGATCAGCAAAGTCAAGCCGACATTCACGGCATGGCCGGTCAGATGTGGGGGCGGTGGTACCGGATGTTCAGGATTGGGCGACAAACTGCCCCCGCTCCAGCCCACCGCCAAGGCGGCCCAGGCGAAGGCCCCCTTGTTGGGATCGTCCATGCCGGCATCAAGGGCCGCGCGGCGGGTGAATTCAATCGGTTTCTTCAGCCAGTCCTCGACCAGGCGGAGCAGGTCGGTCTCCGCCGCGCTCGGCGGCGGCTGGCGCTGGCGCAGCGCCAGGCTGAGCCATTGCACCGCCTCGCGGCGCGGCAGCAAGAAGGCGCAGAACGCCATGGCCTTGCGTGCGCCGCCCTGTGCCAGCAAGGCGTCGATGAACGCGAAAGGCTCAAGGTCGAGATTATATCCGGAAAACTCGCCATCGAGATTCGGGAAAGCTTCGATCACCTGCCGGGCCGTCGAGAACCGAAGATGCTTCATCTCGTCTCCTGCGACCGTTCGAACGCGCTCCTTCTGCTCGCGGTCACACCCCAATATCGCATCACTTCGTGCTGCGATGCGCGCTCAGGCACAACTTGCAGACAAGTTGTGCCTGGGATGACACGAGTGAGCCGATAAGGCGGCACCATTCTTTGCACTAACTCATTGTTTAAACGTATTTTTGCAATTTCTCGCACTTTCGTCCAACCAAAAATGCTTCCACAGCATCCCAACCGATTTCTGAAAATGCGTTGCGGTGCTGTGGATCTTTACTATCGCTTGTTCGGCCGGACGGTAAAGACACGCGCTAATTGACGAAAACCAAGGCACCCTGAATCGTCAAGGGTGCGCCGGTCGTCACCTGGCCGAGCGCATCCGACTGTACTTGCAGCAATGCGCTGGCCTTGACGGTGATCATGGTCGACTTGAGCGTTATCCCGACGGGCGTCATGGTAAATGTGCTCGTGCCCACGGTGAACTCGATCTTCTGATTGGCCTTCACCGTCCAGGTCGACATGATGGTTTCGTCACGGTTGTTGCCGATCTTCACCTCGACATTCTGACCGATCTCGCGCCTCTCGTCGTTCTCGACCTTGCCCTCGAGGTCGTGCTGGGCGTGGAATCGGATCAGTTCGTTGCCGGCGGTATCGTCCATGATCAGCTCATTATAGCCCGATCCGCTGAGCGTCTGCGTCTTGGTGCCTGATACGGCGTTGAGCTTGTCCTTCACATAGGGCGCGACATTCTCCGCATTGTAGACACTGCCCGTCACCAAAGGCTGGTCCGGGTCACCCTCGATATAATTGACCACGACCTCCATGCCGACCCGTGGGATCTTGACGTCCCCCCAGCCATTTCCGGCCCAGTTCTGCGCGATCCGCACATAGCGGGACTGGGTCTTGTCGCGATCCCAGAAGAACTGCACCTCGATGCGGCATTGGTCGTCCACGTCGCTGACCACCAGCGCGGTCTGCGGACCGTGAATGACCGGCTTGGCCGTCACGGCCGGTGCCCGGAAGGCAATGTCGAGCGGCTGAAACTCGTAGCTGCCGGAATAGCCTTCCTCGCCGGACGCGTCGACCGAGCGATAGGCTTGGGCGCGAAAGAGATGATGGGCCCGCACGATCAGATATTTAGTGCCTTTGCTGGCCGGGGGATTGCCAGCAAGCGTCATGGTGAAGCCCGGGCAGCAGGTGACGGCGTCGCCGCCGGCGGTCACGCGCTTGTCGATGGCCTGCTCGGCCTCCAGCCTGACATTGGCAAGCGTGGTGCCATCGCCCTTCTCCGTATAGCGGCCGGGATAATCATAGAGTTCGAGGTCGCCATGCTGGTACCTGGCGCTGGCCGCCTTTTCCGCCATCAGGTCAGTGCTGGGCTTGTGATAATCGTAGTCGTCCAGCGTGACCTTGCCGGATCGCAGGCGCCGGCCTTCGGCCCATTCGTTCAGCCTGTCCTTGAGGGTGATGTTGTCGAGGCCGACAGCCGCAAATTCGAGAGCCGCGCCACCGAGCTTGGGCTCATGCGCCGCACTCGCATCCGCCATGACGAGCTTATGGTCGGACTCGCTATGTTCGAAATAATAGTAGATTCCGTATTCCTCCATCAGCCTTGAGATGAAGGCAAAATCACTTTCGCGATACTGCACGCAATATTCGAGCTGCGGATAGCTTTCCGATAAACGTTGCTCGAACTGGATGAAGCCGCGATTGTTCAGGACCTGGCTGATGATCTCCGGTACGGTCATGTGGCTGTAGATCTTGCAATTGGTGGTCCTGGTCAGCAGCCACAGCCAAGGGCGGAGCACCAGGCGATAATAGCGCAGATCCTGGTCCCTGCCGATCCATTGCGTCTCCACCAGCACGCCGTTGAAGTTGCGTTTGACACCCTCATGATGGGACTGGATATCCAGACGGCATTTGGTGCCGAGAATCTTGTCGAAATCGACCTCGTTGTCGTCGCTGACCACTTCGAGGCGATATTCGAAAAGCTCGCTGAGGCCCTCCGAGCCTTCGAACCGGGTGACGACGAGCTTGTCCTTGCCAAGGCTGCTCGTGAAAGAGCCCATTCGTGTGTCTTGACCGAATATTTGTGCCACAGCCTGCCCTCGCTCTACCACGTCGGCCAATGAAGGCTAGCTCTGTTCAAGTTCAGCGTCTACGGCATAGACGCTTTGTCGCTTCCCACATTTAGGGGGTCCCGGCCATAGTCCTCGCATCTCGGGCTGGTGGGTTTCGACATTCTTGCTATTCTTATTGGAGGGCCTGTCGCTGTGCTGATTTAAGCGCCTGCTGCTCCGTTGACGAGCGGCGATCCAGCCGGGCAGCCATATTGCATTGAGGACGGTGTATGAGCCCGGTTGCGGAAGATTTGGGGCAGTTGGGACATCTGCTCGCCACCGATACCTTGGCTGTCATCGCGGCAATTGCCCTGATGAGTTGGCTGCTGCGCCGACGGGAGAACGTCCTGGCGTGGCTCTGCTGTGCGGGTGTTGCCTGGTGCCTGTTCAATCTCGAGGGCCTGGCCGAGATCGAAGCACGGCCCTTCGGCCTTCCGGTCAACCGGATCGCCCTGCTCTATCCGCTGCTTTTCACCACACTCGGCCTGGCTGCGAGCCTGGTCGGTGCGAGTCTTCCTCGCGGCCTGGTGGTAGCGATGGCGTTGGGCTGCCTCGGCCTCGGCGCCGCAGCTTTCCCATTCCATGGCCTGGAGATCATGCGGATCGCGGGCCTTGCGACCATAGGCGTATCGCTGCTCATACTGGGCTTCTTCGCAACGAGGGCGGAAGCACAGATCGGCGCGCCCGAAAAACTGGCCCTGGTCATTCTCTATGCGCTCGGTCTCGGCGCGGTTGGTTTCGATCTCTATGCCGGGACGATCCGGTCCGGCCACGGCACGCGGCTCGCGCCTTATGCCGGAGTCGTCCTATTGGGCTTCAGCGGCTTCGTCATCCTCAGGCATATCCTGGCCAATGCCGAGGCACGAGAAAGGCTCAACCAGACGCTCGGCCAACGCATCGAGACCACCAAGGCCAATCTCTTGGCGAGCGAAAGCGCGAGGCACGCCCTCGAAATCGCCCATGCCGTGAAGCTGGAACGCGAGCGCCTGATGCGGGAGATTCATGACGGCATCGGCTCGAGCCTGGTGGCGGCGCTGGCTTCGGCCGAACGCCAGGGCAAGGAGAGCACGACGGCTGTGGTCGCCCTCAAGGGCGCTCTGACCGATCTTCGCGTTGCGGTCGACTCGCTCGAGCCGGTGGAAGGCAATGTCGCCACCCTCCTTGCCAGCCTGCGCTATCGCTACGAGCCCGAGCTGCGAAAATCAGGGATTGCGGTCAAATGGATGGTCGAAGACGTGCCGGAGCTCGACTGGCTCGACGCGCCGAGCGCCTTGCACGTGCTGCGGATCCTGCAGGAATCGGTCAGCAACACCATGGGCCATAGCAAGGCGACGCAGCTCACCTTCAAGTGCAAGATGGCGCTGCTGCAGGGAAGGCCGGGTCTTCGCGTCGAGATTGCCGACAATGGCAGCGGTTTCGATATAAACGCTCCGGCCATAGGCCGCGGCCGCCGGAACATGGTCCAACGCGCCGAAGCCCTGGGTGCCACGCTGGACATATTGAGC
Source organism: Labrys sp. KB_33_2 (assembly GCF_052114505.1). Taxonomy (NCBI): domain Bacteria; kingdom Pseudomonadati; phylum Pseudomonadota; class Alphaproteobacteria; order Hyphomicrobiales; family Xanthobacteraceae; genus Labrys; species Labrys sp. KB_33_2. The sequence goes on along the minus strand of NZ_JBFREW010000002.1, from coordinate 114,782 downwards.
AAACAGGGCGAAGGCACCGCCACCATCCTTTGGCTGCCGCTGGTCCGCAGGCATGGATTGAACCTGGAGGAAGGACAGGCAGCGGAGCAATAGACCGCTCGCAAGACCCACGGAATTGCTTTTCATAAGACACCGACAGTGGATCGATCGTTCCAAAACACAGATTGCGGAAGGCGGCCGCGGCCTTTGACAATGATCCGCGCGGCATTTTTGCGACCTCCCCCATATGGGGGGTTGCAGGTGGAGGCGCTGAACCGCATCATTTCGCTGCGGGATCCCAACAGGTAGGCCAAGATGGCAGTCTATGCCGGCATCGAGAACGAGATTTCAGCCGACACTCCCTGCGGGCCGGATCCCGATGCCGACGCCGATGCCCAGAATTTTCTGAGTGTCGCCGAAGGCCAATTGCCGGCGAGCTATCGCAGTTTCAACAGGAAGTCGTTCGAATCCAAGCAAACGCTTGCCGATCTTCGTACTCATCTCGAGAAATCGCGCGATCTGCGCTATCTCATCCTGGCGGCGAAATATCATATTCTGTCGGATGATTTGTCCGGCTTCGTCGACGCCATCGCAGCGAGCAATGCCTTGCTCGTCGCGCAGTGGGATCATTGCCATCCGACCCAGGCGGCCGGCGGTGCGGAACTGAGGTCCGCCTTCCTCAAATCGCTCGACGACCTGCCCACGGTCGTCCTGCCGCTGCAGAGCGCCACTTTGATCAACGACAAGCGCCTCGGTGCGGTATCGATTCGCTCGGTCCTGGTCGGGGAAGGAAAGCTGCCTGCCCGCGAGGGGGAGACGGTCATCGAGTCTTCCAGCATCAAGGACGCCTTTCTGCGGTTCGAGCCGCTGCAGCAGCTTGTCGATTTATCGGCCAGTCTTGAGACTGTCCTCGCCAGCCTCGAAAGCCTGCGCCAGCTTTTCATCGACAAGGCAGGACACGAGGCAGCGCCCCAATTCGAGCAGTTGCCAGATCTGGTGCGCGCCATTCGCGCTTACGTGGATGGTATCGTCACGACACGCGAGCCGGGCTTGGCACCGGCGGCGCCTACCGAAACCGAAAGCAGGCCGGAAAGCGCCGACGCCGCTGCCCCACCGCCCGCTCCCTTCGCGCCTTCGAATGTTGCTTCGGTGAAGGAGGCATCCAATGCGCTGGCCGCGATCCTGACCTATTATGCCGGCAAGGAACCGTCGAGCCCGGCGAGGCTTCTCCTCAAGCAGGCGCATCAACTCGTCGGCAAATCCTTCGTGGAAGTCATGAAGATATTGGCGCCTGGACTGGTCGAGAAAGCCAAGATCCAGATCGGCGGCACCATGCCCTTTGCCTTGAGCTTCGCCCAGCTTTCGGCGCTGGCGGTCGAGGACGGCAAACCGGACGAGACCGAGGCAGAGGCCCGCATCTATACCGTGGCGACGCGCGGCGAGGCTACGGCGCTGATGCGCCAGATCGAGATCTTCTACAACAATATCGAGCCATCGAGCCCGATCCCCATGCTGATCGAGAAGGCGAGAACTCTGGTAGCCAAGGACTTCAATGCTCTTCTCATGGAAATCTCGCGCAAAGATGAGAAGTAGGATGCTAAATCCTGAATCAACCAGGGTCGCTCATCGGGACGAACAAACGAGACATTCGGGGAGTTAAGTAAGGTATTCTTATCTCCTCTTCTATGCTTTCGGACTAAGCCGATATCACTATTTCGAGAGTGGCAGGCAACTGCTTCGAAAACTGATATCATGGAGTCAAATATAGTACAGGAGGCGTTGGTGGAGATGCTGACCTCAAATCAGGATCCGGGCAAGCGTCATTGCCTTGCTTGGAGGACCGGCCTGCCGGTTGCAGCGCTCGCGGCTGTCATGCTTGCCTTGCCGGCGAGCGTCAAGGCGGCGGAGCGGCGCGTGGCTTTCGTGGTTGGAAACAGCCACTACACGGTGGTTCCCCAGCTCAACAATCCGGACAAGGATGCGCAGGCCGTCGCGACTGCCTTGAAACGCGAAGGCTTCGAAGTGGTGTCGGCGCTCGACCTCGATCGGAACGATTTCGACAAGGCCCTGCAACGCTTCATCCGCTCGCTGCCGGGCGCCGACCTCAGCGTGTTCTATTATTCCGGCCATGGCATTCAGGTGGGCGGCGACAACCGCATCATTCCCATCGATGCCAAGCTGAAGGATCCGGCCGACCTGGAGGTCGAGACGATCAACGTCAAGACGATCTTCGCCTATATGCAGCAGAACTCCAAGGCGCAGCTCATTTATCTGGATTCGTGCCGGAACAATCCATTCCAGTCCCGCTCATTCCTGGTCGGGCCGCAAAAGCAGATGGCGGTCGCCGGCGTCGGCCTCGCCCCCCTGACCAGCCCGCCGAGCAGCCTCATCGCCTATTCGACCCAGCCCGGCGCGGTCGCGGAAGATGGCACCGGGGACAATTCGCCATTCACCGGCTCCATGGTGAAATATTCCTTCACGCTGGGTGTCGATGTGCAGCGCGCGCTCGACAAGGTGACCGACGACGTGTGGGCGGCCACCAACAAGCGCCAGCGCCCCTGGTCGGTCGGCACGCTGGCCCAGCCGATCTATCTGGCCAAGCCTGTCATCCGCATTGCCGCGGCGGCACCCGTACAGGTTGCCAGGAATGCCACCGTGAAGATTGGCCCGGCGCCCAAGCAGGGATCGGATACTTTCACCGATCAGGAAGCCCCGATACAGGTCGCCGCGCTGCTTGGCGAAACCTTCAACAAGCCGCGCCGCGTGCCGATCGGTGTCGGCCAGGTCGCGATGCTGGACGATCTGCCGCTGGTGCGCGCCGCGACGGGCGCGCAAATCCAGATCGCCGCGGCACCGGGTTTCGGTACGATGTATCTCAACGGAGCGCCTCTGGCCGAGGGTGACGTCGTCGACCAGAACGCCGTGCGTGCCATCACCTTCGAACCGTCGATCGGCTCGGAAGGCAAGGTGCAAAGCGTGCAGCTCAAGGTCGAGCAGCCCGGCGGCGAGGGACAGGTCGTCACCGGCAAGATCGAGTCTTTCGTACCCGTCTGCGACGACAAGGCGGGCGAACCACTCGACCCGCAGGGCGTCACCGTCGGCAAGCTGCCGAACGAGATCGACGCCAAGCCGGCCATCGCCGCCTGCAGCGAGGCGGTCGCCAAATTTCCCACTGTCGCGCGCTATAAATACGAACTCGGCCGCGCCAAGCTGGCCGATAAGGACGTTGCGGGCGCAATCGAACTTTTCAACGCGGCTGCCGATGCAAGCTATATACGTGCCTATTATGAGCTCGGCTATCTGGCCGAACGCGGCCTCGGCCGCTCGCAGGATCTGGTCGAAGCCAACAGGCTGTTCAAAATGGGCGCCGACCGTGGCGACCCCTATGCCATGCTCGCCTATGGCCGCAACCTAACCCTGGGACGAGGCGTGGCCAAATCAGTGGATGAGGGCGTCAAGCTGCTCAACCGGGCTGTGGAACTCGGGCATACCTATGCGATGAATGCTGTCGGCGCCATGTATTATTATGGCCAGAACCTGCCGGCCAATCCAAAGCGCGGCGTCAAGTTCTACGAAGCGGCCCTGGCGCGAAACGACATCTATGCGATGCGCAATATGGGCATCGCCTATCTCGACGGTAAAGGCGTGGCGCGCAAGCCGGCCATGGCAATGGAATTGTTCAAGCAAGCCTCCGAGGGCGGCCATCCCGGCGCGCCCACCAATATCGGCGCCATGTATTTCAAGGGCAACGGCGTCAAGAAAGACCTGGCGACCGCCACGAGCTGGTATGAGATCGGCGCTGAACGCGGCGACTTCTACGCAGCGTCCAATCTGGGCTGGATCTATTCCAAAGGCCCGGCGGCGCAGCGCGATCTGGAAAAGGCTGTCTGGTATTCGAGCCTCGCCGTCGCGCTCGATGCTTACGGCGAACACAAAGAAGAAGCCGGAAATCTTCAGGCTCTACCGCTGGCCGAGAAAAAGAAGGTCATCGACAAGCTCAATGGCGAGTTGGGCAGCGATGCGGTGGCCCCGACATCGGATGTCGACAGCACGGTCGTGCTGCTTGCTCGCAAGGCCTGGCAGAAGCGCAATCCTCGTCTCGACCTGTTCTGACGCAGCGTCGCAACGGAGGCGAAGGACAGTTCTTTTCTACGGCATAGAACCTGGCTTCAAGCCAGGTTCTATGCCGTCGGCATTATTGCACTCAGCGACCGAGCAGGTGTGCGGCCCTTTGATAATCCGCCAACATCGTCATCTTCACATCGATGCGGTCATAGTCCACCATGAAGTAGCCACTGTCGGTATGGATGACCGCTTCCGGGTGTGTCTCAAGAAGATCCTGGGCCATGACGCCCACATAGATCGGGCCGCCCCAGACATAGCGGAAGCGATAGATGGTGAGGCCGCTGGGAGACTGGCCGATGGCACGGATATCGGTCTTAAGCCGGCGGTCCGACCACCCGCCGCCCCCGCTCGAGCCGCCGCCGCCGCTATTTCCGCCCCCACTGCCTCCTCCGCCGCCGCCGCTGGGCATCGGGCCGCGTTCATCGTCGCCAGCGCCTGGCTCCATGATCACGCGCCTGCGCGGGGGCATCATCTTGTGATGAGGTCGGGTCGACCTCATCTTCCGACGCAGAGGCTCCGGTTCGTCCACGTAGACAGGTTCGTCGGGGTAACCTGACGCGCAGCTGGCAAGCACAACGGCCAGCCCGCTTCCCAAGACCCCAAACAACAGGCCCCGCCGAACTTCAAATTTGCTCGTCATCAGTATCTCCTAAAATCTGGCGGCACACACCGCGCCGATAAGGATCATAACAAGTACGACGGATTCAGGCGTGACAGCCCGCACAGAGGAACAGGCCGACCTGTATAGAAGCCGCCCCGCTGAACTGACCAAATGGTCAACAAAACAAGCGCGAAGACGACGACCCTGGTGAGGATATAGAACAAAACCCGTTCGTCACATAGATATAGTCTGTCTTTGCAAAGCAATTCCAGACGTCCCGGTGTGAGCCAGCCTGGAATGAAGACCGTGTTTTCCGGGCGATCGGCAGCCAAACGCCCCCGAGAGATGATTGGCTCGAGAGGCCTTTCCGAGTTGGGAAGGTCGGCCGTCAACCAAACCAAGGATCAATCCGCGGCTGCCGGAACTGGATCAGCCTCTTGCCGCCGGCGCAAGCAAGCCGCAGTGGGAGGAACCCACGCTGATTCGCAGAGCGGTTTGCCGGTTGGATCTGCAGCTCGCTCAAATGCGGTCTCTTGCGATCCCTCAAAACGCGCTTGAACCGCCCCAACGGTCATACAGGCTCGACAGTCCGGCTTCAAAGAACTCAGGCCGCGGTCCAATCGAGGATGACGAATGGTTCCTCGACTTCCTTCCGGAGCAATCTCCGATAGGACGTGGCGGGGTCATATGGTGTCATCGCGCTGAACATTCCGGCAGTCGGAATGCGGTTGTCCGCCAGCCATTTGAGTGCGGTCGCCAGACCAGAGAAGGTACTGTGCGGCGCGTTGTTGTAGCCCTCATAGAGTTCTTCCCATATGAACCCGCGAGAAAGGACAGGAATCTCCCATTCCCAGCCGCTGCGCAGCACGACATAGTTGAAAAAGACTTCGTGCAGGATTTCATGGGCCGAGATGTCCGTGTAAGCCTTCCAGGGAACGCCCACCAGCACAACCTCGCCGCGCTTGCGGACGACTTTGCAGCCATCGAGCACAGCCTTCTCGTGGCCGGAGCAATCAATCACGAGGGCGACCTTCCCTCGATAGTCCGCGTCCTCGACCGGAATGGCGGCCAGTGCCCGGCCAATACCGGAAGCGAGTGCCTTTTCACGGCGCCCGTGATCCGGCTCGACGATGGTGACGTCATAGCCCGCGATCTGGCACTGATGGGCTGCCAGGTAGCCGACCGGGCCAGCGCCGCAAACGATGACCTTCTCGCCGGGACGAGCCGCCGTCGTCATCAGCGTGGTCATCGACACGCCCATCAATCGTGCGACGACGGCAAGTTCCGCCGGCATGTCCTCGGGTATCTTAAGCGTGTAACGGTGATCGAACTGCTGGGTGGACCGATGACCGCCCATGCAGAGCAGGCGATCCCCCACCTTCACATCCGTCACGGCCGTACCGATCTCCTCAGCCCGAAAAACCGCTGCATAGCCCGGGCGGATCGGAAAGCTGTCGCCATTGGCCCAGGCAAGCTCGGTGCCGGGGCTGATAAGCGTGACCAGGGTGGGCCCACGCACCTCACTCGCGCCCAGTTTTTCCTCCTCATAGTCGAGGAGTTCGAATTGCTGCTTGCCTGTGAATACGATTTCGCGGCCCATGACGATCCTCAAACTTCTGGATGGGCGGTCACGCCCTGATGGCTTCGCCGCTGGTGGCGTCGAAGACGTGAAGATGCCGGGGATCGAAATTAACCCGGATGCTTTGCCGGTCGGCCGAGGGGCGGCTGGAAGCCGGGATCTGGGCGCAGAGTTCCTGTTCGCCGATCCGCAGATTCAGGAGTGCTTCCGAGCCGAGATATTCCGTGACCTCGATCGAGGCGTCATGACCTGGCGTCCCATCGGGGACGACCTGGATGTCGCTGGGACGTATGCCGATGACGGCCTTCTGGCCGGCCTTGAGCCGGGTGGCGATCGAGGCCGGCACCGGGAAGCCCAATGGCCCGGCCGAAAGCATTGCTCGACCGTTCGCCTGCTGAACCTCGGCGGGGATGAGGTTCATCGCCGGACTTCCGATGAAGGTCGCCACGAACAAATTGCGAGGATGCGCGAAAACCTCTTCGGGGGAGCCGACTTGCGCGATGTGACCGTCCTTCATGATCACGATCTTGTCGGCCAGGGTCATGGCCTCGACCTGATCATGGGTGACATAAAGCACGGTCGTCCCGAGGCGCTTGTGCAATTTGGCGATTTCGAGCCGGACTTGCGTGCGGAGCTTCGCGTCCAGGTTGGAGAGCGGCTCGTCGAACAGGAAGACCTTGGGCGTGCGCACCATCGCCCGTCCCATGGCTACACGCTGGCGCTGGCCGCCGGAAAGCTGCGACGGCCTGCGATCGAGCAGGGCCTCCAGGCCGAGTATCCGGACGGCCTCGGTGATACGAGCCGCAACGTCCTGGGCCGAGAGCTTTTGCGGCTTGAGCGCGAACTCCATGTTCTGCCGCACCGTCATATGCGGATAGAGAGCGTAGTTCTGGAAGACCATCGCAATCTGGCGGTCCTTGGGCGCAACGCTGTTCACCACCCTGCCCGCGATCTCGATTTCGCCTTGCGAAATGTCTTCGAGGCCCGCGACCATCCGCAGGGTCGTCGTCTTGCCGCAGCCCGACGGTCCCAGCAGGACCACGAACTCCCCCTCCTCGATCGCCAGGTCGATATTGTGCACGACCTCAATCTGGCCATAGCGCTTGATGACACCGCGCAGCGTTACGGATGACATGCGGTTACACTCCCAACTGCCTGGAGCAGACGCGTTCAGGCTGAACGCCTCCTTGCTCTAACCCCTTGTTTCGACGCGGCTTCAGCCCTTGACGGAACCCATGGTCAATCCCTTCACGAGCCAGCGCTGGCAGGTGAGGACAAAGATCATTCCTGGAATGAGCACGATGAACGAGCCGGCCATGATGCGTCCCCATTGGACCGCATCGCTGGACCAGAAGGACATCACCGCGACGGTGACCGTCTGGGCCTTGGAGCCGGTCAGCATCAGTGCGAACAGAAACTCGTTCCACGAGAAGATGAAGCAGAACACGGCCGAGACGGCCAGGCCTGGCGCGGTCAGGGGGAGCGTCACCTTGAGAAAGGTGGTGATCACACCATGCCCATCGACCTGGGCCGCTTCTTCGAGGGCCTCGGGGACCTCGTCGAAGAAGCCCTTCATCAACCAGACGGTAAGTGGAATGTTGAAGGTCGAATAGACGATGATCAGGGCAAGGGGTGTATCGAGCAGGCCGATCGTCTTGAAGATGATGTAGTATGGCACGACGACGGTGATCGGCGGAAACATCCGCATCGACAGGATCCAGAAGGCGACGTCGTTGATCCACTTGTTCTTGATCCGTGAGATCGCATAGGCGGCGAGCGAGCCTATGACCAGGCTGAAGGCCGTCGACCCCAGCGCCACGATGAGGCTATTCAGGATCTGCAGGTGGAACGGGCGTATGGTGAACAGGTCGTAGTAATTCTGCAGCGTCGGCGTGAAGATGAACTTCGGCGGCTGCGAGAACATATCCACGGGCTGTTTCAACGACGAGGCGAGGATGAGATAGATCGGCAGCATGAAGACGATCAGCACGATGCCGATGAGCAGATAGATCAGCGTTTTTTCGCGTATTGTGGGCGTCATGACTTAGAACCTCCCGCCTATCTTGCCTGGATGGCCTGGCGCCGCTGCATCGATCGGAAGAAATAGGTGATCAGCAGCGAGATGATGACCAGCGAGACAAAGGACGCGGCAGCCCCTACGCCCATCCGCCAGAACGTGAAGCTCTGGCGGTAGATGTAGAGCGACACGACCTCGGTCGCGTCAGCGGGACCGCCCTTGGTCAGCACGTAGATGATGTCGTAGATCTTGAAGGCATCGATCGCCCTCAAGAACAGCAGGCTCGCCAGCACGGGCCTCAACTGGGGCAGGGTCACGAAACAAAAGACGTCCCAGCGGGAATTGCCGTCGATGCGGGCTGCCTCATAGGGTTCCGTCGGCAGGCTCTGCAACGCGGCCGCCGTTCCCATCATGAAGAAGGGCGTCCATTGCCAGATGTCGGCGATGGCGATGGCCGTCAGCGCCCAGTTCGTGGTGGTGATCCAGCCGATGGGCGAGATCCCAAGCAGTCCGGTAAAATAATTGAGATAGCCAAGTTCCGGGAAATAGAGGAACAGCCAGACCAATCCCACGATCACGGGCGAAATCATCATGGGAATGAGCAGGAGGGTGCGCACGATCCCCATGGCCGGCAGTTTCTGGGTGACCAGAATCGCCATGCCCACGCCCAGGACCAGTTGCACCGACAGCGTCATCGCCATCAGCTTGAACGTGGTGATCAAGGCATGCAGGAACGCCGAGGAGCTAAGGACTTCCGCGTAGTTCGACAGCCCGACGAAAATGCGCGGGATGAAGGGCTTGGCAAGGTCATAGTTCCGGAAACTGAGCCAGAGCGCGTACAGCATCGGGAAGATGGTCGTGACGAACAGGATGACGATCGCCGGCAGCAGAAAGATGCGTGCGATGGCTCTGTTGCGGTTGGCTATCTGGCTCATGGCGTCTCCCCGATGCATCGGCTGATCGCCCCGGCTCGCAGGCCGGAGCTATCCAGGCTGGAGGTCCTCGTGCGATCTACTTCGCCAGGACTTCGACCGGCGTGTCCTTGATCCAGCGCAGGCGCTGTTCGAGCGGGAACATGGAGAGCTGCGTATTCACCGCAGTGCATGCCTTGGTCAGGGCCTCGAGCGCCGTCGGCGTTTCCCCAGCCATGTATTTGCTCAGCTCGACGCCGAAGTTTTCTTCAACCGTCTGGTAGAACGGATGGAAGATCCGGCGACGCGCATCGACCTGGCTGTCGAGGAGGACCTTGTAATAGGGGTACTTGGCCTGAAGCTTGGGATCGGCGAGGATCGACTTGCGGAACTGGCTGACGCCCTTGCCTTCTTCGGCAAACCGTCGCATGAGCTTCTCGCTCGTCGCCCATTTGATGAATTCCCAGGCCGCGTCCTTCTCCTTCTCGGGTGACTTGGCGTTGACGGCGAAACCAAGCGTGCCCGTATAGGTCGGTTGGGCCCCCGCGTCCGAGACGGGGTTTGCGGCAAAACCGACCTTGCCGTCCTTGGCGACCGTCGCCTCGTCGGGATTGGTCAGCCGCACCGAACGCACGCTCCAATAAGCTGCCTGTGCCGCCGCTCCGCGCTCCATGAAGCCGGACTGGATGTCCCACATCAGCCCCAGATAATCCGGCGGATTGAAGGGGATGAGCGCCTTCATATATTCGGCGGCCTTCACATGGGGCTCGCCCGTCATGGCGCACAAACCGGTCTTCGGGTCCCAATAGTCGCCGCCGAAGGAGCGCATGAAGGGGAAGTAGTCGTGGGTAATGGCCCCCTGCACGCGGCTGTAGGACTGGCTCACGCCATAAAGATCATGATCGAGGGGCTTGCCGCCGGCCGGCTCTCCCTTCTTGCGCGTGAAGAACTCGGCAATGTCGCGGTATTGCTGCCAGGTCTTGGCCGGCGCCAGGTCGTAGCCGTATTTCTTCTTGAAATTGGACTTCTCATCGGGGTTGTCGATCAGGTCTTGCCGATATTGCTGGAGCCACGTCATTCCCGAGGCCGGGAAGCCAAGCAGCTTTCCTTGCCAGCTCAGTTCCTGCAGCTGAACGGGAACGATGTCGTCAAGGCCGATCTCCCTGGCATCTCGCTTGGCTCGTGACGTCAGGTCCTCCAGCGCACCGGCTTCGCCGAGCATGCCGACCCAGGGACTGTCCACCCACAGCAGCTGGTAGGTGGGACTATCGGAGCTCGATTCGACGATGATCTTGTCGATCAGCCCGGGATAGGGCAGCTGGTCGATATGGACCTTGATGCCGGTCTGCGCTTCGAACTCCCCAACGAGGGGAGCGACGCGCGTGACCGACGTATCGCCGATACCGAGCATCTTCAGTTCCACGCCGGCATAGGGCTTGTCCTGCGCCCAGGCAGTTCCGGCCAGCATGGTCACCATGCAGGCCGCCCACACAGACTTCTTGACGTGTAGCATTCCCATTTCCCTCCCTGGATATTAGGCAGTGCACGCTTATTCGATTAAGCAGATAGTCACCGGACTGCTTGGGTTCAGCCGGCAGGGGAAAGCTGCGTTCCCTGCCCTCAAACTCTCAGCTATTCACGGACCACATTTTCGGGCCGCCGTCGCGCTCGTAGCCCAGCGCTCCGTCCCAGCTGACCAGTTCGAGAGACAGGCCCCATGGCGCCCTCAGATAGATCCAGTCGAGGCCCTCCAGAGGCCCTGACGGGATGCGCGTGGGTCCATCGAGCACTTCGACGCCGGCAGCGCGAAGCCTCTCCGTGGCAGCGCCCACGTCATCGACCTGGAAGGCAAGGTGGAAGCCGCCGACCTCGCTGTTGCGTTTCATCGGTGTCTGCTCGGGCTCGCCGGAATATTCGAAGAGCTCGAGATTTCCTCCGTTCCCGCACAGGATGACGCGCTGATCCTTGATGCGCGTCCCAGCCGGGACACCGAGTCGGCGGACCATGAACTCGTCGTCGAGATCGGCACCACCGCATTCCATTACCGTGACGGCACCGAAGACCGTTTGGAAGAAGTCAACGGCCTGTTTCATATCCGGCACGGTGACGCCGATATGCTGAATGCCTCTAACCTGGATCAAGTCTTCCCTCCCTCGGTGCCGCTTATCCGTTTAAGCAATTTTGTGCGGACTTCAGTAGTAACTAATTAGTTATTTCATTTTGGCTTGATATTGTCAACGCCCTAGGCCTCGGCGAACGGACGCGGCTCGTTGCGCTCCCAGGAGAATACGGCACTCGGAAGAGCCGGCCGGCCCCTCACCAGATCGGCTGCCTTTTCGCCGATCATGATGGTGGGAGCATTGGTATTGGAGGAATTGATCAAGGGCATGATCGAGGAATCGCAGACCCTCAGCCCATCGATGCCGTGAACCTTGAGATCCATCCCCACCACCGACATCGCGTCATGTCCCATCTTGCAGGTTCCAACCGGATGATGGTCCGTTTTTGCCATCCGGCAGGCGTAGTCGAAGGCCTTTGACGGGTCGTTGCCGATGTCCGCTCCCGGCAGGACCTCTCGCTTCAGGAATGGCGCCAATGCCGGCTGCGCCATGATCTGGCGCCCGAGTTCGAGACCGCGCTGAGACATTTCCAGATCATAGGGATCGGCCCAGTAATTGGGGTCTATCAGCGGTGCATCTGCGGGATCGGCACTCTTCAATCGCACGCTGCCGCGCGAGCGCGGCCTCATGAAGGCAGTGTTCAAGGTGACGCCCGGGTTCTGGAGCTTGGCGATGCCGGCCTCGATCCCGGAGCCCTGCCCGAAATGAAACTGGATATCGGGTGATCGCGCGGCGGGATCGGCGTACCAGAACCCGCCCGTTTCAAAGAGCGAGGACACCACCGGCCCTGTCTTGAACAGCATGTATTGCAGGCCCGCGGCCACCATACGATGCGGGCGCTGAACCCGATCGTAGGAATGGTCGCCGCTGCACTCGCACAATACGCACAGATCGACATGGTCCTGAAGGTTCTCGCCGACCCCGGACAGGTCGTGGACGACCTTCACGCCGACGGAGCCGAGGTGGCGGGCCGGGCCGATACCCGACAACAGGAGAAGGCGGGGCGAGCCGATCGCGCCCGAGGAAACGAGAACCTCCCGGTCGCATGCAATACGCCTGAGTGCCGCGCCCTCCTTGACCTCGACGCCGGCTGCCCGTCCCCGCTCCACCAAGATCCGCCTGACCTCGGCATTGCTCATGACGGTCAGATTGGGCCTCGGCATGGCAGGCCGCAAGAACGCCACAGCCGCCGAGGAGCGACGGGCATCGCGTTGCGTGAGCTGGTAATAGCCGATGCCGCGCTGATAGCGCCCGTTGAAGTCGGGGTTGTAGGGGAGGCCGGCCTGTTGCCCGGCCCGAATGAAGGCATCGCAGATCGGAAGCGCCCCACGCGGCATCGCCACACCAAGCGGACCGTCGACGCCATGGAATTCGTCGTCGAAGCGCTGATTGCCCTCGGCTCTCTTGAAATAGGGAAGAAGATCGCGATAGCCCCAGCCCTCGCAACCGGCCTCGTCGCGCCAGGCATCATAGTCGAGTGCATTGCCGCGGGTGTAGATCTGGGCATTGATGGTGGATCCTCCGCCCAGCACCTTCGCCTGGGTGTACCAAAGCACCCGCCCTTGCATGTGGCGCTGCGGTACGGTCGACCATCCCCAGGAAGCGATGCCCTTCGTCATCCGGGCAAAGCCTGCAGGCCAGTGGAACAGAAAGTTGCTGTCACCGCCTCCGGCCTCGAGAAGAAGCACCTTGACGTCGGGGTCTTCGCTCAAGCGCGAGGCGAGCACGCAGCCAGCCGGGCCAGCGCCGACGATGATGTAATCGAATTGAGCAGACACCGGCACGCTCCTCCCCGGTCCCGCGCCGCCGCGAGCCGATATATAAGTAACTGTATAGTTATTTTCTATGCATAGTTAGCCTGCTTTCGCCGATACGGTCAACGTCAAAGCCGCGGATGCGGAACGGCGCCTGCCACCGAGTGGCGCACGACAAGAGTGGGCTCGACCAGATATCGCCGAGGCTCGAGCCCCGCTCCCCTCACCTTCTCCAGCAGCGTCGCGGCGGCATGCCTGCCGATTGTGCGGGGGAAGAGATCCACGGTCGTGAGCGCGGGCAGCAGGGAAGATGATTGAGGCAGATTGTCGAACCCGACGATCGAGTAGTTGACGCCGACGAGCCTGCCCGCAAGGTGAAGGGCGGCATAGGCTCCGAAGGCGACGTAATCGTTGAAGCAAATGGCCGCGCAGCAGTCTGGATTCGTCTCCAGCAACCGCCTCATCGCGATCTCTCCGCCCTCGTTCGTGGGTGAGGTCGGTATGATGTGCTCTAGCGCGATGCTTTTGCCAACCTCTCCCAAGGCCCTGCGAATGCCCTGAAGACGGCCAGCCCAGGTCTTGCTTCTTTCATGGCCACCGACAAAGCCGAATTCGACGATGCCGGTGTCGATGAGGTGCCGGGCGGCAAGATAGCCCGCCGTTTCATCGTCGGCACCGATGAAATCAGCCGAAGGATCGTTGATGTCCCGTACGCAAATCACATAGGGCTTCGATCGCCGACGAAGGCCCACCATCATGTCGCATGATGTCGTATGACCCGGACTGATCAGCAGGCCGGCAACATTCTGCGCGACCAGAGCGTCGATTAGCGTCGCCTGGCGCGCCAGATCGTCCTTGGTATTCGCGACAATGGTCAGATAGCCCGCTTCGTAGCAAAACGCCTCGAAATCACTGAGCAATTCCGCAAAGAACGGGTTGGAAATGTCGTGAACGATCACACCGAGCAGGTTGGATTCGCCCGTGCGCAAACGTGCTGCGGTGTCATTCCTGATAAAGCCCATGGCATCGGCGACGCGCCGGACATTTTCCTGGGTCTCGATCGAGACGCGGCCATTGCCGCTCAGGGCATAGGACACCGCCGCCGTTGACAGCCCAACCGCCTGGGCGATGTCCTTGATACTCGGCCCTTTTGGACGCCTGACCACTTCCGCCCAGTTTCCCTGACGCTCACTGCGATGCTTCGAACCATCGAGACCCTAGTCTAGCGGGAGCGTCCAATCAAAGTTCTCCTTGCAACGCCGGCACAACCGTCAACAGATCGCTGAGAAGGCCGTAGCGCGCTCGAAGACAAGCGTTTCAACAGACGGAGCGAAAGCGCTCGACGCAGGTGTCGAGCACCTGCGCCGGATCGCGCTTCCACCAATTCTCGGCCGAAAAGACCTCGACCTCGCACAAACCCCGATAACCTGCGTCTTCCACCGCCGCGCGCAGCGACTTCAGATCGGCGACGCCATCTCCCATCATGCCGCGATCGAGCAGGACATCGCGCGTCTCGGCAAGCCAGTCGCACAAATGATATCCCAGGATGCGCTCCTTGCCGGCACGCCGGAGTTCGCCGGCAAGAGAGGTGTCCCACCAGACGTGATAGACATCGACGGCAATGCCGACATTGGCCTCGCCGATCGCCTCGCAGAGGTCGACGGCGTCACGCATCGTCACCAGGCAGGAGCGGTTACCCGCATAGACTGGGTTGAGCGGTTCGAGCGCCAGGCGAACGCCCCTCTGTGCCGCGTAGGGTGCGGCTTCGGCGACCCGCTCGGCCACGCGTTTCAGGCTTTCCTCCACCCCGAGACTGCCCGGCTCGACCCCGCCGACGACGATGGTCAGGATCGAGGTCCCGAGTCCTGCCGCCATGTCGATCGAGGCCCGGAAGTCATCCCGCAGGGTGGATAGAGGCCGCGGTGCCATCGGGCCTACCAGGAAGGGGCTGCGACACAGGCCCGCGACTTCGAGGCCCGCCTGGCGGGCACGATCGCCGATCGCGATGGCGCGATCCCCAATCTCCCGGCGCCAGAACACGATCCCGCCAAAGCCGCGCTCGGCGCAGGCATCGATGACGCGCTCGATGGGCCAGCCAGCGCCATGCCCGTCCAGATTGTGCCCGAGCGTCGCGGTATTCAGGGCGAGCGCCGAATGATCCGTCGAGAAATCGCGCATCGCGACCTCTCAGGCGCCGTAAAGGGCAAGCAGCCTGCGCATACGATCGGTTGCCAGATCCGGGTCGCGCAGCAGGCCGCAGGTATCCGCCTGCTTGAAAAGTTCGACGAAATAAGGCAGCGGCCGCATGGCCTGCGCCCCGCCCAGCATGATGAAATGCTCCTGGAAGCCATTGAGCCAGGCGAGGAAGACGACGCCCGTCTTGTAGAACTGGGTGGGTGCCCGGAAGATGAGCCGCGCCAGCGGGACGGTGGGATCCAGTACCGCATGAAAGGCTTGCCTGTCGCCCTCCCCCAGTTTCTGGATGGCGAAGGCCGCAGCCGGCGCAAGAGGATCGAAAATACCGAGAAGGGCATGCGAAAAGCCGACCTCGTCGCCGGCGATCAATTCCGGATAGTTGAAGTCATCGCCCGTATACATTCTGACGCCGGCGGGCAGGCGCCGCCGCATCAGGATTTCCTTGTCCTTGTCCAGGAGCGAAATCTTGATGCCGTCCACTTTTGCCACGTTCTCTTCGATGACGCGCAATGCCACCTGCATGGCGGCCTCGAAGCTTTCGCTGCCCCAGTAGCCCTTGAGCGCCGGATCGAACATGTCACCAAGCCAGTGGAGGATGACGGGCTGGTCGCAGCGGGCCAGGACATCGCCATAGACCTTCACATAATCTTCCGGTGAGCCGGCCACCGCAGCAAGGGCGCGGCTCGCCATCAGGATCAGGCGCCCTCCCAGGGCTTGGATGGCCTCAATTTGTTTGAAATAGGCGCGGCGAACGTCGTCAAGCCCACGCGCCTGGCTCGGCTCGAGCTGGTCGGTGCCACATCCATTGAAGATCAGCGCCTGCGGAAGCTCCTCGCGGGTGCGCCGGATAAGCTCGAGGGCCCGAGGCCAGTCCAGGCCCATGCCGCGCTGGGCCGTGTCCATCGCTTCGGCAATGCCGAGGCCGAGATCGTTCAGATGGTGACGAAACGCCATCGTCGCCTTCCAGTCGACCGTAGCCGGGCCGGAAGGATCATTGGCGGTGAACGGATCGGCCACCACATGCGCCGCCGAAAACACGACGCGCGCCGCGCCGGCGGGCAAGCGGGCGGCCGGGATCACCTTGCCGCTGAGCCGATAGTCGGAGAAAGCGCCATTGGCGTCTGGAAGACGGATCATCGTAGTTTCCTCAAAATCTCGGCACCAGCATGCCCGCATCCACGGCGATCACCTGGCCTGTCGTATAGGGCAGCTTGCCGGTGGCAAGGGTCGCCATCACGGTGCCGACATCCTGCGGCTGGCCCAGGCGCCGCATCAGGGTCAGGCCCTCTTCATCGATGCGCCGCTGGTACAGGCTGGTCACGGATTGCGTCATCGCGGTCTCGATCAGGCCCGGCCTGATGTCGTAGACGGCAATGTTCTCGCGCCCCAGGCGAACGGCGAACACCTTGCTGACCATGGCTGAGCCCGCTTTCGAAACGCAGTACTCCGCGCGCGGCTCGGCGACCGCATCGGCATTCGATGACGACACATTCAAGATCGCATAGAAGCGGCCGTCATTGCGATCGCGCGCGATAACGCGTCTTGCCCATTTCTGGCACAGGAAGAATTGCGCTTTGGCATTCACAGCCTGGCAGCGGTCGTAGCTTTCCTCGCTGACATCGAGCGGGTCGCCGCGGCTCAACACCGATACGCCCGCATTGTTGACGAGCGTCGAAAGCGGCCCCAGCGCCTTTTCGGCCAGGTCGAGCATTGTCTCATGCGCACCGATATCGGCGATGTCGCCGGCGACGCGGGTGACCGGGACACCAAGGCCACGCACGCGTTTCTCGGCGGCCTGCAGTTCCGCATCATCCACGGGCCCGTTCAAGGCGATCGCAAACCCGTTCCTGGCCAGTTCGATGGCGGCCGCCAGGCCGATTCCTCGGCTCGAGCCGGTGATGAAGGCCGCCTGCCGGAGCGGCGTACTCATGCCAGCGCTCCATGTTTGAACAACTCGCGGGCGATGATCATGCGCTGGATCTGGTTGGTGCCTTCATAGATCTGGGTGATCTTGGCGTCGCGATACAGGCGCTCGACCTCGAAGCCGCGGATGTAGCCGGAACCGCCGAAGACCTGGACGGCGTCGGCCGTGCGGGTCACCGCCATGTCGCCGGCGAAGCATTTGGCGATCGAACAGGCCTTGGTCGCATTGTCCCCGCGATCGATCTTCGTAGCCGCGCTGTGCACCAGAAGACGTGCAGCCTCGATATCCTTGGCCATGTCGGCAATCAGCCATTGCACGCCCTGGAACTCGGCGATTGCCTTGCCGAACTGCCTGCGCTGGCGGGCATAGTCGACGGCAGCCTCCAGGCCGGCCTGGCCGATGCCGACCGCGAGCGCCGCGATGCCGACGCGGCCCTTGTCCAGCACGCTCATCATCATGTGGAAGCCCTTGCCGAGGTCTCCCAAGAGCGCATCCGGCCCGAGCACGACATCGGTGAAATTGAGCGCGCCAACCTGGCTGGCACGCTGCCCCATCTTGTGCTCCTTGGGGCCGCGCTCGACGCCCTTGGCGTTGAGATCGACGATGAAGATGCTCATGCCGCGGTGGCCGGCATCCTTGTCCGTCCGGGCCAGCACGAAACCGACATCGGCGACCGGCGCGTTGTGGATCCAGATCTTGCCGCCGTTGAGACGCCAGGCCTCTCCGTCCCGTTCTGCCGCGGTCCTGATGCCGGACACGTCCGTTCCGGCCTCCGGCTCGGTTATGCAATAGGCCACGCGCTTGGTTCCGCGCATCACCGGTGCCAGCCAGGCTTGGCGCTGGGCCGGCGTGCCGTGCCTCACCAGCAGCGTGCAGATGAGTTCCACCAGGCCGCATTGATCGGCGACCGAGGCATAGCCCCTCGAAAGCTCTTCCATCACCAGCGCATAGGTCAGCGTGTCGAACCCCGGGCCTCCCATGGCTTCGGGAACGCCGATGCCGAAGAGCCCGAGCTCTCCCATCTGATCATAGATCTCATGAGGGAAGCGCTCCTCACGATCGAGCTCCTCGGCCAGCGGCTTGATCACGTCGTCAGCGAACTGTCGCGCCATGTCGCGCACCTGCATCTGCGTTTCGCTTGGGTACATGCGCTTCTCCCCCTTTTGTAACTATCTAGTTACTGCTATAACGCACGTGGATCAAACGGGTCAAGCCTGACGATCCCCTCGAATCGAGGCCAGGTCAGGCAAGCCATCAAAGAGCGATGCCAACGGAGGAAATCATGAAGCCATCGGAAAAGCGGAAATTCGGCCGCAGCGACATCGAGGTCACCCCCTTTGCCTTCGGGACGGCGCCGATCGGAAATTTCTTGCGCGAGATCAGCGAACCGGTTGCCGACGAAATGGTACAGCATGCCTGGAATGCCGGCGTGCGCTTCTACGACACCGCACCGATGTACGGTCATGGCCTTTCTGAACTGCGCCTGGGGCAGGCGCTGCGCTGGAAGAAGCGCGATGATTTCGTCGTCGCCTCGAAGGTTGGGCGCGTCCTGCATCCGGCCCGGCGTTCCGACATCGACTTCTCGCCTTGGGTCAATGCGGCGCCGAACACCATGAGCTTCGACTACAGCTATGATGGCACGATGAGGGCGTTCGAGGATTCCCTGCAGCGGCTCGCGCTCGAGCGCATCGACATGCTGTTCATTCACGACATCGACCGCTTCACTCGTGGCGACGATCAGCCGGAAGTCTTCAGGCAGGCCATGGACGGATGCTGGCGCGCTCTGGAGCGCCTGCGCTCGGAAGGCGCGGTGAAGGCGATCGGTGTGGGCGTCAACGAATGGGAAGTCTGCCACGAGGCGCTCAAGCAGCGCGATTTCGACTGCTTCCTCCTGGCAGGCCGCTACACGCTTCTCGAACAGGAGGCTCTCGACGGGTTCCTGCCGCTTTGCGAGGAGCGGGGTGCGGCCGTGCTGGTCGGTGGCGGCTTCAATTCCGGGATCCTGGCAACCGGCGCGGTGCCCGGCGCGAAATACAACTACGCCCCCGCCCCAGCCGCGGTGATGGAGAAGGTCGCCAGGATCGAGGCGGTGTGCCGCGACCACAGGGTGCCGATTGCCGCTGCGGCGCTCCAATTCGTCGTCGCCCACCCCGCCATCCCGGCCTTCTGCGCGGGAACGCGCACGGTGGAGCAACTCGACCAGAACCTGGACTGGTTCAGCCACCCCATTCCCTCGGACTTCTGGGCCGAGCTGAAAAGCAAGCAATTGCTGCGCGAGGACGCGCCGGTGCCGACATGAACGACATCGCACCCGACACCGGTCGCCGCCTCGCGGCGACCGGACTGCGCTATGAAGATGTGGCCATCGGGGATTGGTTCGACACACCGGCAAGGCATGTGGGTACCGAACTGATCGATGCCTTCGCCGATTTGACCGGCGACCGCTTCGAGATCCATATGGACGATGATGCGGCGCGTGCTCACGGCTTTCCCTCTCGCGTCGCCCATGGCCTCCTGATCCTGTCGCTCGTCGATGGGCTGAAGAACCAGGCGCAGGCCCGCTTCCTCGCCATCGCCTCGCTAGGCTGGAACTTTCGGTTCGAGTGCCCCGTCCTGGCCGGCGACACGATCGCCGCCCGCGTCGGCATCAGGGACAAGCGGACGACATCGCGGCCGGACCGAGGCATCCTCATACTGGGGTTTTGTGTACGCAAGCAGACTGGAGACATCGTCCAGTCCGGAGAGAACCAGTTGATGGTCTATCGCTGAGACGGCAAGCCAATGCCACGCGCGTGGAGACCGTCTCTTGCTGGGTCCGCGCAAACATACCCTCCCCTCGATGGGGAGGGTAAAGAAGCAGCGCGTCTTTTCCCAAAGCTAGCGCCTCGGAACAAAGATCTGTCGGCCGTAAGGCGGCCGGTCAGAATTTCGGCGGTCGCCTTTCGCGGAAGGCGGCGAGGCCCGCCTGCAGCTCGCTCGACTGTGCGGCGGCTATGCCGGCCAGGCAGTCGAAAACCCGTTCCGTCTCCTCCGCTTCGGCGGCGTTCACCAGCATCTTGGTCATCTCGGTCGCCAAGGGCGCGCGCGAGCACACCTTTTCCGCGACCTCCATGGCCCGGGCAAGCCCTTGGCCGGTCTCCACCACCTCGTCCACGATACCGAGTTCGCGTGCATCCTTCGCGGTCAAGATCTCGCCGAAGATCGCCATGCGTCGCACGGCCTGGGCACCAAAGCGCCGTGTTGCGCGCTGTGTACCCGACCATCCCGGGATAATGCCGAGCCCGGTCTCCGGTTGCCCAATCTTGGCGTGGGCTTCCGCAATGCGATAATCCGCGCAGGCAGCGAGCTCCAGGCCTCCGCCCAAGGCATGGCCGTTCAGCACGGCGATCAGGGGCTGGCGCAGCCGGGCCAGCGCGTCAAAGGCGGCGTGTCCCTCGCGCACCCAGAACCGGCCGAAATCCTCAGGAGCCTCGCGGCTCCAGGCCTCGATGTCACCGCCTGCCGAAAACGCTTTCGTCCCGGCCCCCGTCAGGATCGCGACGCGGATGGTCGCATCGTGCTCGATGAGAGCGCACAAACGTTGCAGCTCCGCCACCATGGCAGCATCGAAGGCGTTGAGCTTGCCCTCGCGTTCGATGACGATGCTCGCAACAGGCCCCTCGATCTTCAGCCGAACACCATCCCCGCTCATCACTCGGCCGCCTCTCTGGTGACTGCCTGCCGGCTGCGGCGATCGGGCTCGAACAGGTCGGCCGACATCAGCGGGAGAGGCTCGGCCACGGTGAGCGGAAAGGCGGCCTGGTCGAGGATATCACGCTTGAGGTCGACGCCCGGCGCAATCTCCGTCACGGTGAGCCGGCCGTCGATCAGCTTCAGCACGCAGCGCTCGGTGACATAGGTCACGTCCTGGTTCTGCAGCGTGGCGCGCTTGCCGGAGAACGAGACCTGGTCGACCTCGGGCACGAGCTTGGCAACCTTGCCTTCCTTGTCGATCCTCAGCTTGCCATCGACCACCGACAATTTCGCACCGGCATTGAAGTAGCCCGAGAACACGATCTTCCTGGCGCGGGAGGTGATGTCGACGAAGCCTCCGGCGCCGGCCGTCACATGCGGCCGCACCGCCAGCTTGGAGACGTTGACGGAGCCATCCTCCCCGATCTGCAGGAACGACAGGAGGGAGGCATCGAAGCCGCCGGCCTGGAAATAGGTGAACTGATGCGGCGAGGCCACGAACGCCTCCGCGTTGGAGGAACAACCGAACTTGAAGTCGAGTAGCGGGATGCCGCCGACGGCACCTTGCTCGATCACCCAGGTGATCTCGCCATGCCGGCCTTCCTCCAGGAGAATGCGCGGAACGTTCGCGGAAATGCCGAAACCGATATTCACGGCCCAGCCGTTCTCGAGCTCCATCGCCACCCGGCGAGCCATCACCTTGGCCGCATCGAAAGCGGGGATCGTGAACGTATCGAGGGGGCGAAACAGCTCGCCCGATATGGCCGGGTCATAAGCCGTCGCCGTCGTCTGCAACTGGTCCGGCGCCTCGACGATGATGTCGACGAGGATGCCCGGCACCCTGACGTCATGAGGACGCAGCGTGCCCGATTGGGCGATCCGCTTGACCTGCGCAATGACGGTACCGCCGGAATTGTGCGCAGCCAGCGCCAACTCCATGGCGCCGAGATAGGCGCCTTCATGCTCGAAGGTCAGATTGCCACGTTCGTCCGCCGTCGAGGCTCGGATGATGGCGACGTCCGGTGCGATCGCTGGGAAATAGAGCCACTCGTCGCCCTCGAACTCAATCTTGCGCACGATCGGCTGCGAGCGGGCGCGGTCATTCATGGCGCAGCCATCGAGCGCCGGATCGACGAAGGTGTCGAGCCCGACCTTGGTCAGGACGCCGGGACGCTTTCCGGCCGCCTCTCTGAGAATGTCGAACAGGATGCCGCTGGGCACGTTGTAGGCGCTGATCTTGTTCTCGCCGAGCATCTTCCAGATCAGCGGCGGCTCCGCCGAAGACGGTCCCGACGGATAGGACCCGCCGATGATGGTGTCGATGAGACCGTCCTGGGCCAGATGGTCTACACCCTTGGTGCCGAACATGTCGCCCGCGGCAATCGGGTGGATCATGGTAAGCTGGCGGGGATGGCCCTCTTCGCGGTACCGCTCCCCCAGTGCCTGGAGAACCAGGTCCGGGCAGCAAAGCCCGCTGGAGGAATTGACGGCAACGACCGCCTTGTCACCGATGCGCTGCACTGCCTCGAGCGCGCTCCTGATTTTGGACATCGTCTCCTCGCGAGGATTTTTATAAGTAACTATATGGTTAGTACCTTATAGCGCCAGCGCCTTCAACTCCTTTTCTCCGCCGCCCGCCTCCCAGAAGCCACCCACCGCGCTTGCCGGACGGCGAGACACGATATATAAGTAACTAGATAGTGCGATAAAAAAGGAAACGACAGGGATGAGCATCTATTTCACGCGGACGTTCCAGCGCTCCTTCGGTACCTACCCCCTGCGCGGCGACGCGTGTCGGCAGGCGATCGAAACGGCATTGGCCACCGGATATCGCGCCTTCGATACCGCGCAGATGTACGAGAACGAAGCCGAGGTCGGTGAAAGCCTGGCCAATGGCGGCGTAAAGCGGGACGAACTTTGCATCACCACCAAGGTCAGCATCCACAATTTCTCCGAAGAGCGCTTTCTCCCGTCGGTTGAACAAAGCCTGAAGGACCTTCGGGTCGACTTCGCCGACGTCCTGCTGGTTCACTGGGCGCCGGCCGACGGCCATATCGCCCCCTCGCTCGAACTCCTGCAAAAGGCACGGCAGCGTGGCCTGGCCCGCCACATCGGCGTCTCGAACTACACGGCGCGCATGATGAGGCAGGCAAGATCGATCGTCGATGCGCCGCTTGTCACCAACCAGGTCGAGTTTCACCCCTTCCTCAATCAGGACATTCTGCTGGCCGCCGCCAACGAGACCGGCATCCCGCTTTCATCCTATTGCTCGGTCGCACGAGGAAAGGTCTTCGAACAGCCGCTCTTTGCCGAGATCGGCCAGGCCTACGGGAAGACCGCGGGACAGGTGGTGCTGCGCTGGATTCTCCAAAAAGGCGTGCCGCTGAACACGATGTCGACGAAACCGGAAAACATCCGCTCGAACTTCGACATCATGGATTTCACGCTTTCGAGCATCGACATGGCGCGGATCGACGCGCAAACGCAGAAGAACCTGCGCATCGTCGGGCGTGACCTCATCCCCTGGGCGCCGGAATGGGACTGAGGCGCCTTCCGGATAAGGGGGCAATTACACGCAATAGATCGCGACTTGCACTCATACCAAGTCGCGTTGAGATCAACTCTCTTGGGGATCGCAGGCATCTCAGCCATAGCCATCCTGATGGTTGTGGCTGAGATGCCTGCGCTTGGAGGTGTTTGCCAGACGGACGGGAAGAGCAGGTAAGGATGCCTGCGATCCCAGAAAGAACTCCAGTCTTTCACATATTCCCGCGGATAAGGTCCGTAGCCTTCTCGCCGACCATGATCGCGGCGGCATTGGTGTTCGAGCCGATCAGGCTGGGGAATGTCGAGCTGTCGCAGATGCGGATCCGGTCGAGGCCCCGCACTCGCAACTGGGGATCGACCACGGCCATCGCATCAATGCCCATCTTGCAGGTGCCGCTGGGGTGATAGGAAGTCCTGCCGTACTGGCGCGCATAGTCCACGAACTGCGCGTTGGTTCTGACATCGTCGCCAGGTACGTGCAGGCGCTTGATGAACTTCTGCAGGGACGGCTTGGCAAAGATCTCCCTGCTGATCCGCACGCCTTCAGCGGAAACCCGGACATCGTCCGGCTCAGCCAGGAAGTTCGGATCGACGATCGGATTGATGGCTGGGTCGGAGGAAGCCAGCCTGACCGATCCGCGGCTTTTCGGGCGGAGCGTGTAGGAGTTCAGCGTAATGCCGGACCCGGAGGGAACCGTGGGCACGCCCGCTTCGGCGCCCGCGCCGGCAAGGAAGTGGAATTGCAGGTCCGGTATCGCGGCATCGGCATCGCCATACCAGAAGGCGCCGCCCTCGACGACGTTGGAGGTGACCGGCCCGGACTTGAAGAGCAGATACTGGAGCCCCGCCCATAGCATCCAATGCCACTTGTTATACTTGTCGAGGCTGGTCGGCCCCTTCAGTTCAGCCACGATATCGACGCCGAAATGGTCGTTGAGGTTCTCGCCCACGCCGGGCAGATCCTCGACCACGTCGATCCCGAGCTTCCTGAGATGATCGGCAGGCCCGACACCCGACAGCATCATGATCTTGGGCGATCCGATCGCCCCGGAGGTGATGAGAACTTCGCTCTCGGCCCTGGCGGTGATGAGCTGGCCATTCCTGACGAATTCGACGCCAATGGCGCGCGCATTCTGGAACAGGATGCGCCGGACCAGGCAACCGGTCTCGACGGTGAGATTGGATCGCTTCGCCGCCGGCCTGAGATAGCCGACGGCAGCCGAGCAGCGCCGCCCGTTCCGGATGGTCGTCTGGTAGATCCCCGCCCCTTCCTGCGCCCTGCCGTTGAAGTCCGGATTGTAGGGCATGCCGAACTCCTGGCAGGCCTGGACGAAGGCGCGCGACATCGGCTGCGGATCGGGCAGGTTCGAGACACCCAGCGGTCCGTCCGCCCCATGCATGTCGCCCGAAAGAATGGTGTTGCCTTCGGATCGTATGAAATAGGGCAGCACCTCCTTGAAGGACCAGCCGGCAGCCCCCTCCTCCCCCGCCCAGCGATCGAAATCGGCGGCATGGCCTCTCGTGTAGATCTCCGCATTGATCGAAGAGCCGCCCCCGATCACCTTTGCCTGGGCGTAGGGGATCTCCCGGTCGCAGGCATGGCGCTGCGGCGCCGTCTTGAGCCCCCAGGTCAGCGGCCCCGAGGTCATCTTGGCGAAGCCGACCGGCATGTGGATATAGGGGTTGCTGTCGCGGCCGCCGGCCTCCAGCAGAAGCACGCGCACGGCAGGGTTTTCGCTGAGGCGTGCAGCAAGCACGCAGCCCGCCGACCCGCCGCCGACGATCACATAATCGTAGCCATCTTCCTTCATCAGCGCACCCAAGGCTCGCGCTTGCCAATCTCGATATGGACGGACTTGATCTGGGTATACTCCTCGATGCCGTAGGAGCCAGCCTCGCGGCCCCAGCCCGACTGCTTGAATCCGCCGAGCGGGAGTTCCGGGCCACCGGCCAGCGTGGTGTTGACCCAGAAGCGGCCGGCGCGAACACGGCGTGTCACGTTCAAGGCTTTGTCGATGTTCTTGGTCCACACGCTCGCGGCCAGGCCATACACGGTGTCATTGGCCATGGCGATCGCTTCGTCCTCGCTGTCGAAGGGCATGACCGCAAGCACGGGGCCGAAAATCTCGTCGCGGGAAATCGCCATCGAACCGGTAACGTCCCCGAACAAGGTGGGCGCGATATACTGGCCGCGACCGAAGTCGAGCGCTCCGCCGCCACAGACAAGACGCGCGCCCTCCTCCTTGCCCTTGGTGATATAGCCCAGAATGGTCTCGTTCTGGGCCGTTGTCGTGATGGCGCCGATCTGCGTGGTCGGATCGAGCGGATCGCCGACCTTGACCTTTGCCAGCTTGGCGGCAACCAGCTTCTCGAACTCACTGGCCACCGATCGTTCGACGATCAGGCGGCTGCCGCTCACGCAGCACTGGCCGGTGTTGAAGCCAATGCCAAAGGCCACGCCATCGGCGGCATCCTCCAGGTCCGCATCCGCGAAGACGATTTGCGGATTCTTGCCCCCGAGTTCCAGCCCGAGCTTCTTGAAATTGCCGCCGGCGGCCTCGATGCAGCGTCGGCCCACGGAGGTCGAACCGGTGAAGGACACCATGTCGATGTCGAGGTGTTCGGTCATGGCCTGACCGATGACGCTGCCCGAGCCGGTGACGACATTGTAGCAGCCGTCAGGCAGCCCCGCTTCCGACAGGATCTCGGCCAGCATGAGGGTCGTGGCCGAGGTCACCTCCGAGGGCTTTGCGACGATGGTGCAACCGGCCGCGAGGATGTAGGGCACCCTTTCGCAGAGGATCAGGAATGGAAAGTTCCACGGCGTGATCAGGCCGACCACGCCGACCGGCTCCCGGGTGACCAGGCCGAACATGCCGTCACCCAGATTGTTGAAGGCATCGCCATGCAGCGTCCTGGCGAGACCGGCGGCATATTCGAACATGCCGGCGCAGCCATCCACTTCCGCCCTCGCCTGGCTGATGGGCTTGCCGTTCTCCAGCGTTTCCCAATAGGCCAGTTCTGCCGCGCGGCTGCGCAGGATCTGCGCGGCGCGCAAGAGCACGTTCGCGCGCTCCACGGCCGGGATCCTCGACCAGCGCCCGTCCTCGAAAGCGCGACGCGCCGCCTTCACGGCAAGGTCCAGGTCCTCCCTGGTGCACTTTGGAATGCGCGTCACCGGCACGTCATGCCCCGGGCTGCGGCGCTCGAAATAGGCGCGGTCGCCCGCCTCTATCTGCTTCCCATCGACGAAAAAGCCGAAAGTCCTGGGACTGTCGGGAAGCGACTGTCTACCGACGACCTGGTCCATGTCCTCAATCCTTTTATTCTATGAGCAATTGTATCAACGCGGCCGAGGCGCCTGTCATTCCGTTACCTCGGGGGACCCGAAGCGGTCATGCCGTCGTATCGATCTGTGTTTTCAGAACAGTCGGCCGATCCTGGATGGTCTCGAAGGCGGACTGAATTGCGCTCAGTGGCACGACCGAGCCGATGAAGGGCTCGATTTGGAAGCGCCCGTGGGTCAGCAGCGTCAGCGCATCGTGCATATCCTGGCCAATGCCGGCCACTGAACCTTTGACCGAGTTTTCCCGCAGGACCGTTTCGAGCAAGGGAAGCGGCACGCTGTCGCCGGGGCCCGTGATGCCGAAGGCGGCAACATGGCCTCCGGGACGGATGAGCCTGAAAGCCTCGGCGTAGAGTGCGGGGGCGCCGACGCTTTCGATCACCACGTCCGCTCCACGCCCCTCCGTCGCCTCGGCGACGAGCCTGCGGGCGTCCTTGGGGTCGGTGATGACGAGATCGGCGCCAGCCCTCTCGGCGAGTTCCGCTCGGGGTCGCGACGGCTCCACGGCGATGATCGGGGCGGCTCCGACGAGGCGCATCATCTGGATATGGAGATTGCCGATCGGCCCTGCGCCGAGCACGACAACCGACATGCCGAAACCGATGCCGGATTTGCGCGCGGCCCTGACAACACAGGCGACCGGCTCCGTCAGCGCCAGCAACTCGGGCTTGGCTTCGCTGGGCGCGGGAATGACCAGCCGGGCAGGAACCGCGACAAACTCCGCAAACCCGCCATCGCGATGGATTCCGATCTGACTGACTGCCTGGCAATTGAGGACCTCGCCGCGGCGGCAGAAGTAGCAATGTCCGCAGCCGATATTGACGTCCGCAACGACACGCTGTCCGACCTCGAAGCCCTGGACCCTGTCACCCACGCGGCTCACCGTGCCTGTGAGCTCATGCCCGGGAATGAAGGGCAGGGTGTCGGCGGCATAGTGGCCCTTGAAGATATGGATGTCGGTGCCGCAGATACCGCAGCGATCCACCTTGATGAGAGCGTCATCCGGGCCGATCCGAGGGATGGGAACGTCCCGGACTTCGAATGCCCCGGGGCGGGTAAGCACCGCGGCTCGCATTGTTTCCATGTGGCTCTCCCCTCGCTTACTTCACGATCCGCATCTTCGAGCGGTCGATGGTGAGGGCGATCGCGACGATGAGCACGATGCCGAAGAAGATCTGCTGACCCGTCGCGGGGATATTGAGATAGAGCATGCTCGCGCGCACGACGGCCACGATCATCGCGCCGATGAGCGTATTGACGACACCACCGACGCCGCCGGTGAGCGGGGTGCCGCCGACCAGCACCGCTACGATGGCTGGCAGGAGAAAGCCCTCGGCCAGGGTCGGCGAGCCGCCCGACAGCTTGACCGAGAACATGAGCCCCGCGATCGCCGCAAACAGGCCGGAAAGGGCAAAGGCCAGGATCTTGTAGCGCTCGACGCGTATGCCTGATGCGACCGCCGCCAGCTCGCCGGCACCCACGGCCTTCAGCGTGCGCCCGGCAGTCGTCCGGCTTTGAATGAACCAGGCTATCGCAAGCAGTCCCAGCGACACGATCAATTCGTGCGGGATGCCGGCGGTTCTGCCGAACATCCATCCGAACGCCTGGTCCCTCGCCCCTACATCCATGTGCAAGGCACGCTGGCCCGAAGCGAACTGGCCGACGGAAAGGGCAAGGCCGCCAACCGCCAAGGTGGCAATGAAGGAGGGCACCTTGAGCCTCGTCGTCACCAGCCCGGAGACGGCACCGAACAGCAAGCCCACCAGCGCGATCAGGAGTGCGCTGAAGACGCCGAGATAGGGCAGCGACAGGGTGGCGAGCACCGTCGTCATGTTCGCGACGGACTGAGCCGAAAGATCGATGCCGCCGATATAGATGGCGAGCGTCATGCCGAGCGCCATGATGAACAGGGGCGCGATGTCGGCGCCGAGCTCCATCAGGTTCTGCGGCCTGAGGAAGGTCGGATCCATGATGCCGACAAGCAGGATCAGCACGAGAAGCGTGATCCAGGGAAAATGGCGCTTGAGCTGGTGGAGATTCATCACCCTGGCGCTCACGTCATATGATGAAGCAGGTCGTAGAGGGAGGGCTTTGCGCCTGGCTGACAATTGAACCATTTTTGGATCTCGCCATCCTTGACAACGGCTATGGTGTGACTGAGGCCGATGGCCTCTTCGAGTGTGTCGGCGATGAGCACGATGCCCACGCCGTCGGCTGACATCTCCCGGATCATTTCGTAGACGTCCTCCTTGGCGCCGATGTCGAGGCCACGCGTGGGATGGTCGAGGAGGATGATGTTCGAGCCGCCACTGCGCCATTTTGCGAGCACGACCTTCTGCTGATTGCCACCCGAAAGGTTTCCGCAATCGGCGTTCTCGGAGGAGGCTTTGATCGACAGGCGCTTGATCCAGTCACGCGCGAGCTTGCGCTCGGAGCCAATGTCCAGAACGCCGGCCTTGGCATAGTTGCCAAGCTGCGAGAGCGTCATGTTCTCGAAGACGTTCATGCCGCCGACGATGCCTTCGATCTTGCGCTCCCTGGGAACATATCCGATGCCGCGGGCGACACCCTGCGAAGGACCGAAGTCGTGCACCTGGCTGCCCTGGACGGCCAATGCGCCCGATTGCATCCGCTCAAGGCCGAAGATCGTGCGCAGGATCGCCTCGCTTCCGCACCCTTCGACCCCGACGAGTGCCAGCACCTCGCCGGCATGCAGTTTGACGGAGATGTCCCGGTAGTGCCCGGGCAGGCTGATCTGGTCCGCCTGCAAGAGCAGCTTCTGGACATCGTAGGGACGCTGTTTTTCTTCCCGGTAATATTCCTGGTTGATGTCGCGGCCAACCATCCGCTGCTGGATGGCTTCGGCCTTGGCCTCGGCGCCTTTGACCACATCGACCACCGCGCCATCCTTGAGCACATAGATGCGATCGGACAGCTCGATGACTTCGTCGAGGCGATGCGAGACGAAGATGAAGGACGCCCGCTTGCGCAGGTCTCGTACCAGGCTGAACAGCAGCCCGATCTCCTCCTTCGAAAGGACCGATGTCGGCTCGTCGAGGAGGATCACGAGATGGCCGTGCACCCGCTCCTCGAGCGTCAGCACCTTCGCCAATTCGACGAGCTGGCGCTGGGCAAAGGAGAGCTTCGAGGTGACCGTCCTGGGGTCGATCTGCAGCTTGACCTTCTTCAACTGCTCGCCCGCCGCCTTCGCCATGCGCTTCCAGTTGATCTTGCCGAAGCGGGCGAACTGCTTCTCGAATCCGAGGAAGATGTTCTCCATCACGGTCAGGTTGGGGATGAGCGACTGCTCCTGGAAGACCATGCCCACGCCGCGATCCATGGCTTCGCGCGGGTTCTGGAAGCGGACGGCCTTGCCGTCGACGAGCACCTCGCCGCCGTCATGCTGGACGGCGCCGTAGATCACCTTCATCAGCGTGGATTTGCCGGCGCCGTTCTCGCCGACGAGCCCGATGATCTCGCCGCGGTCGATCTGGAAATTGATGCCCTTCAGCGCATGGACGCCGGGGAAGCGTTTTTCGACGTTTCGAAGTTCGAACATGGCGCGCCTATTTCACAAAGGCCAGCGATCGACGATCGGTGGACAGATAGACTGCTGTGATGACCAGGAGGCCGAGGACGCCATCCTGCACGTAGCTCGGCAGGCCGATCACCACCATGCCATTGCCGATGACATTGACGATCAGCACGCCGACCAGTGTGTTCCAGACGCCGCCGGCTCCGCCCCAAAGCGCCGTGCCGCCGACGACGACCGATGTGACCGAGACGAACATGAAGTTTCGGCCGGTCACGGTCTCGGCGATGCCGATCTGGGCTACGGCGAGAATGGCTCCGAGGGCGTAGAAGACGCCGGCGATCATGAAACAGATGACCCGTACCCTGGAGACATTGAGCCCCGATGCGTGGGCCAGGTCCTCGCCGCCTCCGACGGCGTAGAAATTTCGTCCGATGGTCGTCTGTGTCTGGATGAACCAGCCGGCGACCACCGCCGCAAGCGCCACATACGCCATCAACGGGAAGCCGCCGAGACGATAGGTGAGCAGCGAGCGAAAGAGAGGATCCTCGACGAGGATGCGGTCACCGCCGGTGATCAGCAGCGAAAGACCGATGCCGACGAAACCCATCGACAGGCTGGCCATGAAGGAAGGAATCTTCAGGCGGACATGGACTAGGCCGGTGACGGCTCCGAAGATTGCACCGACCGCCATAGCGCCCGGGATCGCCAGCCAGCCCCAGCCGGCAAGGGAACCGCCCAACGCCCCGAACAGCGTGGCAAAGAGCACCGCGCACACCGCAACCGAGCCTTCCATCGACAGATCGATGGAGCCCATCAGGATGACGAACGTCACGCCGACCGCGACCATCAGCGCCGGCGTCGACGAAATCGCGATGCGGGCGAAATTGCGCACCGACAGGAAGTTGGGATTGACGACCGAGAAGAACAACACGAGCGCCAGGAGCACCAGGACGGGTGCCCACTTTTGAATATTGTCCTTGGTGAGCAAGCTATCCATGTCGCGCTCTTGCATCGGAGGGAACGGGACGCGGCCGCATGCCCTCCTCCTGGAGGGCGTGCGGCCGGTGCGGGAGGAAGGGATCAGGACTTGTACTGGATCTGCCCCTTGCTCGGGCCCCAGAAGTCCTTCCAATCATATTTGGGATTGGTGTCGAGATATTTGGCTTTGAATTCCAGGGCGTCCTTGGGCGTGACCAGGATCGTCGGCCCATAGAACTCGCGGTGCTCCTTGGGTTCGCTCGAAGGCTTGAAGGCTCCCGTCGCTGCGTAATAGGCGAGCGCCGCGCTGATGCCGCCGCCCCAGTAGGGGTTGGTGAAGACGGTCGCCAGGATCTGTCCCTTGGCGACGAGTTCCACAGCCTGCTGGTTGCCGTCATAGGAGACGACGGGCATCCCCTCGATGCCCTCTGCACGCAGCGCCTCGAGCACGCCGTAGGCAATCGTGTCGTTGGCGCAGTGAACGCCCTTGATCTCGTCGCCATAGCGCGTGATGAAGCCGGCCATGACCTGATTTGCCTTCTGCGTATCCCAGTCTGCCGGCTGCGCATCGAGCAGTTGCACGTCGGGATAGTCCTTGAGGGCCTTCTTGAGCCCGTTGAGGCGCTCGATGGCGGGATTGTTGGAGGCGATCCCACCCAGATGAACCACGCCGCCCTTCTTGCCCATGGCGTCCATGAGGATGCGGGCAGTCTGCTCTGCCGGCCCCTCGTCCGACCAGGTCATGTGGGACACGTAGTGGTCGCCGAAGTCCCAGGGATGCAGGTCGTCGGTCTTGTTCCAGATGGTCGAGACATAGGCGCCGGCGGCCGCAACGGCCTCCACCACGGGACGGCAGTTCGGCGCATCGTTCGCATCGATCGCCAGTGCGACCTTGCTGCCGTTCTTGCCGAGCAACGCCTTGACGTCCGCCAGCGACTTTTCGCTGGATCCCTCATTGATGAGGTTGACCAGTGCGGTCTTGGGCAGCCCCAGGCTCTCGACGAAGGCCTCGCCGCCAGAGACGATGTAGTTCCAATAGGGATTGGTCCTGTCTCGATAGCTCCAGGCTATCGTCGGGCTGGATGCTGCCGCCCTTGCGGCAGTCGAACCCAACGCTCCGAGCGTCGCCAACCCGCCCAGGCCATAGGCGGATGCCAGGAGCAGATTGCGACGATTGATCGTCTCCTGCTCGATGAATTTCTTGATGAACGACATGTTTTCCTCCCTGCCGACCTTCGCATCGCGCCGCGCTTTTGAGCGCCATTGGACGCTGTCGCGTTCTCGATATTGCACTATCTAGTTACTTCGTTATCGTCGATGTGTCAACGCTGCCGGATGCGCGGGCACAGCCTCGGATCATTACGGCAAGGGAAAGCGGGAAAGTGGAAGCGGCACTGGCGCAGCGTCAAAGTAACCAGTAAGTTACCAAAATTCTTGATCGAATCCGCCGACCGGCCGACAAAGCGTAACTGGAAAGAGGCACGCGGCCTCGAGTACCATCACGGACGGCTCCGCATCAGGCGACGCCCAATGAGGTAGGAATGCTCACCAATCCCCCCAAGCGACCCCGGATCCGAGACGCGGAAGCCACGCAAGCGAGAATCCTTGCCGCGGCGAAGAAGGAATTCTCGAAAAACGGACTTGGCGGCGCAAGGGTCGACATCATTGCCGAACGCGCCAAGGCCAACAAGCGCATGATCTATCATTACTTCAAAAGTAAGGAGGATTTATTTCAACGCGTCTTGGAAGATGCCTATTCCGACATACGAACGGCCGAGCAAAAGCTCGATCTGGAACGACTGCCCCCCAAGGATGCGCTTGAGCGCCTGGTGCGATTTACCTGGAATTATTACCTGAAGAACCCGGAATTTCTGACGCTCGTCAACAGCGCCAATCTGCACAAGGCAAAGCACATCAAGAAATCCGAAGTCGTGCGCCAGGTGAGCACGCGCTTTGTCGACATGGTCGGGAAATTGCTTGATCGCGGCGTCGAGACGGGTGAATTCCGGTCAGGCATTGATCCCGTTCAACTGAACATCACGATTGCAGCAATCGGATATTACTATTTTACAAATCGCTATACCGGTTCGATTGTCTTTCAACGCGACCTCATGACCCCCGAAGCGCTTGAAGAACGGATCCGTTTCAACGTCGATACCATCATGCGGCTTGTCGAGGCCTGATATCCGGTCTCGAAGACGCTGATCTGCATAGGCGATTTTGGATTTCCCCCGGGACCGCCAGCATCTTGCTGGCTTCCGCCCGCAAAGGTCCCCCGCCCAGGAGCCAGCAAGATACTGGCAGTCCCAGGACGAGGCACTATTGTGCGCCCCGTCCGATGTGGATCTCTCCGCCGTTGCATCGGTCGCGGCGGTCAGCCACCGGCCAGTCTTTTCGCCATCGTCATACCAGATGATGAACCAGCGGCATCCCGAACACCGGCGTGGGCAGGCCTTCCATGCGCGCCTTCAACTGCAATGCGAGATATTGGGGGTAATGGCGGGACTGGTGCAGGTTTCCGCCATGGAACCACAGCCCTTCCTGCCGGGTCGGCTTCCACATGTTGCGCGGTTCACCCTCCCAGGGGCCTGGATCCTTGGTGGTATCGGAGCCGAGCCCCCAAACCTTGCCCACCCTGTCCGCGACCTCCTGCGAAATCAGCCTGGCGGCCCAGCCATTCATCGAGCCATAGCCGGTGGCGTAGATGATGAGATCGGCCGGCAACTCGGTGCCATCGCCGAGCATGACGCCGTTCCGGGTGATTTCGCGGACCCCCACGCCGCTTTTCAGCTTGATGTCCCCGTTCGCAATCAGGTCTGACGCCCCGACATCGATGTAGTAGCCCGAACCGCGCCGCATATATTTGAGAAAAAGGCCGGATTCATCGTCGCCGAAGTCGAGCAGGAAGCCGACCTTTTCAAGTCTCTCCAGGAGATCGGCATCCGCGGCCTTGATGGACGCGGTCACGGGCCTGAGAATTTCCGGCATGAGGCTGTAGGGCACCGAGGCATTCAACAAATCGGCCTTGTCGGTATCGATGCCCTGCTCGAGCGCGTCCTCCGAATAGAGCCGGCTGGTGCCAAACTGGAAGAGCGCGTCTGAACTCGCGACATGGGTCGAGGTTCGCTGCACCATGGTGACATCGGCGCCCTTCTCCCACAGATCGGCGCAAATATCGTGGGCTGAGTTGTTCGAGCCGATGACGACGCATTTCCTGCCGCTATAGGCATCACTGCTCTTGTAGCGGCTGGAGTGGCATTGTTCGCCTGCAAAAAGCTCCATGCCGGGAAATGCAGGTTCATTGGGAATACCGGACATGCCGGTCGCCAAAATGAGGTGCTTGGGCGTGAGCGTAACCGGCTTGCCCTCGCGCGAGACTTCCACGGTCCATTGCCCTCGCGCGGCATCGAAGGATGCCTTCCGACAAGGAGAGGAACTCCAGACATTGAGTTCCATCACCTTGGCATAGGCTTCGAGCCAGTCAGCCATTTTGTCCTTGGGCGTATAAACCGGCCAGTCATCGGGGAAAGGCAGATAGGGCATGTGGTCGTACCAGACCGGATCGTGAAGGCAGAGCGACTTGTAGCGCTTGCGCCATGAATCGCCCGGTCTCTCATGGGCCTCGACGATGAGGGTCGGCACACCGAGACGCTTAAGCCGGGCCCCGAGGGCCAGGCCGCCCTGCCCGGCTCCGACGATCACGCAATAGGGCTGGGTCTCGGTGCCCAGGAGGCTCTCTTCCTCCTGCCGTCGCTCCAGCCAGGTCTGCCGATCGCGGTGTACGCCATGCTGGGCACCCATGACGCGGCGGCGCCCTTTCTTTTCTTCGAATCCCTTCAGTTCCTCCATCGAGGTCAGCAGCGTCCAGCACAGATCGCCCTTGAGGCGGATATAGCCGCGACAGCGCGCTTCGCCGGTTTCAAACGTGAAAAATCCTTCGATGACGCCATCGGTTTCCGACACCTCGTCCTGCACGGCAAAGGCGATGGGCCGCGTGCGCGCCAAGGTCGCATCGATCAAGCCGCCAACGCCTTCCCTGCCCTCCGCAGTGTAAAGGTTCCAGGTGAACGCCAGCAGATCGCGCCAGTAGCAACCCTCCGCGAACAGAGCGAGGAGCCCGGATTTGTCGGCAGCCGCCGCGGCGAGAGCAAAGCGATCCAGCCACCTCGAAAGCTGGCCCTTTGCATCTGATCTACTCATGGCATTTCATCCCTATGTTTTTTAAAGCGCGCCTCATTGTGATCCGGGCGCCCGCAAAAAGCGGCGATTTAACAACGCATACCGGCAATCCGTATCGCCAAAAGGCCGTTATGCAGACGTAATACTATGGATTCTTCTCGCACCTCGTTCTTTCAGCACCAAATGGAGGTGATCACAAAGTATGTGTCAAGTA
This sequence comes from Labrys sp. KB_33_2, assembly GCF_052114505.1. Classification (NCBI taxonomy): domain Bacteria; kingdom Pseudomonadati; phylum Pseudomonadota; class Alphaproteobacteria; order Hyphomicrobiales; family Xanthobacteraceae; genus Labrys; species Labrys sp. KB_33_2. The sequence continues at coordinate 79,045 of NZ_JBFREW010000002.1, read as the reverse complement.
ACTCTGAAACCGAAATCGATCGGGAAGGAATTGCGCATCATGCGGCAATGGCCACATCGTGCTCATCGAAGAGATGCACGCGGGACGCATCAGGCGTGAGGAAGATCCTATCGCCGGTCTTGAAGCGCCTTTCTCCCACGGCGCGCACGGTAATGGTTCCGAGCGATGGCACGTCGACATAGAGCAGGGCGTCGCTGCCGAGTTGCTTCTCCAGGGACACCGTGCCGTCCCACAGCCCAGCATCGGGGGAATAGAGAACGTGCTCGGGGCGGACGCCGAAGGTCATCTTCTGGTCCAGCCGGGTGCCCCGCCCATCCGGCAGAGCGACTTTCGAGCCACCGGCGAGCTCCAACTCCTTGTCGCCGCTCGGCATCGCCGGCACGAAGTTCATCTTGGGCGAGCCGATGAAGCTTGCGACGAAAAGGTTGGCGGGACGGTCGTAGAGTTCGAGCGGCGTGCTGAACTGCTCGGCATTGCCCGCCCGATCGCCACTTGCTGGCGATTTCCTGCTTGGGCATGCCGGCGATCTTCAGGCCGAAGCCGATATTGTCACACACGCTCATATGCGGATAGAGCGCGTAGGACTGGAAGACCATGGCAATGCGACGGTCCGCCGGCGCGAGCCGGGAGACATCCGTGCCGTCGATCAGCACGCGGCCGTCCGACAGCTGCTCCAGGCCGGTGATCAGCCGGAGCAGCGACGACTTTTGGCAGCCCGACGGGCCGACGAACACCACGAACTCGCCGTCCTTCACCTCCAGGCTGACATCGGAGACGATCTGATGGACCCATATTTCTTGCTGACACGGTCGAACTGAATGCTTCCCATGGTCACCTTCTGATGGCTCACACCGAAAATCATTGAAAATGGCTCTTGGTTCCGTCTCACGATTTTCGCCAAACCTTTGATTTTGCATCGAAAATCGTGAGGCGCTCAAGTCGCGTATGCATCAGCATCTTCGCGACTTGGTATCCGATCTAGACGAGGCTGCTGCGGCCGCGCTTTTCGGTCTCATAGGCAGCCTTGAGATGGGCCTGCGTGAAGGTCTTGGCATGAGCGGCGAGGTCGTCGCCGTCGTCCCACAGGTCACGCCAGATGCCGAGAATACCTTCGAGAGGCTGGCCGACGACCCGGGAGGAGAAGGATTCGAAGGTGATCGGTCCCTGGTAATTGGCCTTGGCGAGGGCGCGGAAGATCATCTTGAAATCGATCGAGCCGGTGCCGAGATAGCCGCGATTTGAATCGCCGGTGTGGAAATAGCCGAGCAGCGGTCCGGTCTCGACGATGGCGGAGGCGACGTCGGCCTCCTCGATGTTCATGTGGTAGCAGTCGAGATGGACCTTCACATTCGGGGCGCCGATGCGCTTGCACATCTCGACCGCCTGCGCCGCCGTGTTGAGGACGTTGCTCTCATAGCGGTTGACCACCTCCAGCCCGAGGGTGATATCGCTCTTGGCCGCCTGCTCGGCGACGCGCTGCAGGACCTCGACGGCGCGGGCGACACCATCCTTTGTGGGCGGCACGGCATATTTCTGGAACGCCGAATAGATGATCCCGCAGATATGCGTGCCCTTCAGGTCTCGGGCGATGGAGACGATGTCGAGAAGGCGCCGTTCGCCGCGCTTGGCCATCTCGGGGTCGCCATTCGAGATATCGGTGGTGGCATCGAGGCCGAGGGAGAAGGTGATGCCGATATTGGCTTTCTCGAGTTCGCGCCGCGTGAAATCCACGTCGAATACGCTCGGATCGAGGGCCGGCGCTTCGATGATGTCATAGCCCAGTTCCGCCGTCTTCCCGATGGCGCGAGCGCACTGTTCGTGGCTCCAGCCGGGTGTCCAGACAAAGGCGTGCAGTCCCAGTTTATTGTTCACGATGCTGGTCTTTCTTTCAGCGGAGGTTGATGGTTTCAGTGGAAGATGATGCCGCCGCAGACGTTGAGCGCCTGCCCGGTGATGAAGGATGCATCATCGGATGCGAAAAAGGCGACGGAGCCGACGACATCCTCAGGATATCCCAGGCGCCCGAGCGTGGTCTTCTCGATGACTTTCTTGAGCGACTCTTCGTCCCGATAATTGTTGCGGCCCATGTCGATGTCGATGATGCCGGGGCAGACCGCATTGACGGTGATGCCGTCGAGGCCGACCTCCATGGCCAGGATATGGGTGAAGCTGATCACCGCGGCCTTGCAGGAACAGTAACGCGCCCCGGCCTTGCGCTGCCGGAAATGGCCAAGCAGGGTCTTGGTCACCATGAAGGTGCCCTTGGTGTTGACGTCGTACATGCGGTCCCACGCGTCAGGCTCGATATCCTCGACCTTGTGGACCGACAGGACACCCGCATTGTTGACCAGGACATCGATGGTGCCGCATGTCACCAGCAGGTGAACCCGCCGTCTGCCACCACCGTGGTTCCCGTCATCAGGCTGGAAGCATCACAGGCCAGGAAATGCACCACCGATGCGATCTCGTCCGGCTTGCCGAGGCGGTGCATCGGCGTGTCGCGCAGCCAGACATCGATCATGCCGTCATTGTCGTGCCGGTACATTGTCATCGCCGTCTCGATATAGGTCGGCGCCACCGCATTGACCCGTACGCCACGATCGGCCCATTCCGCAGCCAGAGACGAGGTCATCTGGTGTACCGCGGCCTTGGCCGCATTGTAGTAGGTCTGCTTTTGAGGGCGGTTCGAAATCAGGCCGGACATCGAGCCGATATTCACGATAGCCCCCCGCCCCGCCTTGAGCATGTGGCGGCCGAACGCGCGATTGCACCAGAAAACGCCATTGTAGTTCACATCGTTCACGTGCAGCCAGTGCTCGTCGGTCACATTCTCGGCCGCCGTTCCCGAACGGGCAATGCCCGCATTGGCAACGAGGATGTCGACCCGGCCATGGTCCCGCACAATGCCGCCGGCCAGCGCATCAACCTCGGCGGGCTTGGTCACGTCGACCTGGCGCACATCGACTTCATAGCCCCTGCGCGCCAGTTCCGCCTGCCCTTCGGCGGCGATCGACAGGTCGATGTCCGCGATGACGACTTTTGCGCCATTTTCCAACAGGGCTTCGGCGCAACTCAGGCCAATGCCACGCCCCCCGCCGGTGACGACGGCAACCCGGCCGTCAAGACGGAACTTGCGCACATACATGGGATCCTCCCGTTTGCGGATATTATGGCAATACAGGTCGAGCCCGCTCTTATTCGGCAGGCCGATCGAGGAAGGGATGGCGTCCGGGCTGGGCGAATTTGGTGCGGCGGATATCGAGAAGCCTCTCGATCTGCTCGGCGTTGAATTCCTTCGCGCCGCCATAATGGGCCGCGAGGTAGACGACCTTGGCGTAATAATCGAGCGCTTCCATCTTGAAATAGGCACTGGTGAGATCGTGCCCGTAGGACAGCGCGCCATGGTTTTCCAGGAGCAGGGCGTCATATCGGTCGAGATAGGGAGCGATCGCATCGGACAATTCGCTCGTCGAGGGCAGCGCATAGGGCGTCAGAGGCACCTCGCCGAGGAACATGGTGGATTCGGGCATGATCTGCTGCGTGATCGGCTTGCCGCAGATGGCGTGAACGGTGGCATAGAGGGGATGGGCGTGCACGACGGCCCGGACATCGGGACGACGGTCGTAGACGCAGAGATGCATCTTGATTTCGGTCGAGGGACGAAAACCCCTGTCTTCGAGAAGAGCGCCCTGCCGGTCGATCCGGCAGATCATGTCAGGCGTCATGAACCCCTTGGAGACGCTGGTCGGGGTGCACAGCAAGGTGCCGTCATCCAGGAGAACCGAGAAGTTGCCGTCATTGGCGGCGCCCATCTCGCGCGCATAAGCGCGCCGCCCGATTTCACAGATATATTCGCGCAATCGCAGATCGTCTTGCATGCCGGGCACCTCATTGGTCGCCCCAAGTTTTCGTATATTCGGTCAAAAAGTCAATAATTCAGACATTATATTTTCTGTATTTGCCCGCTTATATCCATTACACGATCAGCTTCACCTCGTTCCTTTCGAACAATTCGCGCCATTCCGGCGATGGCTCCCGGTCCGTGACCACGAAATCGATGGGTCCGAAGCCGCAAATGCTGATCAGGGCCGTCTTGTCGAATTTCTCGCTGTCGACGAGGAGGCAAACCCGTTGTGCGCTCTCGATGAAGGCGCGCTTCACGTCCGCATCGGCCATGTTCGCCTCCATGAGACCGCCGGTCAGCGAGATTGCCTTGCAACTGATCAGGGCGACATCCGCATTGAACTGGGCGATGGTCTGGCCGGCCAGCGGGCCGACGAAGGTCATCGAGCGGCGCCGCAATTCTCCACCGACCGACATGATCGTGTAGGGGGGCAGGCTGGGGTCCGACAGGATGCGTACGGAATTGGTAATGAGGGTCAAATCCCGCCGGTTGCCAATCGCTCTCAAAGTCTCATAGGCCGTCGAGGACGAATCCATCATCACCGCGTCGCCGTCCCTGACGAGCGTCGATGCCTTCCCGGCGATCGAGCGCTTGGCTTCGATGTTGATGAGATGCCGTGTCCGATAAGGCAGGTCTTCGGCTTCGCCCTGGAGCGCGATCGCGCCCCCATGCGTCCGGCTGAGGAGGCCCTCTTTTTCGAGCTTGTTGAGATCGCGCCGTATGGTCTCTTCGGTGACCCCCAGTTCCTGGCTGAGTTCGGCCACCACAACGCTGCGGTTGCGGGTGACAAGGTCGAGTATCCTGGTTTTTCGCTCAACCGCCAACATGCATCACCGGATCACCTGACCAAATATCGGAACGTTTCAGACAAGATCGCGAATGTCCGCGGACTGTTCAACCAGAGCCCGCCCTTCTTCCAATGATTTTATCTGGCCCAGGCCAAGGAGCTGAACCAAGGCATTGCCCCAGGAACTCGCTTCGGCTGGACCGATCCGCACGGTCTTTCCGGCACGGGCGGCGATCCTGTCACACAGAACTGCATCCCGCACGCCACCGCCACACAAAGTGAGGCTCGGCAGCGGACGGCCCGTCAGCTTCTCGATCGTCTTGACCGCAGAACCGATTTCTGCGGCCAAGCCATTATAGACGGCCAGCGCCAGGCCTCCGAGGTCGTAGGGAGGAAAGGTGCCGTTCCGCGCACATGATCGGCGGATCGCCTCGATGATGTCCGGGGGATTGAAGAAGAGCGGATCGGATGGATCGATGGCGGGCGTATCATCCAGGGCAGCGGCTCTCGTGACTTCATCGGCGATCCCGGCAAACGTCACCGGCCGGCCGTGGCGCTGCTGCCAGGCAGCCCGCAATTTCTGGATGAGATGCAGGCCGTTCAGGCTCTTGACCAGGAAGGTACGGCCGAGAATGCCGCCCTCATTCCCGAAGCCTGAGGCCCGCACGCCATCATCGAGATCGGGCACACGCCGCTCCAGGCCGATCAGGGACCATGATCCGCAGATCACGAAGCCGCCGCCATCGGTTAGATCGAGCGCCGCTACCGCGCTGGCCGTATCATGGGCCGCGACCGAGATCACCGGAACCGGCCCCAATCCCAGCCTGTCGGCAAGTTCACCGCGCAGCGTGCCATAGACCTCGGCAGGGCGAATGATGGGCTGCAGTAGCTGCCGCGGCAGACCGAGCCTTTGGCAAAGCTCGGTACTCCAATCTTCCGTACGGGCATCGACGAGCCCGGACGTGCGCGCCAGGCTCAGTTCGGACCGCAGGTTCCCGGTCAGATGGTAATTGACGACATCGGCCATCATCAGAAGGCCGCGGCTCTTTGCCAGTTCATCGGGGCCATGCCGAGCCTGGTCGAAAAGCTGGCAAATCGTATTGACAGGCAGGTCCTGCGCGCCCGAGATCGCGTAGAGCTCTTCCGGGGCGAGCCGCAAGGCTTCCCGTCCGCGCTGCGAGCGCGGATGGCGGTAGTGATAGGGCTCTCCTACCAGCCCGCCGGCATGATCCAGCAACGCATAGTCCAGGCCCCAGCTATCCACGCCGATGGAATCGAGCGAACCGACCTCGACCCTGCACCGGCGCAGGCTCTCCTCGATCTCATCGAAAAGGCACGGGAGGGACCAATGAGGGCCGTCGTCCCTTTCGACCGCATAGCCGTCGAAGCGGTGAATTTCGTCGAGCCGTAGCTGGCGGTTCTCAAACGTAGCCAGCATCGCACGGCCGCTGCCGGCTCCAAGGTCAAGTACGAGACAACGCGTCATCGCCTCTTTCCGATTTCCAACCTTCCGCGATAAACAACATTATCGGGCAGACTCGACAGGTCGATTGTTGTCAAAAGTCCGAATTAGACATTAGAGCCCAACGCAGCCGACCGGCAACCGACAATTGCCGATTAGGCGGGATGATTGGGAGGTCCTTTTGATCGGAGGGAGAGCTTCTTCTCTTTCGCATCGTGACCCAACCAGGATGGAGGTTGCCTCTAGCCATCGCGGACCGGCTCATCCAGCGGACGATGGCATGACCGGCCACCAGGTGTGGGAACGGCCCGCTGGTGCATTCTGAGGCGGAGCGGCAATTCAATCGCTCGCTGAAAGTACGTCATAGCTGCGCTGGCAATCCTGAATCACGCCCATGTTCTCGACGGTCCAGTCGAACAGGGTGGCAAATGGGCCCTGCAATGATTGGCCCAGCGGTGTCAGCGCATACTCGACGCCGAGCACGCGGCCAGACAACACTCGGCGGGTCACCATGCCATTGCGCTCCAGCTTGCGCAGTGTCTGAGTCAGCACGCGCTGCGTGACCCCATCAAGACGGCGCTTGATCGCATTGAAGCGACGTGGCTCCCGCAGCACCGCCAGCACCATCATCGACCATTTGTCGGCGATCTGATCGAGGATCACGCGGCTCGGGCAGTCGGCACGGTAGATCGGATCGGTGTCATCCATCGGTATCCTCCGGCATCCCTGGGATGCTTCAGGTGCGTAATTGACGCTAGGTATCCAATGAATACCATATGATCAAAGGCGTGAAAGTCCAACGCCCGGTATTCCCCGAAACAAAGAGAAGTAGATATGACAGACGCAGACTTCAGCAAGCTCCGCATTTCCCAGGCGGATGGCGTCGCGACGATCACGATCGACAATCCGCCGGTCAACGTCCTCGATGTGACTTTGATGGGCGAAATCCGCCGCCTGCTCCTGTCATTGCGCAACGATCCAAACACGCGCGTGCTGGTTTTCCAGAGCGCCGATCCAGAGTTCTTCATCGCCCATGTCGACATGACATTGATCGACGAACCGCATGCCTTCGACGAGCTCGTGCGCGATGCTCCTGACGGGCTCAACCCATTCCAGGCGTTCGGCGAACTCCTACGGGAGCAGCCGCAGGTGACCATCGTCAAGCTCTCCGGGCTGGCCCGAGGCGGCGGCGCAGAGTTCGTTGCGGCAGCCGACATGGCGTTCGCCGCCCAGGACCGAGCAGGGCTCGCGCAGTGCGAGGCGTTGATGGGCATCACCCCGGGGGGCGGCGCCACCCAATATCTATCCAGTCGGATGACGCGCGGTCGCGCTCTCGAGGTGATCCTAGGCGGCGATCTCACCGATGCCGCGATGGCGGAGCGCTACGGATGGATCAACCGAGCCTTGCCGGCGGCAGAGCTTGACGATTTCGTCGATCGGCTGGCGCGCAACATCGCCGCGTTGCCCGAAGGCGTCGTCGCCGCCGCCAAGCAAGCCGTGCCTGTGACAGACCTGCAAGAAGGCTTTCGCCGTGAGCATGACGCCTGGGCCGGACTTTTCGAACGCCCCTCAGCCGAAAAGCTGATCCGGGGCGGCCTGCGGGCCGGCGCACAGACCAAGGACGGCGAGCGCAATCTCGAAGGCTTGCTCCGCGCCCTGGCCATCTGACCTGCGCCGCTACGATCTGCGCTGATCCTTGGTCAGACTGAATGCCTGCCCTCACCGCTCCGCCAAAACGACCTTATCATACCAGAGCGCGATCGAGATGCACGTAACCGCCGTCGACGAAGAGCCATTGGCCCGTGGTATGGCTGGAGGCATCGGACAGGAGGAAAATCACCGTATTGGCGATTTCCTCGGCCGTCGTCATGCGCTTGCCGAGCGGGATACGGCGCGTGATGTCCTGCAACCGCGCTTGCGGATCCTCAAAAGTGTTCAACCAACGCTCATAAAGCGGCGTCATCACCTCGGCGGGGATGACGGCATTGACGCGAATGCCGTCCTCTCGCAACGCCGCCGCCCATTCGCGGGTGAGCGCCAGTTGCGCGCCTTTCGCGGCCGTGTAGCCGCTCGTATTGCCCTGCCCCGTCAACGCCGTCTTCGAGGAAATATTGACGATCGAGCCTCTCGAAAGTCGCAATGCAGGCAGGCAATGATGGGCAAGGGTATAGTAGTGGATGAGATTGCGCTCCAGCGACGCACGGAAATCGGCCGGCCCCGCCTCCAGGCCAACACCGTCGTTTGCACCGGCATTATTGACCAAGCCATCAATTTTACCGAAGGCGTTGCAGGCCTCCGCGACGGCCATTTCGCAGGCCTGGTCTTGCGTCAGATCGGCCCTCACGAACAGGGCCGCGGGTGAAGCCTCGCGGAGGCGCCTTTCGAAATCAGCGTCCAGCGGGCTGCGCCCGAAAATGACGGGAATCGCGCCCTCTGCCGCAAGCCCCAGCGTAATCGCCCCACCGATCCCGGCGCCACCGCCGGTCACGATGAAGACTTTGTCTTTCAGACCAAGATCCATTCGTCTCTCCTCAACCGCGAAAGCGGAAATCTGAAAGGGTCTGTTCCTTCATCTCGATCGAGAACCCCGGTTCGCACGGCGGCATATAGGCAGCTCCCTGGATGATGCAGGGATCCTTGAAATGCTCGTGGAGGTGGTCGACGAACTCGATCACCCGCCCGTCCCGCGAACCGGAGACGACGAGATAATCGATCATCGACAGATGCTGCACATATTCGCACAGGCCGACGCCGCCGGCATGAGGGCAGACGAGAAGCTTGTATTTCGCTGCCATGAGCAGCACGGCGAGAACCTCGTTGATGCCGCCGATGCGGCAGGCATCGATCTGCACGACATCGATGGCGCCGCGCATGATGAACTGCTTGAACATAACGCGGTTCTGGCACATCTCGCCGGTCGCGACCTGTACCGGGGCCACGGCTGCCCGGATCCTGCGATGCCCCTCGACATCGTCGGGACTGGTGGGCTCCTCGATGAACCAAGGCTTGACGAAGCTGAGCTTCTTCACCCAGTCGATCGCCTGGTCGACTTCCCAGACCTGATTGGCGTCGATCATCAGCTTGACATTGGGGCCGACGGCTTCGCGGGCGATACTCAGGCGGCGAATATCGTCTTCGAGATCGCGCCCGACCTTCAACTTGATGTGGTTGAAGCCGGCCTCGACAGCCTCCCTGGCAAGGCGGCGCAGCTTCTCGTCGCTATAACCGAGCCAGCCGGCAGATGTCGTATAGCAGGGATAGCCTTCCTGCTGCAGCGTCTGGAGGCGCTCGGCCTTGCCCTGCTCCAGCCCACGCAGGAGGTCGATCGCCTCCTCGGGCGTGATGCAGTCCGTGATGTAGCGAAAGTCGATGCAGCGCACGAACTCTTCCGGCGTCATGTCCGCGACGAGCCGCCAGACAGGCTTCTTCTCGATCTTCGCCCAAAGATCCCAGACCGCATTGACCACGGCACCGGTGGCAAGGTGGATCGCACCCTTGTCCGGACCGATCCAGCGCAACTGGCTGTCGGAGGTCATGTGACGCCAGAAGGCGCCCATGTCCTTGGTGACCACGTCCATGTCGAGCCCCACGACGAGATGCCGAAGCGCCTCGATGGCCGCGCAGCAGATTTCATTGCCGCGACCGATGGTGAAGGTGAGGCCGTGCCCCGCGAGCCCGCCCGTATCCGTTTCCAGGATCACATAGGCAGCCGAATAATCGGGATCGGGATTCATCGCATCCGAACCGTCGAGATGCTGCGAGGTTGGAAAGCGCAGATCGAGGACCTGCATGCCGGTGATGATGGTCATGAAAACTATTCCTTGGAAGATCAGGCCGCGACGACGCGCTGTTTGCGTTCGCCCAAGCCCTCGATGCCCTGTGAAACGGTTTGGCCGGGCTGCAGATAGACGGGCGGTTGCTGACCAAGACCGGCGCCCGGCGGCACGCCGGTCGAGATAATGTCACCCATCTGCAGGCGCAGGAAGCGGGAACGACAGGAAATCATGTAACGGACGGCGCAGATCATGGTCTTGGCTCTGCCTTGAGCAGATTGAAGCGGGACGATGCTTCGGCGCACCGCCCCGTAATTGAGGGAGCCATACTCAATCGTAGAGGACCGCCTTGATTTCCGGCTGATCGATGTTGCTCTTGTCGTAATAGTAGAAACCGGTATCGATCTTCGGTGGCAATGTCTCGCCCTTGAGGGCCTTGACCGCCGCCTCTACCGTCCTGTAGCCGATGCCGACCGGATTCTGAGTGATGGCACCAGCCATCACGCCGTCGCGAATGGCCTTGATCTGGGCAGCACCGGAATCATAACCGATCACGACGAGCTTCCTGCCCGCTTCGCTCACGCCATTGACCACGCCGATGGCCGAGCCTTCGTTCGAGCCGAAAATCCCCTTGAGATCGGGATTGGCCTGCAGGATCGACTTGGTGATCTCGGTCGATTTGAGCTGGTCGCCGTCGCCATATTGAATGGAGACGATCTCGATCTTGGGGTAGGCTTCCTTGATGCGGTTGACGAAACCGTCACGCCGGTCGATGCCGGTCCGGCTGGTCTGATCGTGCACCACCAGCGCGATCTTGCCTTCATTGCCGATGAGCGCGGCCATCTTGTCGGCGGCCAGCGCCGCTGCAGCCTGGTTGTCTGTGGCGGCAGTGCTGAGCGGAATCGGGCTGTCGACGCCGGAGTCGAAGGCGATCACCGGGATTTTGGCATCCGCCGCCTGCTGCAAGAGCGGCACAGCGGCCTGACTGTCGAGTGCAGCAAAGCCGATCGCTGACGGTTTGCGCGAGAGGGCAGCGGCGAGCATGTCGATCTGCTTGTCGACCTGGGTTTCCGATTCCGGCCCTTCGAACGTCACCTTGACGTTGAAATCCTTGGCCGCCTTGTCGGCACCGGCCTTGACGGCCTGCCAGAACTGATGCTGGAAGCCCTTCGAAATCAACGCGACATAAGGCTGGTCGGCAGCCTGGGCCGCGGGAGCCAAGCCGGCAAGCGCCAATGCGGCGGCCGCTCCGAGCATCATGCGTCTGGTGATCATGGACGTCTCCTTCCTAGGTTATGAGGGTCTTGAGCTTTTCACTCTTTGGTCCGGCACGCCCGCACGCCTATTGTCGACGCTGGCGCAGCATGTCGAAGAAAACGGCGAGGATGATGATCGAGCCGGTGGCGACGAACTGCCATTCCTGCGGCACCGACATGATGCGCAAGCCATTGGACAGGACGCTGGTGATCAAGGCTCCGATGAGCGTCCCCAGAATGGTGCCCCGCCCGCCGCTGAGCGAGGTACCACCGATGACGACGGCCGCGATGGCATCGAGTTCGTAGCCCTGGCCGAGTGCCGGCTGGGCCGAGTTGAGACGCGAGGAAAGCAGAATGCCGGCAATGCCGCAGATACCGCCCGCAAGGGCATAGATGGCGATCTTCCAGGCGTCGACATTGACACCCGACAGGCGCACGGCCTCCTCGTTGGATCCCAATGCGAAGGTAAAGCGGCCGAGGATGGTGCGGCCAAGGATGAAGCTGGTGACGATCGCCACGGCGAACAGCACCAGCACGCCATTGGGCAGCGGCAAGCCTGGAACGACATCGCCGACCAGCGAACCCAGCGAGATCTTGCTGTAGCCCGGCGTCGAGTTGAAATAGATCGGCTTGGTTCCCGAAATCAGCAGGGCAGCTCCCTTGAGCACCAGCATCATGCCGAGCGTCGCGATGAAAGGCGGGATCTTCAGCTTGGCGACGAGCGTCCCGGAAAAAATGCCTACCGCCGCGCCTGCCAGGATCGTGCCGATCACGCCCATGGCCAATGGCATCTGCCCCCATGTGAGGATCACGCCGGCAATGACGGCGCAAAAGGACATCAGCGTGCCGATCGACAGATCGATGCCACCGGTGATGATCACCAGGGTAGCGGCGATGGCCAGCACGCCATTCACCGTGGTCTGCTGCAGGATGGCAACGAAATTCGACGATTGCAGGAAGCTGTCGGGTCGCAATATCCCGAAAACCGCCACGAGCGCGATCAGGCTCGCAAAAGCCAGCAATTTTTGCTGCGCGTCGGCGAAGCGCTTGGAAGTAGGCGCGCCGGCTGCTGTCGTACTGCTCATCAATGTCCTCCCCGATGGTCGCCTTGCGCTATTTCGGCTGCCACGCCGCCATGGCGTTGGGTTGCCAGGCGCATGATTTCTTCCTGCGAGGCGCCTCCCGGCAGCATGCCGGTCAAGCGGCCCTCGCACATCACCGCGATGCGGTGACTCAGCCGAACCACCTCCGGCAATTCGGAGGAGATCACGATGATCGCCTTCCCCTCCGCCGCGAGGGCGTTGAGCAGTTTGTAGATCTCGCTCTTGGCGCCGATATCGATGCCCCGCGTCGGCTCGTCGAAAATGAGGAGGTCGCAGTCACGCAGCAGCCATTTGGCGATGACGACCTTCTGCTGATTGCCGCCTGACAGCAGGCGCACGGTCTGGCGGTCCGACGGCGTCTTGATGGCAAGACTCGCCATGTAGTCCACCGCCACCTGGCGCATCGCCCCTTCCCTGAGCATGCCTCCCGCAGTGATGAAGCGCCTCATGCTGGCAAGGACGACGTTGTTTCGCACATCCATGCCGAGGGCGAGGCCAAAACGCTTTCGATCTTCCGACAGATAACCGATGCCGGCCCTCACGGCGTCTTGCGGCGTGTGGATGGAGACTTTGCGCCCATGCATGAAGATCTCGCCGGCCTCGCGGCGGTCTGCTCCGAAAATAGCACGCGCAACCTCGGTGCGCCCGGCTCCCATCAACCCGGCGAAGCCGAGGATCTCCCCTTTCCTGATCGCGAAGCTGACGTCCCGGATTTCGCGCCCGCGCCGCAGCCCCACCACCTTGAGCACTTCCGGCGCGGCGCCGAGGTCGGGGAAAACGGGTGTTTCGTCCTGCAGCGTACGGCCAACCATCATGGAGATGATGGTTTCAAGCGGCGTTGTCGCCGCAGGCACGGTGGCGACATATTCCCCGTCGCGCATCACCGTGACCTTGTCGGCAATGCGCTTGATCTCGTCCATCTTGTGGGAAATGTAGACGATGGCGACACCGTCTGCCTTCAGCCTGGCAATGATGGCGAAGAGTTCGGCGATCTCGGCATCATTGAGCGCCGCCGTCGGCTCATCCATGATCAGGATGCGCGAATTGAAGGACAGCGCCTTGGCGATTTCCACCATCTGCTGGCGCGCGACCGTCAAGCTGCCGACCGGCGTGCGCGGATCGAGTTGCAGATTCATTTCCGCGAAGATCGTTGCCGCCTGGGCATTTAGCTTGGCTTCGTCCAGCAGCAGGCCGGCTGCCTTGCGCGGCTCGCGACCGATGAAGATGTTCTGGGCGGCGGTCAGGTCATTCATCAGGTTGAGTTCCTGGTGAATGATGCAGATGCCCAGGGTCTGCGCCTGTTTGGGCGAGGTTATGGTGACCGGCCTGCCATCGAGCAGGATCTCGCCCGCATCAGGCGTGTAGATGCCGGAAAGGATCTTCATCAGGGTCGATTTGCCGGCCCCGTTCTCGCCCATCAACGCATGGACCTCGCCGCGCATGAGCTCCAGCCGCGCTTGACGAAGGGCATGCACACCGGGGAACGTCTTCTCAATTGCCGTCATCGAGACGATTGCGTTCATGACCTCTGGTCCATGTGGCTTGCGCAAAAATGAGAGGCGATACAGCTAGGCACGAGTCTACCTGCCGAGGATCGAGATCCCGGCTCCAGTACTTTGGCTTTACTTGCGAGATCGGCTCGAACGAGATCCAAGCCCCGTTGCTGACGGAGACCGATGAGCGCTCGATCCGCCCGTCACCCGCTCACGCTTTCCTCAGATCGTGACGCCGCCATCGACGAGAACGGCTTGACCGGTGACGAAACGCGATTCATCGGAGAGGAGAAAGACGACCATCGGTGCTATGTCGCCGACCGCTGCCAGGCGACCCATCGGCTGGCGGGCAATGAAGTCCTTTTCGGCCTGAACGGGATCGGCGGCAGTGGCGATACGCTCGCGCAGCGACGGCGTATCGACCGTCCCGGGGCAGAGGGCGTTGCATCGCAGCCGCCGGGACGCATAATCGGCGGCAATACTCTTGGTGAAGCCGATGACGGCAGCTTTCGTCGCCCCATAGACGAAGCGATTTGGGAAACCTTTGATGGATGACGCCATCGAGGCCATGTTGAGAATCGCGGCTGTGCCTGTTTGATTAGCCCGGTCCAGCAGCCCGGGCAGCAACGCTCTCGTTAGCCGATATGCCGACTTTACGTTGAGGTCGAAAGAAAAGTCCCAGTCCTCTTCCTCGCAATCGAGGATGGTTCCGTTGTGGACGAAACCGACACAGTTGAAGATCGCATCGAAAGGGGTCTGGGCCGAAGCAAAGGCGGAGACGGCCGATCCGTCGCAAACATCGAGAGGCAGGGTTTCGATGCGGCTGTCTTCGGCGGAAAGCGTTCGCAGGCCTTCGATATTGACATCGGTTGCCACCACCTCGGCGCCTTCGCGGGCACAAGCCAATGCACTGGCTCGGCCAATGCCCTGCGCGGCGGCGGAAATGAAAATACGCTTACCTTCCAAACGCATGGGCCTATCCATCCTCCCTGAGCTTGTGACTTCGACCACAATGCTTCTGCATGATAATCTGCCTGCGCGCTTCTTATACGAACAATCCGTTCATATGTAAACCGAGAACAATGGCAAAAAGAGAAAAGACGATGGCGACGCCACTCAAGGCCGATATGGAGAGCGAGGATCGCTACCGCGCTCCGGCTCTCGACAAGGGTTTGGATATTCTGGAACTCTTATCCGAGCAGCCCGGCGGGCTCACCCGCGCGGAGATCGTCAAGGCCATGGGCCGCAGTCCCGGCGAAGTCTATCGCATGGTCGAACGGCTCGTGGCGCGCAACTATGTCAGCCGCTCCCTCGAGGGAGACCGCTATGCGCTGACGATGAAGCTTTTCTCGCTGGCGCATCGGCATCCGCCGTTGCGGCGGCTTGTCGCCCCCGCCCAGCCGCTGATGGATGCATTCGCTCGCGAAACGCGTCAGTCCTGCCATCTCGTCCTGCGGGAGGCAGATGCGGCTGTCGTAGTCGCACACGCAAGCTGTCCGGGAAATTGGGAGTTCGGACTGCGGATCGGCGCGCCAATCGATCTTGTCGCCACGAGTTCCGGTCAAACGCTCCTTGCTTTTGCGAGCCCGGCCATGATGGAGGACCTCCTTGCTCGATGGGACGATCCCGATAAGCAGAAGTCCTTCCAGGCGATCAAATCTCACCTCGCCGAATACCGGCAGCAAGGCCATCGCATCGGGGACAGCCAGGAGGTTCGGGGCATCGAAGATGTCAGCGTGCCAATTCTGTCGCCGGAGCGCCATGCGGTCGCTGTCTTGACCTGCCCCTTCGTGCATCGTCTGGATTCGGTCGAGGGCGGGATTGACGATGCTCTTCAGCTCTTGAAGGAGGTCGCCGACAAATTATCCTTTTTATAGTCGAGAGACTGGCCAGCACATCGCGCTCAGCCCGGAGGTGGGGCTCGCTGTCGTTGTCGGAAACAGGCCGTAGATCGCCCTCTTCGGCGCTCAATGCCTCAGGCGCGAAATGCTTCGTCAGACAACAGGCAGCGGAGATAAGAAAACGCTCAAATCACCACTCCACGGGGCCGCGTGTGTGATCGGCATGGCTGCCGATGTGCACGGCCGCTGTAAGATCTTCCGGATGAACAAGGCAGCCCGGGAGGTTGCCTGCCCTTGTCGATGTGGGCGAAGAACGCCCGCTTAAGATTGTACGGATCGCCAAGGGAGCAGACCGCACGATCGCGTGCGGCCGCCAGACGCTTCAGCTTTCCACCGAACTCGCCCCCCGCTCTGGATCAATAAGGCGCATCCGGAAAGTAATATTCCGCGGCGTTGTCTTTGGTGATGAGCGGACTGGACAGAACATAGCGGCCGCTGATCGGTGCCTGAGTCGCATATTTCATAGTGACCAGTTCGATTGCGGGGATGATCAGGGTCGGCGGATAGAAAATATCGGCATCGACCATGTCGTGCCCATCCACGACGAGCTTGATCACCTTGTTCATGCCGGAACCTCCCAGTACTGCGACGTTTTTTCGGCCCGACTGCTTGATGGCCTCGATGGCGCCGAGAGCAGCGTCGTCATCGCCTGTCCAGACACCGTCGATCTCGGGGAAGCGCTGCAGATAGTCCTGCATCACTTCAAAGCCCTTGTCGGGATTCCAATTGGCGTATTGCATGTCGAGGACCTTGATGTTGGTCCCCTTCAACGCTTCGTTGAAGGCCTCGATCCGAATGTTGTCGATAGCGGTGGGAATGCCGCGCATGACGACGATCTTGCCGCCATTCGGAAACTTCTTCTTGAAGTACTCGGCAGCCGTGCGCCCATAAGAGGGATTGTCGCCCCCGACATAGACGTCCTCGATCCCTTCCTGGGACAGACCTCGGTCGACCGTTGCGATGAAGACCCCTTTGGCCTTCGCTGCCTTGACCGGTTCGGTGAGCGGGTCGGACTCAAAAGGCAGGATCACCAGGGCCTTGATGCCACGGGCGAGCATGTCCTCGACGTCGTTGACCTGCTGTGTCGCGCTCGACGACGTGGTGAGGACGAAGTCAACGTCTGGAAAGGCCGCTTTCATGCGCTCGATCGTGCGCTTGGTGTGATAGTTGAGCCCCCCAGTCCAGCCATGGGTGGCCGCGGGGATAGAGATACCGATCGTGGTTTCGGCGGCCGCCGCTGGCGCTGTCCATCCCGCCAGGAGCATGGCTCCGGCTGCCACGACCGATTTCAATCTGCCGAACATAGTTTCCTCCCTCTTTGATTGGTGTTCTGACGCCGTCAACCCTGTGAGCGATCGCGTTGGAGCAAGACGGCGATGATGATGATGGCGCCCTGGAAAGCCCCGTTCAGATAGGGGCTGACCAGACCGCTCAAATTGAGGATGTTGCTGATGAAGCCGAGGATCAGAACGCCGGCCACGGTTCCCCAGATGCGGCCAAATCCACCGCTCAGACGGGTCCCGCCGATGATGACGGCCGCAATCGCCTCCAGTTCCCACATCAGGCCGGTAGACGGCGTGGTCGTGCCGAGGCGCGGGATGTAGATCGCCGTTGCAACCGCGACGGTCAGTCCCTGCACGACATAGGTCAGTATGCGAACCCGATCCACGGGAATGGCCGAGTAGACCGCGACTGAACGGCTGGAGCCGATGGCCGCAACGTGCCGGCCGAAGCGCGTGCGCCGAAGTACGACTTCGCCGACGATTGCCATCAGAGCGAACACGATGATCGGCACGGAAATGCCGGCGATCTCGCCGTAGTAGATCGGGCGCGACGCCGTCCGCAGCGAGAAATCCAGCGCTATCGAGCCGCCATCCGACAGCCAGGTCAGGATGGAGCGAAAAATACCCATGGCGCCCAGGGTCACGATGAAGGCTTCGACACGCCCCTTCACGATCATGACGCCGTTGAGCAATCCGGCGCAGCCCCCCAGGAAGAGCGCGCAGGCAATGCCGGCCGCCACCAGGCCCCAACCGCTCCCGAGCCATGGCAGCCCGTGATTCATGAACATGATCGTCAAGCCGGCCACGAGGCCGGAAAGGGAGCCCACCGACAAATCGAGACCGCCGGCGGTGATCACGAATGTCGCTCCTATCGCGATGATGCCGATCAAGGCACTGCGCGTCAGCACATTCGATAGATTCTCGGCCCCGAGAAAACTGCCGCTCATGGAGGCGCCCACGATCAGGAGGAGCGCGAGGGCCAGCAATGGTCCCGCCGCTTCCAGCAGGCGCCGAGGCGACCAAACGAGCGCGCCGGAACCCGGGGCGCTGGCCTTTGCGATATCAGACATTGACTGCTTCCTCCCGAAGTCCCATCGCTAGGCGGATGATCTCGTTTTCCTTGACGTCAGCGCCGGCCAGTTCGCCCGCAATGGCGCCGCCGCGCATCACGAGAACCCGATCGGCCAGTCCGACGATTTCCTGCATTTCGGAAGAGATGACGACGACGGCTTTACCGGTCTCCGCCAGGTCGGCGATGATCTGGTAGATCTGCTGCTTGGCGCCGATATCGACGCCGCGCGTCGGCTCATCGAACACGATCAGATCGGGATCGGTGGCGAGTGTCTTCGCAATCAGGACCTTTTGCTGATTGCCGCCGCTGAGAGAGCCCGCGGCGATGTTCAAGTTGCCGGCGCGGATGTCGTAGACCCGCACCGCGTCGACGAGATCTTGCTTTTCCGCTCTGAAATCGATCCAGGCTCCGCCATCGATCGCTCCTTTGGTAAGGGCGATGTTCTCTTCCAGTTTCTTGCCGAGCAGCAGCCCCTTGCCTTTTCGATCTTCGGTCAGATAGGCCAGTCTCATGCGCCATGCCTGGCGTGCAGACGGCAGTCTCGAAGGCCTTCCATGGATCTCCAGTGAGCGGCAACTGGCGGAGCGCAGCCCCAAAAGGGCTTCGAAGAGCTCGGTTCGTCCGGATCCGATGAGGCCGGATATGCCGAGGATCTCGCCTCGGCGCACTTCGAACGTCGCGTTTCGCACAAGCGTCTTGTCCGAAAGCGCTTCCACCCGCAGGAAGATCTCGACCGTCTTTCGATCGGCCTTCCTCGGATAGATCTCCGCGAGCGGACGGCCGACCATCGCCTCGGCCATTTCCTCTTCAGAGATGCGCTCCGCCGTTTCGATCCGGGCGATCTGCCCGTCGCGCAACACGGCTACCTTGTCGGCGATCTGCTTGACCTCATCGAGGCGATGCGAGGTGAAAATCACCGAACCACCGGAGCTTCGGAATTTGCGAAGCCTGGCAAACAGCTGTGCTGCCTCATCGGCGGACAACACCGCCGTCGGTTCGTCCATGAGTATCAGCCTGGGATCGCGGGCGAAGGCCTTGGCGAGTTCGATCATCTGCCAGGCGGATACCGGCAATTCGCTGAGCCGCGCCCGAGGTGACACCGCCGAGCCGAGTTCGGCCAGGATTGCGGCGGCGGATATCCTCATCGCCTTCACATCGGTAAACAGGCCCCGTGTCAGTTCCCGCCCGAGGAAGATATTCTCCGCAACGGTCAGATGCGGCGCCAGGCAGAACTCCTGATGCACCATCACGATCCCGGCCTGCTCGGCTTCGATGAGCGTTCCAGGCGCCGGACTATCCTTGAACTTAAGAGAACCGGCGCTTGGCGCGGTCAGCCCCGCAACAATACGCATCAGGGTGGATTTGCCGGCACCGTTTTCTCCGACCAGCGCGACAACCTCACCGGGCGCGACGGTAAGTGTGATGTCCTTCAACACCTGGACATCGCCATAGGACTTGGCGACCTCCTCCAATCTCAGGAGTGACATTTTCGCTGGTTCCCGCCCTCGGAAATACTTAATGTTTTAATTTAGATTTTATCTCTATGAAGCTGTTTTAGATTGAAAACCCAGGTAAATCAGAGGGAACGATCTTCCTGGGCCCGCGGCATGCCTCCAGCGCATATGCCTTTTCCCGGCCAGTCATCACGTCCTCCCTCAGACATCTTTGCAAAGAAAATTGCAAACAATAAAAAATGTCAATAAACATTTCTCCATTGGGCGACATTTCGAGAGCCGACCCTGGCGCAGGCCGACGATGGGACCTGTGCCGGGCCGCCACGAACCGGGAGTTCGGCTGTCCGGCGCCTGACAGGGCAGCGCGAAAACGGTCATCCCAAAACTGTGATGGACGTTCCTCCAAAAACCCCGCATCAGTTGTTGACAATATGAGATTTTTGCAATGATCATTGCTAAGAAAAAATGGGAGGAACTTCCGTGCTCAGAATCGCTGTGTTGGGTTGCGGGCGCATCGGGCGGATGCATGCTGCGAATATAGCAGCGCACCCTCGGGCAAGGCTTGCAGGTGTCTTCGACGTTTCGAGGGAGGCGGCCATGGAGGTGGGGGCAAGGGAAGCCACCACCGTTTTTGAAACCGACGAAGACGTATTCGCCTCCGAGGGCGTCGATGCGGTGCTCATTGCGAGCTCCACGAGCACGCATGCAGACTATATCGAGAAGGCTGTGGCGGTTGGCAAACCCATCCTGTGCGAGAAGCCGATCGACCTCAGCCTGGAAAGAGTGGATCGCTGCGCCAGGATCATCGGCAAGTCGTCCCTGCCTATCATGCTTGGTTTCGTCAGGCGCTTCGATCCCACGCACAGGGCTACGCGCGCCGCCATCGTGAACGGTGACATCGGCGACCTGCACCAGATCGTCATCACCTCCCGAGACCCGGCAATGGCTCCAGCTGCCTATATGGAGGTTTCGGGCGGCATTTTTCGCGACATGACGATCCATGATTTCGACATGGCCCGCTTCCTGCTGGGGGAGGAACCCGAAACAGTGAGTGCCGTCGGAAGCCGCCTTGTGAACCCGCCACTGATGGAACGCTGCAATGACTGGGATACCGTATCGGTGGTTCTCACCGCGGCATCCGGGAAGCAATGTGTCATCCTGAACTCGCGGCAGGCTGTTTATGGCTACGACCAGCGGGTCGAAGTGTTCGGCAACAAGGGCATGGCGGTCTCGGAGAACCGGAGAACGCATGATTCCGTGCGCTTCACCGGGGAGTTCACATCCCGTGGGGCGCCCTACCTCAATTTCTT
Organism: Labrys sp. KB_33_2; assembly: GCF_052114505.1. NCBI lineage: Bacteria > Pseudomonadati > Pseudomonadota > Alphaproteobacteria > Hyphomicrobiales > Xanthobacteraceae > Labrys > Labrys sp. KB_33_2. The sequence continues at coordinate 58,247 of NZ_JBFREW010000002.1, read as the reverse complement.
CATCGAGCGATATGCCGAGGCCTTCAACGCCGAGATCGGTGCGTTCGTCGACGCCGTCGAAAATGGCACGGCGCCGGAGGTTGGTTTTGAGGACGGCCGGCGAGCCCTCGTTCTGGCGGAAGCCGCCGGCAGATCCATCCAGGAGGGACGGCCGGTAAAGACAAGTGAGGTCATTTGAGCATGTACCAGGATTTCGGCCTTTTCATCGACGGCCAATGGTGCGAGGCAGCGGACAAGGCCCGCGCACCGGTCATCAGCCCGGTACATGAACGCGTATTGGGCGAGGTACCCGTCGCCGCACGCTCCGATACGCAAGACGCCCTTGAAGGTGCGGCAAGGGGGTTCACACTGTGGAAATCCAAACCGGCATTCGAACGCGCGGATGCCCTGCATCGCATTGCGGATGAGATGCTTCGCCGCAAGGACGAAGCCACCCGCATGATTTCGATTGAAACCGGCAAGCCTCTGGTACAGGCCGAACGTGAATGGATCCTGGCTACCGACCAGTTCCGTTGGTACGCCGAGGAAGCACGCCGCATCTATGGCCGCGTCATCGAAAGCCGGGTGCCGGCGGGGCGTTTCGAAGTCCTGCATGAGCCCGTCGGTATCGCTGCCGCCTTCACGGCCTGGAACTTTCCCGCGGCACTGGTGGCCCGCAAGGTTGCGCCAGCCCTCGCTGCCGGCTGTTCGATCATCGTTCGCCCTTCGAGCCAGACGCCGGGAACGGCCATGGTCATGGTCGATTGCACCAAGGCCGCCGGCATTCCGGCCGGCGTCGTCAGCCTTGTCGTCGGCCCGACCAGCGCGACCTATGATCCCATCATGGCCTCCGCGGGGGTGCGCAAGGTCTCGCTGACCGGCTCGACGCGCGTCGGACAGCAGATGATCAAGGATGCCGCCGAGACGGTGAAGAAGGTCTCGATGGAACTCGGCGGCAACGCGCCTCTCATCATCTATGACGATGCCGACCTCGAATTGGCGCTCAACGTTTCGGTACCGACCAAATACGCCAATGCCGGGCAAGTCTGCGTGACGCCCGATCGCTTCTTCGTTCACGAAAGCCGGCATGACGCCTTCGTGGAAGGGTTCGTTGCCCGGGCCCGGGCCCTCAGGCTCGGAGATGGCCTCGACAGCGCGACCCAGATGGGACCTCTCATCAACGCCAAGCGCCGTGACGAGATCGAATCCATCGTCGCCGAGGCCGAAAAAGCCGGGGCTAGGCTGGCCACCGGTGGACGAGCCCCCTCTGCCTTCAATACAGGCTTTTTCTTCGAGCCGACGGTGCTCACCCATGTCGAGGACGGCATGCGCGTGTTCGCCGAGGAGAATTTCGGACCGATCGCCGCCATAACGTCCTTCTCGACGGATGATGACGTCATCGCCCGGGCCAATGCCAGCGATATGGGGCTATCCGCCTATGCCTTCACGAGCAGCCCCAAGCGAGCCCGGCGCACCGTCGCGGAGCTGAAGTCCGGCATGGTCGGCATCAACAGCTTCGCGCTCGCGGCTGCCGAGGCTCCTTTCGGCGGCACCAAATATTCGGGAATGGGCCGAGAGGGAGGCTTCGAGGGCATTTCCGACTATCTCGACACCAAGCTGGCGCAGATCGTGTTTTGAGGAGGCACTCGTGATCAAGAACAAGCTGAAGCAGGCCTGGGCCGAGGGACGTCCCACGATCAACGGATGGCTCTCGATCGGCAACCCGTTCACCGCGGAGATCATGGCCGCACAGGGTTATGACAGTGTCACGGTCGACGTGCAGCATGGTGCCCTCGACTATTCCATGCTGCTGCCGATGTTCCAGGCCGTGCGCGCTTCCGGCGTCGTTCCAATGGCACGGGTGCCCTGGCTCGAACCCGGCATCATCATGAAGGCGCTGGATGCCGGCGCCTATGGCATCATCTGCCCGATGGTGAACACGGCCAGGCAGGCCGCCGAGTTCGTCAGCTATATGCGCTATCCCCCCCTTGGCCAGCGCAGCTTCGGGCCGACGCGCGCCAATTTTTCGGCAGGGGCAAACTATGCCGCCGAAGCCAATGACGAGATCCTCGCCTTCGCAATGGTCGAGACCGCCGAAGCCATGTCAAACCTGGAGGCGATCGCTGCCACACCCGGGCTGGACGGCATCTATGTCGGGCCGGCCGACCTGACCTTCAGCCTGCATCAGGGACGCCTGGCTCCGGCATTCGACCGCGAGGAGCCGGAGATGATCGAGGCGCTGCAGACGATCGTCGCGGCGTGCAGGAAATCGGGCAAGATCGCCGCCCTGCACTGCGGCACGCCCGACTATGCGACGCGCGCCATCGCATGGGGTTTCGACATGACGACGGTATCGGGCGATTCACGATTGCTCGCGGCAGCCGCCCAGGCCAGCGTCGCGCGTTTTAGGGAGCTCAACGGAAAGGCTTCGGCCGCACCGTCGACGGTGAAATCGGCCTATTGACCTCTCGCCGGAGGGCCGCATCGCCGGATTACAGATCCAGCGGTGCGGCATTTGCGCAAGAGATCTTGCCTCGTCGGACGCGAACCGGATCAGCCATAGAGCTTTGGAACAGGTACGGCGGAGATTTCCTCCCGCAGGCCCGACTTCAGCGATCGCATCCCTGCCTCGGCCACGCGGGTGGCGGCATAGCCGTCCCAGGCACTCGCACCGTTGGGCTTGCCCGTCCTGATGCCTTCGATCCATCCCTGCGCCTGTAGGCGATAGGCATCCTGGAAGCGCGGACGCCAATCGAGGGGGTAGGCGGTCCCCTGCAACAAAGCGTGGTTGACGACACCATGAACCGGCCGTTGCAGCTCGACAGTGCCCTTTTCGCATACGAGTTCGCCCCTGACATCGTAGCCATAGGCCGCGTCGTTGAAGACCTCGATCGTCACCAGGCTGCCACCGGCACTGTCCAGCACCAGGAAAACGGGCGCTCCCGGCGATTGGCCTGAGATGTTGGCGGGCCTGAATATGGAGATCGCCGTCAATTCGCCGGCGAGCAGCCAACGGGCAATATCGAATTCGTGCACGGCCGAATTGGCTATCGCCATGCCGCCGTCGAACCAGGGCGGTGCGGCGACATTGCGATGAACGCAGTGAAACATCAGCGGCTTGCCGAGTTGGCCTGCCGCGAGGTGGTTCTTCATCGCCACATAGGATGGATCGTAGCGTCGCATATAGCCGACTTGTATGAAACGCCGGCCCGCCGCGAGTTCGGCCTCGATCAGTTCGAGGCATTCCGGCGAAGTCGGGGCAAGCGGTTTCTCGCACAGTACCGGCTTGCGGGCCGCCACACAGGCGAGCGCCAGCTCCTTATGGGTGGCATCAGGAGAGGCGATCAGGACGGCATCCACTTGCGGATCGTCAATGAGACGCCTGGGATCGCCGGCCACATCGGCGGCGCCGACTTCGTCAGCAATCTGCCGCGCCCGCTCTTGATTGGCATCGTAGATGCTATGGATGGCCGCTCCTGCCACTTGCGAAGCGATCGTGCGCGCATGATCGGCGCCCATCACGCCGACGCCGACAATCCCCAACCTGACAGTCATGCCTTCCCTCCCGATAGTGACCCCGGCCGACTTCTACGCCGGCCCGCACGGCGTCCAAGCACCGCCATTTTCATGAGACTCCACCGCGGCATGGATGAAGCGCACCCCGCGAGCACCATCCTGCGCAGTGGGAAATTCCAGCATTCCCTCAGGCAACGAACGCTCGGCGGCTCTCGCCTCGATTGCCACCGCAAATTCGGTGTAGAGATTGGCCCAGGCATTGCTGAGCGCCTCGCCATGTCCGCTCGGCAGCGTGGACATCTTCTCGATGGAAGGGAGCATCGCCCCCTCCTTGCCCCGCACGATCATCTCGTCTGGCTGTCCGAGATAGCTGACCCGCAGATATTCCGGTTTTTCCTGGTCCCATTCGATGCCGCCCCGATCGCCATAGACCCGGATACGCAGAGCGCAGTAATTGCCGGGGGCGACCTGCGTGACCAGAAGCGTGCCGGGCGCCCCGCCAGCCAAGCGCACATTGATGAAGGCCGTGTCCTCCAGCCCGCGCTCCGGGCCGCAAACATACAGATCGGCCTTCAAGGCGACGATCTCTTCGCCCGTGACATAGCCAGCCAGATGAAAGGCATGCGTGCCGATGTCGCTGATCGCAGACGCCTTTCCAACCCTGGCGGGATCCTGCCTCCACGAGACCTCGCCGCTGTCTGGTTTCTTTTCCAGGCAGGACCATTCCTGGAAATACTCGACATGGACCTGGCGGATCCGCCCTATCCTGCCCTCCAGGATCATGTGCCGCGCCTGCCTCACCATGGCATGGAAGGCAAAGGCATAGGTCACGCCTAAGACGAGCCCGGTGTCTTTCTGGAGAGCGACAAGGGCCTGGGCGTCTTCGAGAGAGGTCGTCAGGGGTTTGTCGCAGATGACATTGATGCCCGCCTGCAGGAATGTGCGCGCGATCTCATAATGGGTGTGATTGGGCGTGCAGATCGCAACTGCATCTACGGGATCGGCACGAGCCGCCTCGCGCTCGGCCATGGCGTGATAGTCGTCATAGATGCGATCCTCGGCCAGGAACCAATCGCGGCCCGATAACCTCGCCTTTGCAGGATCGGTGGACAAGGCGCCCGCAACGATATCCCATCGATTGGAAAGACGAGCGCCCGCAGCATGCCAGGCGCCCACCTGGCCACCCCGCCCGCCTCCGACAAATCCCAGTCTCAAGCGGCGATCCGGCGGGGGATAGGTATCGATCCGAAATTGCTCGGCTTTCATGCCTTCTCCTCCCAGGAGCGGGTCATTTGACGGGGTGACCGCGGTTTTCCGCATGAATCAACGATTATTGCTAAAAATAAAAATAGTCAATTATTGTTTCAAATCGTCGCGCCGGCACCACAATCGCAATAAGTGTTGCAATTTTTAAAATCATGAAATAGAAATTGCAAAGCAAATCAACTGGCCATCCCGGGGCCATCCTCGGCTTCGGCAGGACCATTCGCGGTGAGACTATCGATCCAGGCAGCGGTCGATATCGGCGCCTCCCCGGTGGCAACCTGCGGTTGATGTGTCATGATTAGACAAACAAGAAAATAAACCAGGGAGCGAGGAATGACACTGCTGCAGCTGAAGTCAGTCTCGAAGAGCTTCGGCGCCATCAAAGCACTGACGGACGTCGAATTGACGATTGGCAGAGCTGAGATCGTAGGCTTGATGGGTGACAACGGTGCCGGCAAGTCCACCTTGGTGAAATTGATCGCCGGCAACTTCCCGCCCACCTCTGGCGAAATCGTCCTGGATGATGAGATCGTGCATTTTCATAAGCCCGTCGAAGCTCGGGCCAAGGGCATCGAAGTCGTCTACCAGGACCTGGCGCTGTGCAACAACCTCTCGGCGGCGGCCAACGTCTTCCTCGGCCGGGAGATCAAGAAACGAGCGGGTCCTTTCCGCTGGCTTGATCACGGGGCGATGATCAAGAAAGCCGGTGAACTCTTCGGTGAGCTGAAGTCCGAAACCCGGCCGCGCGACCTCGTCCGCCAAATGTCGGGCGGGCAGCGCCAGGCCGTCGCCATCGCACGCACCAGGCTGTCCCAGGCTAAGATCGTGCTGATGGACGAGCCGACCGCGGCGATCAGCGTCAGGCAGGTTGCCGAGGTGCTGGGGCTGATCCACCGCCTGCGCGACGCTGGGATCAGCGTCGTACTGATCTCGCATCGAATGCCTGATGTCTTCGAGGTCTGCGATCGGGTGATCGTGATGCGACGCGGCCACAAGGTGGCCGACAAGCTCATCGCCGCAACCTCGCCGGAGGAAGTTACGGGTCTCATTACTGGCGCAATCCATACGGCGTGAGGTCGCGATGACGGACACTTCTTCCAACCGCCCGAAGCAGGCCAATACGCCTGCACCAGCCAATGTCTCCATCGAGTCCGTCCTGACGGTCAAGGAGAAGTCGCTGTGGCAGATGATGCTGTCGAGCCAGGCCTTCTGGGTCACAATCGCGCTGATCGTCATTTGCGCCATCATGTCCATCCGCGAGCCGCGCTTCGCCACGGAAGACAATTTCTACAACATAACCCGCAACTTCGCCTTCATCGGCATCATGGCGCTCGGCGCCACCATGGTCATTATCACCGGTGGCATCGATCTTTCGGTCGGCTCGATCATGGGCCTTGTCGCAGTCGCCTGCGGACTCACGCTGGAAGCAGGTTATCCCTGGTACGCGGCGGTGATTGCAGGCCTCGCGGCGGGTGGCGTCGCCGGCGCCATTAATGGCGGTCTCATCGCCTATCTGGGACTATCACCCTTCGTGGTGACCCTGGGCATGCTGTCGGCGGCACGCTCCGTGGCCGTGGTGCTTTCCGGCAACAAGATGCTCTACAATTTCGGTCCCGGCGGCCCGGCTTTCAAGTCGATCGGCGCTGGTGCGATCTTGGGTATCGCCAACCCGGTCTGGGTGCTCGTTGTCCTGACCCTGACCATGTTCGTGGTGATGCGCATGACGACATGGGGCCGGCATCTGCTCGCCGTCGGTGGCAATGAGCATGCGGCCAACCTCACCGGGGTACCGGTCAAGCGCATCAAATTGCAGGCTTATACCATTTCCGGGCTCAGCGGCGCCATCGCGTCGATCCTGAGCGTGGGTTGGGCAGGCTCGGCGATCAACTCCCTGGGTACGGGCTACGAGCTGCGCGCCATCGCCTCGACCGTGATCGGCGGCGCGAACCTGATGGGCGGTGAAGGTGGAGCGCTCGGTGCATTCATCGGTTCTGCCCTTCTCGAAGTCATCCGCAATTCCCTTCTCATGGCCGGCGTCGACTCCAATTGGCAGGGCGTCTTCGTCGGTAGCTTCCTGGTTCTCGCGGTGCTGCTCGAGCGGATCCGCGGCAAACGACGCGAATGACCGGCCAAAGCCGGCGTCGTGTGAAACGCCCGAAACGGCGAACAACCCATCTGGAGGAAACGATGTTGAGATATCTGCTGACCACGGCGGCGATTGCCGTCGGTCTTGCCGCCACGGCCGGTGGCTCCTACGCCGCCGACAAGCTTACCTTCGCGCTGGTTCCCAAGAACACCAACAATCCCTTCTTCGACCAAGCCATGGCCGGCTGCAAGAAGGCGGAAAAGGAACTCAACGGGGCCATCGAATGCCTCTATGTCGGCCCTGGCGAGCATGGCGGCGGCGACGAACAGGCGCAGATGGTGCAGGACCTCATCACCAAGGGCGTCGACGGCATTGCGGTTTCCGTAGCCAACGCCCCGGCCATCGCGGCGGCGCTGCAGGGTGCCGCTGGCGCAAAAATTCCGGTCCTGACCTGGGATTCCGATCTCCTGCCCGACGCCAAGGGCGAACGCGCCGCCTATGTCGGAACGCATAATTACGAGATTGGCGTGAACCTCGCCAAGATCGCCATGAAGATCAAGCCGAAAGGCGGCAAGATCTGCATCCAGTCCGGCGGCGCAGCTGCCGCCAATCACAATGAGCGCATGCAGGGCATTCGCGATACGCTTGCGGGCAAGGAAAGCGCCCAGGCCCCCGGCGATCGGCTGGCTGGTCAAAATGGCTGGACCGAAGTCGACGGCTGCCCGCTCTATACCGATGACGATTTCCCCAAATCGGTGCAGCAGCTTGAAGATACTCTCGGCAAGTATCCCGATCTCGACGCCTTCATCCCGACAGGCGGCTTCCCGCAATTCCTGCCGGATGCCTACCGGCAAGTCGCGACCAAATACAAGGCCAAGATCGCCTCCGGCGCTCTCGCCCTCGTGGTTGCCGATACGCTGCCTGTGCAGATCGACCTGCTCAAGGAAGGTCTGGCCTCCGGCAATGTGGGTCAGCGCCCTTTCGAGATGGGCTACAAGGCCATGTACTACCTGAAGGACATCAAGGACGGCAAGGCAGCGCCCAAAGACCCGAGCTATACCGGTCTCGACATCTGCACGCCGGACAATGTCGCCACCTGTATCGGCGGTGGCAATTGACGAAACGAGAACGCTCTGCGCAGCCGAGCGATCCCGCTTGACCTCCCGGGTCTCGTTTCGGGCCCATGCCTGCATGTCGCGCGACTAACGTTGCGCGGCATGCCTATGCTAGAAGCGCCATTTGTACATGGCACGCTTGAGAGCCGCGGACGTATTGGAAAGAGGGAATATTCATGGGCGCCGACAGTGTCCCGCAAGACTACGAGGACCTAATTCGGATCATCCACGACAAATATGACGGGATGAGCAAGGCCTATCAGAATATAGCGGTGTATCTGACCCAAAATCCCAATGATGTGGCGGTCATGTCGCTCAACGCCATTGCAGAAACCTGTGGTATCCACGCATCTAGCTTCGTACGCTTCGCCCAGATGCTGGGATATAAGGGTTTCAAGGAAGTACAGGCGGTCTTTCAGCGGCGCCTATCGACCGCAGCTCCCGGTTTCCAGGCTAGAATCAAGGCCCTGGAGACCGAGCTGAGCGACCGCGAGAATGTCGGCGGCTGGGGATTCCTGCACGACCTGGTGCTACGGGATATCGACGCACTCCAGGAATTGTTGAACTTGACCTCCGGGGAGACCATCGAAAAGGCCGTGGACCTGATGGAAAAGGCAGACACCATCTATCTGGTGGGCCAGCTCCGCTCAGCGCCGATCGTCGATCTCACCCGCTACATTCTGACGATGCTGGGAAAACGCACGGTTCTCCTGGACGCAAGCGGCGGTCTTTCCACGCATATCGCCGGCACCATGCGGCCCACGGACCTGCTTTTTGCCGTTTCATTCCGCTTTTACGCAACCGAGGTCGTCAACATCGTCGAGCAGGCTGCAGCCAAGGGCCTGCCGATCCTGGCGATAACGGATTCGACCCTTTCGCCACTTGCCAAGAGTGCAACGGTTCTCTTCTCAGTGCCCGAGCATCAGTATACGTTCTCAAGATCCCTGGCCGCACCGATGTGCCTGGCTCAATCCCTTACGGCAGCTCTGGCCGCTCGGCTGCAGAAGGCTCCCGTGCCGCGCATCCCGATCGTCACGCAGCCCTGAAGAGCTCTTGTCGCCTCCACAGGATACATGCGTTCAGGACGCATGCGCCCGGGTCTTGAAAAGAAGCAGCCCGAGACGGGCTGCTTCCAGTCGGGACAATGGATTTTTCCTGAAAGGCATCAGGCGAGCGCAAGCGCCTCGGCCGGTACCGGCATTGGGCCGGCCGAGCCGCCCCACACCGTCTGGTCGTAATTGACCACGGCACCCGTCATCAGGCCGGCGTCATCGGATACGATGAAGTTGACAGTTCTTGCGACCTCCTCCGGGTCGACCAGCCGTCCGAACGGCAGTGTGGCGGTAGCCTTGGCCTCCCAGTCCGGATCACCCGTGGCCGCGGCCTGCAGCTCCCGTTCATGGTCGGACGACATCCAGCCGACATTGAGCTGGTTCACCCGGATGCGATTCTTCATCACCGAAAACGCCGTGTTGCGGGTCAGCGTCGCCAGCGCGCCCTTGGAGGCGCAATAGGCATTGATGAAGGGCTGGCCGGTATGTTCGGAGATCGAACCGATATTGCAGATCGATCCCGCGACGCCATCACGGACCATCAGCTTGATGGCTTCCTGCATCAGGAAATAGGGCCCGCGCACATTGGTGGCGAAGATGAGATCAAACAGTTCCGGTGAAGTATCGATGATCGTGCCGCGATCCGTGCAGGCAGCGGCGTTCACCAGGACATCCACGCGGCCATAGAGGCGGTCCGCTTCGGCGATGGCATGCCGGCATTCCCCGACATCGGCGACATCGGCCTTGACGAAATGAACGGGAACGCCGGTCTGCGACTTGATCCTGTCGGCCACGGCCTGACCCTTCGCGGCATTGCGTCCAAGCGTCACCAGGCCGGTGGCACCGGCGGCAGCAAGTTGCCGGGCGATCTCGGCACCCAGGCCCTGCGTCGAGCCGGTCACGACGCAGATCTTTCCATCCATGCGGTTCATGTCGTCAGTTCTCCACGGTATAGCCGGCTGCTGCCATCACGCGCAGCAGTTCCTTGTGTCCAGTCTTGGCCATCTGCAGCGGCGGGCTCTTGACGGGGTCCTGCTCCGCCTCGACCACGAACCAGCCCTCATAGCCGTAGGAAGCCAGGCGCTTCACGATGGCCTCGAAGTCGAGCGAGCCGTCACCGGGAACCGTGAAGGCTCCCTTCACCACCGCGTCGAGGAAACTCTCCTTGCCCCGATCGAGGCCATCAATCACCTCCGCCCGGATGTCCTTGGTATGGACATGCGAGATGCGGGCGTGATGCTTGTCGATTACCCGCAGGACATCGCCGCCCGCGAACGCCATGTGTCCCGCGTCATAGAGCAACGGCAGGGCTTCGCCCGAGTGCTTCATCAGGAGGTCAAGCTCCGCCTCGGTCTCGATCGCCGCCGCCATGTGATGATGGTAGCTGATCGGCATCCCCTGCCCCGCGCACCATTCGGCGAAGGCCGTCATCTTGCGGCCATAGGCCTTGATCTCGTCCTCGCTCAGCCGCCGCTTGGTCGCGAGCGGCGCCGAGCGATCGCCCTGGATGGTACCGGCGGTCTCGCCATAGACGATGCAGGGAGCACCGACGGCCTTGAAGAGCGCCATCTGGGCAGCGACGCGCTCCTTCTCCCGCTCGAGGTCACCGTCGAGCAGCAGGCCTGAGAACCAGCCGCCGCATACGCTCACGCCGTGCTTGTTCAGCACAGGCTTGAGGTCGGCGGGATCCATCGGGAAGCGGCGGCCGGTCTCCATCCCGGTGAAGCCCGCCTCGCGGGCCTGGCGCAGGCACTCGTCGAGGGAGACGTCGTCACTCAGTTCCGGCAGGTCGTCGTTCCACCAGGCAATCGGCGCGATGCCAAGTCTCGCTTTCATAAGATTCTCCAACGCATGCGTAACAGTCAGTCAGCTTTGGGAACGCCCATCAGACGCCGACTCGCTGATGCTGGCGGCCAGCGATTTGGGCGTCATGCGCCTCGCGTACTTCCTTCCTCTCGCTGGTGGCCGGGACCCCGACATCCCACCAGGCATCGCCCGGCGTCCAGGTGAAGGCATCCGACACGAGGGTGATGACGGTGGTGCGGTCATTCGTCTTCGCCCATTCCACGGCCTGGCCGAGATCGGCCAGGCTCTCCACGCGCCGCGTCAGCGCCCCCATCGCCTCGGCGTGCTTGGCGAAGTCGACCGAGAAAGGCTCCTTCACGCGGCAATCCTTGATGAGATTGTTGAAGCCGGGCGTACCCTTGGCGTTCTGGAGGCGGTTGATGACAGCATAGCCGCCATTGTCGCAGACGATCAGAATGATCTTGTGGCCGCTCAGGACGGTCGAATAGACGTCCGAGTTCATCATCATGTATGTGCCGTCACCGATCATGACGATGGGCGTGCGTGTCGGATCGGCCATTGCGGCGCCCCAGCCCGCGGCGATCTCGTAGCCCATGCAGGAAAAGCCGAATTCGCAATCGAAGGTATTGGGATCCTTGACGCGCCAGTTCTTCATGACTTCGCCGGGCAATCCGCCGGCAGCGGTGATGAGCAGGTCCCTTGCGCCGGCCTTGGCATTCACCACGCCCACGACCTGGGCATAGGTCGGGATAGGATCATTGGTGGGTTTCTGGAAGCCGTCGAGCATGTCGTTCCATGTGGCGAATTCGGACACGCCCTTTGCCGTCCAGGCCTCCGGCGCCTTCCAGTCATCGAGCGCAGCTTCCAGTTCCTCGACGGTTTCGAGGGCGTCGCCCACCACCGCCAATGCGCGATGCTTGGTGGCATCCCAGCGCGCCGCGTTGATGGAGATGAACTTCGCCGCCGGGGAGAAGGCGGTCCACGAGCCGGTGGTGAAATCCATCAGCCGCGTGCCGACGGCGACGATGACATCGGCCTCACTGGCAAGCGCATTGGCGGATGTCGAGCCGACAATGCCGAGCGGCCCGACATGGGCGGGATGGTCATGCGTCACCGCCCCCTTGCCGGCAATGGTCTCGGCCAATGGAATGCCGCGCTTCTGCGCGAAATCAGCCAGGGCCTTTTCCGCGCCCGAATAGCGAACCCCACCACCGGAAATGATCAGGGGGCGCTTGGCCTGTCGCAGCATATTGACCGCCTCGCCGAGACGATCGCGATCGGGCCGGGCCCTCGGTATCCGGTGCATGACCGGCTCGAAGAACGCTTCCGGGTAATCCCACGCCATCTCCTGCACGTCCTGCGGAAGCGCGATGAAAGCGGGCCCGCAATCGGCCGGATCCAGGAGCACGCCGACCGCCTGCGGTAGCGAGGAGATGATCTGCTCGGGATGCACGATGCGATCCCAATAGCGCGTCACCGCCTTGAAGGCGTCGTTGACGTTGATGGTCGGATCGCCGAAATGCTCCACCTGCTGCATGACCGGATCAGGTCGCCTGTTGATGAAGGTATCCCCCGAGAGCAGCAGCACGGGCAGGCGATTGGAATGGGCAACGCCGGCGGCCGTGACCATGTTCAGGGCGCCGGGCCCGATCGAGGTCGCCGCGACCATGATCTGGCGCCGCCGCTTGGCCTTGGCAAAGCCGACGGCGGCGAGCGCCATCGACTGCTCGTTCTGGCCTCGCCAGGTCGGCAGCGTGTCCTTGACGGCTTCCAGCGCCTCCGAAAGACAGGTGACGTTTCCATGCCCGAAGATAGCGAAAACGCCGGGAAAAAGAGGCACCTTCGTGCCATCCACGACTGTGAACTGGTTGCACAGGTAGCGCACCAGGGCCTGGGCCATGGTGAGACGAATGGTGGCGGACATCGTGTTCCTCCCTCGCAATTGCGATTTTTATACTGCTTACGAAATGATTATTGACAAAGCAATATAATTGCAATCACCATTGCATAATTAGTCGAACAGAGACGCAAAAGGCTGGTCTCTCACGGGCCAGCCCCGGTCCCGTGGCGGGCCGTGATGATCGAGACAGCCAGTCGTCAGAATTGGTCGGAGGAAACGATGCCGCATATACTCGTCGCGGGCAAACTGCATCCGAGCGGGATCACCCTTTTGCGGTCTGAAGCCGGCGTGACATTCGACTATGTGGAAGAGGTCTCGGAGGCCAGCTATGCCCCTCTCATCTCCGCTGCGGACGGGTTGATCATTCGCACGCAGCCTCTCTCGGCCGCCACGGTCGCACATGCCGCCAGGCTCAGGATCGTTTCCCGGCACGGCGTCGGCTACGACGCCGTCGATCTGGCGTCATTGAACAGCAAGGGCATCGCTCTTTCGATCGTGGGCGACGTGAATTCGATATCGGTGGCCGAACACGCGATGATGTTGATGCTTGCTTGCGCCAAGCAGTTGCTGCGGGCGGATCGTTCCGTGCGGGAGGCCGGCTGGGCCTGGCGCAACCGGCTCGAGGCCACTGAACTTTTCGGCAAACGTCTCCTCATCATGGGGTTTGGCCGCACGGGGCGGCAACTTGCCAAGCTTGCCGCCGTCTTCGGCATGGAAGTGCGGGCATTCGACCCCTATCTCCAAAGTCTGGGCTGGCCTAAAGGCGCGGTTGCCTGCGTGAGCGACCTGAGGGCGGGGCTGGCTTGGGCTGACGCCATATCCGTGCACGTACCGAGAGGAGAACGCCCGGCAATCGGCGCGGACGAACTGGCGCTCATGAAACCGTCGGCAATCCTGGTCAACACGGCGCGAGGCGGCGTCGTCGACGAGGCTGCGCTGCTCGACGCGCTTCGCACGGGAAGGATCTCGGCCGCGGGTCTCGATGTCTTCGACGATGAGCCTCCCCTCGCCGATCATCCTCTGTTTGGGCTCGATCAGGTGATCCTCACACCGCATATCGCCGGCCTGACGGCGGAATGCGCCGAGCGGATGGCCATCTCATCGGTCCAGAATGTGCTGGATTTCTTTTCCGGCGCGATCGATCCCGCACTCGTCGTCAACAGAGAACATCTCAATGCCAGCTCATAAAAGGCAGCTCAGGATCGGCCTCATCGGCACGGGCTTCATGGGCAAAACCCACGTGTTCGGATTTACAGCCGCGCAACGTGTCTTCGACCTTCCCTATGAACTCGTGCTGCATACCGTGGCGGATCGCACCGACGATCTGGCTACCGAGGCGGCACGGACGCTCGGCTTTGCCAAGTCATCCAGCGACTGGAAATCCCTCGTCGTCGATCCCGACATCGACGTGATCGACATCACGGCCCCCAACACTCTGCACAAGGAAATGGCGCTTGCCGCGCTGGCGGCCAGCAAGCACGTCTATTGCGAAAAACCTCTCGCGACCACCGCCGTGGATGCGGCCCAAATGGCGCAAGCCGCGCAAGAGGCCGGCGTCTGTACCCAGGTCGGCTTCAATTATCTGTGCAACCCTCTGTTTTCACTCGCCCGCGATATGATCCGCGGTGGCGAACTCGGCGAGATCCGCAGCTATCGGGGTATTCACGCCGAGGACTATATGGCCGATGCCGAAAGCCCCTTCACGTTCCGGCATGATCCGGCCGGCGGCGGGGCATTGGCGGATCTGGGCAGCCATGCCTTGGCGACGGCGGAGTTCCTCCTCGGGCCGATCGAACGCGTCCAGGGCGACAGCGCCACCGTGATCGCCAGCCGGCCTGATGGCAAGGGCGGGCGACGGCAGGTTGAGATCGACGATTTAAGCAGAGCCTTCCTTCGGTTCGCCAATGGGGCTTCCGGCAGCCTGGAGGCAAGCTGGATCGCCACGGGCCGCAAGATGCAGCACGATTTCGAGGTCTATGGCACCAAGGGAGCGCTGGTGTTCACGCAAGAGCGCTTCAACGAACTGAATTTCTACGATGCCGCAGACAAGCAGGGTCGGCGGGGTTTTCGCCGCATAGAGGCGGGCCCCGACCACACTCCTTACGGGTTGTTCTGCGTTGCCCCTGGCCATCAATTGGGCTTCAACGACCTCAAGGCCATCGAGATCGCCGGCTTCGTCAACGCCATCGCCGGCAGGCATCCCGAACCCTTTGGCTTCGGATCGGGCCAGCGCATTCAGCAACTCGTGGAAGCAATCCAGAGGTCTGCCACCGAAGGCCGGTGGGTCGATACCGGCCCATGATCTTCGACGGAAAAATGATCTTCGACGGAAAATGAACTCCGGCGGCAGGTCGAAGCCATATCGAGTTGATGGAAAAGCAAAAAACCCGACGCCAACAAGCGCCGGGTGAGATGGTCGTTAGGAGTATCATCCACGTGTACAGGACGCGGAGTTACGCCGGTCAGCGTATCGCGAATATTGGGCCGAACAACATATACGAAGGTTTACGGCTCTCCAGCCCATGAACCTCGCAGGTGTGCAAATGTATTTTGGCGGCGCTCTGTGATCACTCCCGGTCGGGAGATAGGACGCGATCTTTGATCGAACCTCACGGTAGCGTTATGGCTTGGTCCCATTCGCTTCCAGCAACATAGATCCCGGCGAGTTCCTCCATAGCCGCCTGGTCGGCGAGGTCGAAGCGCCCCGCGACCGGGCTGTCGAGATCCAGCACCCCCAAGATCCGGTCCCCCCGCATGAGGGGCACGACGAGTTCGGATCGGGAAGCCTCGTCGCAAGCGATGTGCCCCGCAAAAGCGTGCACATCCTCGACCAAAACCGATAGGCCGCGTTCGACGGCACTTCCGCAGACGCCGCGCCCGACGGCGATGCGCACACAGGCAGGCTTACCCTGGAATGGACCGACCACCAGCTCCCTTTCGGAGCGCAGGAAATAAAAGCCGGCCCAGTTGAGCTGAGGCACCATCTGAAAGATCAGGGCCGAGGTGTTGGCGGCATTTGCGATCGCGTCGCGCTCTCCATGCAGAAGGGCACGGAGCTGCGCGGCGAGATCATGATAGAAGTCCGACTTGTTGTCGCCTTGAATAGCCGTTGCCTGAAAGCTCATATCGATCGTTTCCCATATGTGCGAGTGAATCTGCCGGCCTGAGAGCGTGCCGCCCTACGGCCGAGCGAGACCCGACCGACCTTTGATCACCGATACCGCAACAAAGGCAGGACGCTAGCGCCAAGCCTGCAAACGAGGTGCTCCAAATAATTAATTGACAAAATCTATAGATTATAAATTCTTAATGGCGCAACAAAGGGATCGCAATGTCTGGCTTGAAGATTGTCGGAATATCCGGAAGCGTGAGGCGGCCGTCCCGGACGACTGCCCTCGTCCAGAACATCCTGGACAGACTGGGGGATCTCGGTGCCGTTACCCTGCTGGAACTTGTCGACGAAGCACCGCATCTGTTCTCTTCGTTGACGGCTGCAACCCTCTCGGATCGTGCCGCCACGGTTGTCCAACGCGTAGAAAATGCAGACCTGCTGGTGGTCGGCTCGCCCGTCTATCGCGCTTCCTATACTGGCGCCCTCAAGCATCTTTTCGATCTCGTCGATTATCGGGCCCTGCGCGGCACGCCGGTCGTCCTCACCGCCACCGGCGGTACTCCTTTGCACGGCCTGATGACCGAGCACCAACTTCGACCGCTATTAGGCTTTTTCGGTGCCCGCACGATCTCGACCGCCGTCTACGCACTCGATGCCGACTTCGATGACTACGAGCTCACCAGCCAGGCCGTGCAGGAGCGGATCGATCGGGCTGTGGTCGAAGCCCGGCAACAACTCACCCTACCCGCGCTCACCTCGCGCCCTGCCCCGATCCGTCTTTCGGTCAATGCCTGAACCTCTCCGCCCCTCCCAGATCCAGGATAAGCCAATGTCGTCCAACCCTTTGCCACGCGAGCGTGAACCACTGAAATTTGCCTATTGGGTTCCCAATGTGTCTGGCGGACTCGTGATCAGCAATATCGAGCAGCGCACGAGCTGGGACATCGACTACAATCGCAAGCTTGCCCAGATCGCCGAAAACAACGGCTTCGACTACGCGCTCAGCCAGATTCGCTTCACGGCGGGCTACGGCGCCGACAACCAGCACGAGCCCGTGACCTTCAGCCAGGCCCTGATCGCCTCGACCGAGCGCCTGAAGGTGATCGTAGCTCTCCTGCCGGGGCCGTGGAATCCGGCCGTCGCCGCTAAGCAGATTGCGACGATCAACAATATCTATGGCGGCCGCGTCGCGGTGAACGTGGTGAGCGGCTGGTTCCGGGGCGAGTTCACGGCCATAGGCGAACCCTGGCTTGACCATGACGAACGCTATCGCCGTTCGGAAGAATTCATCCGCGCCTTGCGCGGAATCTGGACCCAGGAGAACTTCACTTTCCGGGGCGATTTCTACCGTTTCACCGACTACAATCTCAAGCCCAAGCCGATCGACCCCCAGCCGGAAATCTTCCAGGGCGGCTCCTCGCGGGCGGCTCGTGATATGGCGGCCAGGGTCTCCGACTGGTATTTTACCAACGGCAACACGCCCGCCGAAATCAAGAAGCAGGTTGACGACATTCGCGCCAAGGCGGCCGCGAATGGCCATTCCGTCAAGGTCGGCGTCAACGCCTTCGCCATTGCCAGACAGACGGAGGAGGAAGCCAAATCCGTCCTGGCCGAAATCATCGCCAAGGCCAATCCTGATGCCGTGCACGGCTTCGCCCATGAGGTGAAAAACGCCGGCAAGGCCTCGCCCGAAGGCGAAGGCAATTGGGCCAAGTCCTCCTTCGAGGACCTCGTGCAGTATAATGACGGCTTCCGTTCCAATCTGATCGGCACGCCGCAACAGATCGCCGAGCGCGTCATCGCCCTCAAGGATGCGGGCGCTGACCTTATTCTCCTGGGCTTCCTGCACTTCCAGGAAGAGGTGGAATATTTCGGCAGGCACATCATCCCACTGGTGCGTGAGCTGGAAGCCGAGCGGTCGCTGGCTGTCGCGGCCGAATAGTTCATCAGCCCGCGGCTGGCAGCCTCTCCTTCGGCGGCGTCACGACGCTCGCGCAGGTAAGCCTGCTTGTCCGCCCCGCTGAGATATTTGCCATCATCGGGCTTAACGGCGCAGGCAGGAATTCGCACATCAACGTCATCTATAGGCGGGACACCAGCCGTAGACGTGACCTTGCGCCTGCACACTACGAAACTTGAAGATAGGAAGCCTATCCTCGACATCTGCCGCTACCTGTTCCATCGGGGGGACAATGCCTCCCAATCCTGAGAGCAGAAGAACGAAATGCTTGCCGGGATGCATCTCAGAAGAACCATGAGCAGCGCTTCCCCTCCAGCCCCGTTTTCGATGCCTCGTCGCAATTCCAGTATCCTCGTCTGATCGCAAAACGCTTCAGGCTCGATTTGCCGTGGAGCGATTGACGGGCCATTCTCCGACATCCCGTTGGACATCCGAGGTCTCCCCTTCATGCCGATCCTGATTCTCCGCCTCGTCACCGCATGGGCCAGCGTCGCCGCTTTCCATTTCCTGGCGGACCCGCTTTTGGGTCACCTCGACACGCCACTTGTCGCAGTGGCGGTCTTCCTGTGGCTCCTGGCTGTGATCATGTGGACCGCCTTCGGCGTCGTGCACGAGGCGGAGGTGCTGGCACATCGTCTCGGCGAGCCCTACGGCACATTGATCCTAACGCTCGCGATCGTCATCATCGAGGTCGCGCTGATCTCCGCCGTGATGCTGGGCGCCAAAGGAGCCCCGACCCTCGGGCGCGACACGATGTTCGCGGTGCTGATGATCGTTCTCAACGGGGTGGTCGGGCTTGGTCTTCTACTCGGGGGCATGAAGCATTTCGCCCAGCGCTACAATCTGAAGGGCGCGGCATCCTATCTTGCGATCATCATTCCGCTGGCCGTCATCCCCCTGATCTTGCCGAATTTCACCACCTCCGTCAGCGACGGCTCCCTGACGCGCTTCCAGGCGATCAGTTTCTCGATCTTCACGCTCATGCTCTATGGCGCCTTCCTGGTGCTTCAGACCGGCCGCCACGCCGAGTTCTACCGCGAGCCGTCTGCGGAAACCGCTCCAGTACAAGAGGAGGACACGGGGATCCAGGAGGCAGCCGACGACGGCCCGATCGTGCCCCATCTTCTCCTGCTTTTGCTGAACATCCTGCCGATCGTTCTGCTGGCGAAAAGCCTGGCAAAAGTGCTCGACTTCGGCATCGCCCGCCTGGGCGCTCCGACAGCGCTCGGCGGCATTCTGATCGCCATGATCGTGTTTACACCCGAATGCATCACGGCTTTGCGGGCCATTACGGCCAATCAGCTACAGCGGGCCATCAATCTATGTCTCGGTGCGGCGGCCTCGACGCTGGGCCTCACCGTGCCGGCCATCCTCGTGATCGGTCTCCTGACCGGACAGAATGTGGTGCTCGGGCTTTCAGCGACCAACATGATATTGCTGGCGATGACGCTGGTGCTTTCGACGCTCACCTTCACAGGCACCAGAACGACGATGCTTGAGGGCGCAGTGCATCTTGGCGTGTTCTTCGTCTTCCTGGTTCTGGTCTTCAGCCCGTAAGAGGCATGGCCCGCCTGTCTCTTGCACAAGCCGACCCGCCAACGGCCAGGCGATGGCGAGCATATCTGCAGTCGTGGCGGAAGCGCTCCTCTTCTGTCATGACGAAATAAGGCCTCCAGGCGCCTGTCCATCTCACGGATGATAGCTTCTCCCCTGTCCGGCTCTCCGACGAGCCTGGCGACCTGGCGGATCTGTCCGCGCACGCCCTCGAGACCCTGCAGGACATCGGACTCAGCGACATTCATGCCCACACGATGCAGCAGCAGAAGTTCATCCGTACACATGTTGATGGAGACGACGCGTTTGGGTGGTGGAGACGCAGACACCGGAGTCTCGGCGCTGGCTTGTCCGATACCAGACATCGCGAGGACCAGGCAGGCCACCAGAAGGTGGACGCTGCTCTGGTCGAGACCCCGAGATCGGCGCATCAAAACGCCCGCACCCGAACACCGCCATAGACCCCGAGGCCCGGCTGAAGAAAACCAATTGGTTCCTGATAGCGACGGTCGAACAGGTTATCGACGCGCGTGTAGAGATTGATCTTGTCGTTCAGATCATAATCGGCCGCGAGGTTCACCGTCGTGTAGCTGGGAGTTCGCATGCGTCGGATCGAGAAATCACGGTTACCGTCGACCCAGGAACCGACGAAGAGCAACGTGGCGGAGAGGTGGAGCTGGTCGATCGGCGACCAGTTCGCCTGCAGGCTGGCCTTGTGCCGTGGTCGCCTCAGCAATTCCTGGCCCTCGTCCTCGTCCTTGGCGATGGTGAAGGTGTAGTCCGCCCTCAGATCGAGCTGATCGTTCACCTTCCAGGCGATGAAGGACTCGTTGCCATGCGTTTCGGCCCTGCCGATGTTGATATTGGTGGTGAAATCGGCATTGGCCATGATGAGATTCTTGATCTTGTTGTAAAAATAGGTCGATCCAACCCGAACCTTGCCATCCAACAAGGGCTGTTCGAAACCGAGATCATAGCCGGTGCTCTCTTCCGGCTTGAGGTCGGGATTGGCGTAGAAACCAAAGGCTGGAAAACTCTGATAGAGCTGGCTCAAGGTCGGTGCCTTGAAGCCCGTGCCGACGCTGGCCTTCAGTTGGGTTCCGGTCTGATCGAAGGTGTAGGTCGGGGCGAGGCGATAGGTGAAGTGACCGCCGAAACTATTGTAATGGTCATAGCGAATGTTGGACGCCACGGTGAAGCCCTTGAAGAGGTTTGCTTCCAACTGGGCATAGGCTGCGTTGTCGACATCCGAAGCCTTGAGATTTCCCAGATCCAGGCTGAAGCGCTCGTGCTCGACGCCGAGCAGCACCTTGTAATTGTCGCTGAGGGCAATCTCCTGCCTCAGGTCAAACTTCAGCCGTTCGCCGGTTGCCGCGCTCGGCGCCGTGAAGGTCACCGGCGGATAGACGTTCCGGCTCCATAGATTGCTGTAGGAAACGCCGAATATGGTTCGGTAGCGATTATCGAGCGAATGCCAGATACCCTCGGCACGCGTGAACAATTGATGGTTCAACAGCCAGGTGCGCGAAGGGTTGGGCGCGCAAAAGCACGCTCCATAGCCGTCGCTGGTGAAACCGAGCTTGGAGTCGGTGTAGCGGGCAATGACGTTGACGGAGAAATTATCCGTCAGATCGGCACCGACCCGGCCGGAATAGGTGTAATTGTCATAGTAGTTGGGGCGCGCGACGGTGCCGGATACGAGAAGTTCCCAGGGCGTGACCGGCGTGTCCGTCGAACGAAAATGCTCGATACCGAAGGTATAGTTGAAAATCGAAGCCGAGCCGCTCACTCCCGCGCGTTGATTGAACGTGCCATGTGATCCGCCTTCGACACTGGCCGTCAGCTTGGGGGCGCCTGAGCCTTTCTTCATGGTGATCGAGATGACGCCTCCGATGGCGTCGGCGCCATAGAGTCCGCCTTGCGGTCCACGCAGAATTTCGATGCGCTCAATGTCACCGGTCAGCAATTGGCCAAGATCGGCGGCAGCATTGGGAACGGCAGGATTGGAAACATCGATGCCGTCGATGAGCACCTTGACATGGTTGGAATTGGTTCCGCGCATGAAGATGGAGGTCTGGGTGCCCGGGCCGCCTGACTGCACGAGATTGAGGCCGGGCGCGGTGCTCAGTACGTCTTTGACGGTGCGCCGCTGCTGTTTGGCGATGTCATCTGCCGTGATTACCGTGATCGAACTGCCTATCTGACTGGCGGGTGTCGGCGTCAGCGTGGCAGAATTGACATAGACCGGATCCAGTTCGATCGGCTCGGGCGGTGTTCCCGCACTCTGCGCCAGAGCATGCGTCGCCAGAATGTAGGACGTCCCAACGATGCCAGCTGTCAAAACCGCGCGTTGCAGGCGCGAAATAGTCGAGTCCATGAAGACCTCAAGCAGGATAGCCAATGGCCGTCACTGCGATTGAAGTCCCTCCCGCTGCCCCATAAGGACATCTGGATCGACCACCATTGAGGACCCCCGCCCAATGTTACCGCGCGTGACCATTGTGACGGCAGGTCTCCTGGCTCACGGGTCGTCGTACGCCTCGTCGCCTTCCCGGGCCTGATCCCAGTGGCATGTAACGAAGGACTCACCGCCTACAGTTGCGGGGGCAGCCGCGGTTCGAAATGATTTCTCACTTCTCCGCGTTCCCTATTATCCCCGAGGGGAACCGTCGACGTGACGCTAGGGTGACAGGGTCGCACCTGTCAAGCACTGGGAATCCCCGTCCTGTGCAATCCTGGACGATTTCAGGGAAAGCTTGAGCTCCATCTACCTGGCTTGGATCGTACTCGCCGGCCCTGCTGGAGCCGGCGAGATCGGGATCGTCATTAGACCGAGGTGACGAACGTCTATGACGCCTTTTTCCTTCTGCCCTTGCTTGGGGCGGGAGGCGGCGGTGGCTCGCTCTTGGCTTTCTGGCGCACTTGGCCAAGGCCGAGTTCCCTTGCGAGGCGAGAGCGATGAGCCGAATAGTTTGGTGCAACCATGGGGTAGTTGCTGGGTAGCCGCCACTTTTCCCGATACTGCACCGGCGTCAGGTCATAGGCTGTTCGCAGATGCCGCGTCAGCGATTTGAATTTGCGACCGTCTTCCAAACAGATCAGATGATCCGGGGTGACGGACTTCCTGATCGGAACGGCAGGCGTCAGCGGTCTGTCCGCTTCAACCGGCTTTGGACTATTCAGACCAGTAAGGCTTCCATGCACCGAACGGATCAGATCCGCGAGGGAAGCTGTGGCGACCTGATTGTTGGCTACATAGGCAGAGACGATGTCGGCGGTCAGGTCGAGCAAACTCGTGTCTTCTTCAAGCATGTTCAATCACTTTCTTGTTGTGTTGATATCGAAGTGAGTGACGTTTTTCTTTATGAGCGCAGCATTGTGGACCCGATCGCTGCGCCATCTTGGATTCTCAGGCAATTGCGGGCCAGTGTAAAGGACGCTCCGTAAACAATCGAAGTCCTCGCCACCACTATTTTGAGTTTTCTCGAATTTTGCTTCCACCAGCGGCTCTCTTTGAACAAATCCAGATAAAAGAGGGTCGTCTGAGAGCATTCGATTTACATCGGCCCGTTCCCGAACGAAGATCAATCTCCTCAAGACAGACAAGCTGCCACGCCCATCCGCCGGGGTTCATGCCAGCAACGTTCCTACCTTTGGAGAAGCCCACGGTCGCAACCTCACGCAAGGGGCACCCTGGCAGAAACAGCGGCGTTCGTGTGCAATGACTTGCTTACGCTCCCGAAGCGTGGCGTGGTTGGAGCGAGTGTTTTGCATCGGATCATCATGCGGCGGCAGCGCAGCCGACGGCTTCACATGCCCGCCGGTCGCTCATTCCCTGGGTTCGACCGGATGTGCTGACGGGCTTCCGCGCGACAGGGGGCGTCACCATTTCTTTCCCACCAGATCTCTCCGCGACATTGTCGAACATCACATGCGCTAGCGTCGGTTTGAGTTGGGCGTTCTCATCCCTTCATCTGCCTGGCCAGCGATACATTCATGCCGCCGTATTGCGCCTTCCACTTGTAAAATGCTGGCGTCACCGATCCCATGATTCCGGCAGGGCGCCGAGATGGTGACACAGCGGATACCGTATCGTCGGCGAGCATCTCTGTCGTTGTGGCGCTCCCATACAGAATCTGGCCTACAGCGCATCCTTTGTTTCAGATGATATGCATACCCCATCAAAGCTGGGATCAAAGATCCAGGATAATCCAATCTTGATCCCTATCCTGCATTGCTATTGGCCACACCTTCCGGCATCGATAAAATTTACCGAATTCTACGCCAATCGACTATATTTCCCGCAACACCTTTCGGCCAATAAAGACCGATGAGAATAGCAACCATCCACGACATTTTTCGTTCCAGCGTGCTCGGAATGCCGGAAGCCGATCCCGTCATTGGCCACTGGTTCTACAATCGGTTCCTTCAGATTTTGCGACCACTTCGCGTCGAGGTCGAGCGTGTCTCGATCCTGGCGGATGGCGGCCCCACCCTGCTCGAGGATCTCGCAGCACGGCATGGTTGGCCGCGGGACAAAAGTGGCTGGGCGCATGTCTTTTCCCACCCTGACGTCAGTAACCTGATCATGCCGACACTTGCTCGGCTTCGAGCCTTTGATCTGGTGCTGGGCTTCGAGATGCCTCCCAATCTCATACGTGGTCTGCATGCACACGGACAAAGACTGATCGATATCTCGATTGATCCCATCCGCTTCTGTGAGGATTTGTTCTTGCGAATGCGCAGCAACGATCCCGTGCTCCAGACGTTGCTTGCCGAACAATCCGTTCCGTCAAAACAGATTGCTGCCGGCGCAGCAGACCTTAGAGCCCGAATTCAGCCGCTCCCTGCCCAGCCGGAGGCAATCGTGTTCGCAGGACAAGTTCCCGATGACAGCAGCCTGATTGCCGGGAGCCGCATTCAAAGCGCAACGCCTTTTGCCCATCGATTGAACGAGATCGCTGCCGGACGCCAAATTCTGCTGAAGCCGCATCCCTATGCCCCTGGCAATCCCGATCTTGCGACGCTGCATCGCGCCTTGCCCAGAAGCCGCTTTACGCGCGACAACATCTACGCCTTGATGACGGCTCCCTGGCTTGGGGCAGTCGTCACTCTTTCATCAAGTGTCGCGACAGAAGCCATGTATTTCGACAAGCCCGCCAGCCGGCTGATCGACCCCGATGTGGAGTTTGTCGAACCCGGCGTGGTTGGCCCGTTTCAGCGCATCGATGGCAGGGCTTCGAGCGCTCCCTTCTGGGGGGACCTGCTCAATCAAGCCGTTCAAACGCCAAGTCTTCCTTCCCCAGGTCTCCCGGTGCGTCGTCTATTCGGGGCGAACTGGGGGCTTCCGTCGCCCGCGACGGCCACTGCCCTCTCGCCGCTCTCGCGAGGCGAAGCAACGACGAATATCCAACCCTATTGCGTGTTCGGCTGGAGCGGAACAGAACCGGATGGCGTCTGGAGCGACGGCATATTGGCTGTTCTTCAGGTACCTGCCTGCAATGACGGGACGGCATCGACACTGGTTCTGACACTCAGCGCCTTTGTACCGGATGCGGATCACCCACAGGAACTGGTTATTTCTTCACAACCCGTCGGCCTCACCGAGAAAATGGTATTGGCAACCGCCGAAACGTGCGAATTGCAGATTGCCCTCCCACCGGCCACGGCAGGTTCGATAGTGGAAATTTCGATCGGCATGGACACCGCGATTAGTCCCAAGACGCTCGGCATCAATTCGGACGAACGCCGCCTTGGTATAAAGCTGCATCGAATGGAGCTCATCTAAGACCTGCCGTAACATGCCACTGAGTTGTCAGGCGTCGGCTGCTATTTCAGCCGGTGCGACACCAGACTGGGTATTGGTGTCCCGTCCTTTTCAGGCCGTCGCGGTTGGCGGCCTTACGATCGGCATCGAGAAGCGATGCCGCCATGGATGCACGCCATGGGCGTTTCCAAAATGACGATCGCAACTACAGCGATAGTCCAACCGGACGATGTTCAGCGCGCGGCAAACGCTAGCGTGGCCAATCAATGCTCTTGGCCTCCTATGTCGGCAGCAGAAACAAGAAGTCCCAATTCGCCAACTCAAGAATAAGTACAGCGCTGAAATCCGAACAAGCCTTGTGACTGCAAGCAGCAGACTTGTGGCCTGTGTGGTTTCGTATTGTCAGTGGAGGGAGGAACAATGAAGCGTAAAGCAGCCGCAGTCGCTGTTATCGCCGGAATCACGTCAATAAATGCAGCCTTAGCCAGCGATCGGGCAGTCGCGACATTTTCCTCGTGACGCTCCTCAACCCCAAGGCACTCTTGTTCACGCTGTCGATCGTACCGCACCTGCGTGACGGCCAGATATTGGCCGCCCTTCCCTATCTTTGCTGGTTGTCGGTACTCATCCCATCGGCAGGCCTCGTCTGGACCATGATCGGCGCCGGGCTCGCCTCGCGCTTCAGACTCATGGCTTCGTCGCGGTTGTTCGCCCGTATAGGGGCACTGGTGCTCCTGCTCTTTGCCGCTTCCCTCTTCGTATCTACGGTGGTCAAAGCCTTCGACCGGTGATCCCGCGCGCGCTCTCGCGCACGTGGGCTCGCTATCCATGGGACTTGTGCCCGAACGTCTGTTCCAGGCTCAGATGCCGCACAGCAAAGTGAGCGCCGCCGCCAGCCCCTCATGCCTGCGATGACTCGTGCCCTCGCAGGTTCGGCAGCAACACCGTGAGAATGCCGAGTGCCGGCAGGAAGGCACAGAGCTGGAACACGAAGTCGATGCCGGTCCGGTCCGCTAACGTGCCGAGTGCGGCTGCCCCGATGCCACCGATCCCGAAAATGAAGCCGAAGAACAGGCCCGATACCATGCCCACACGGCCCGGCATCAGCTCCTGCCCATAGACCACGATCGCCGGGAAGGCAGAGGAGATCACGAAGCCGATGATCACGCTCAGCACGGCGGTTGCGGTCAGGCCGACATGCGGCAGCAGCAGGGTGATTGGCAGCACGCCAAGGATCGAAACCCAGATCACGACTTTGCGCCCGAGCCTGTCACCGATCGGCCCGCCGGCAATGGTACCGGATGCGACGGCCGCGAAGAAGACGAACTGATAGATCTGGGCCGTCTGCGTGGCCAAGCCGAATTTGTCCTTGAGATAGAAGATGTAATAGCTCGTGAAGCTGGCGAGATAGATATATTTTGAAAAAAGTAGCGCGATCAGTACGGCCATTGCCCGCGAAACCTGACCGCGTGTCAGTGTCGGATGATGGCCGGGAGCCTTGTGCGATGCCCGCTTTGCGTGACCGTTGAGCTGATACCAATGCCCCAGCGCCGTCAGGATGATGATGCCGGCAAGAGCGGCGAGCGCGAACCAGGCGAGCCCGGCCTGTCCACGAGGCAGCACGAAGAAGGCGGCCGCCAAGGGACCGAGCGCCGATCCGAAATTGCCGCCGACCTGAAACAGCGATTGCGCCAGACCATGGGCGCCGCCGGACGCCAGGCGAGCAATGCGTGACGATTCCGGATGGAAGATCGAGGAGCCGAGGCCGAGCAACATGGCGCCGATCAGCAGCACGCCATAATTGGGTGCGAAGGCGAGCGTCAGCAAACCCGACATCGATGAAGCCATGCCCACAGGCAGGGAATATGGCATGGGCCGGCGATCGGTATAGTAACCGATGAAGGGCTGAAACAGCGATGCCGTGATCTGGTAGATGAAGGTTAGAAAACCGACCTGTGCGAAGCTGAGTTCGAAATTGCCCTGAAGGATCGGATAGACGGCCGGCAGGAGCGCCTGCAGCATGTCATTCAGCAAATGGCAAAAACTCGCCGCCCCCAAGACGGTGAATACTGTCTTTGTCCTTGTCTGCGGTTGGGGGGATGTATGTTGACGCGGTAGAGTTCGGGTAGACACGGGAAAATCCTCGGAGAAAGCCATCGCCGATCGGAACGGAGAGCTTGTGTTCGGCCGATCGGCAGCGTACCGAGTGGCCATGCGGCCTGCCACCAATGTTGGGCCAAAATCCTACGAGAGTGGGCCAACATGCGGGACATTCATATCGACACCGTCGATCACATCCCCCGGCCGATTATCGCGATCGGCCGAGATTATCCGGATGGCTTCATCGTCCCGCCTCACCATCACCGACGCGGGCAGTTGATCTCCGGCGCGTCCGGCGTCGTCGTGCTTGCGACACCGGACGGTACTTGGGTCATGCCTCCGCAACGCGGAATGTGGATTCCACCCGGCACGACCCATCATGTTCGCATGGTCGGCGTGGTCGGCATGCAAAGCCTGTATCTCGAGCCTGACGCGGTTCCGAGCATGCCTGCCCACTGCCAGGTCGTCGGCATTTCGCCGTTCATGCGAAGCCTCATGACCGAGGCGCTCAGCCTACCACTCGAATACGACCTCGATAGCCGCTCCGGCGCACTGATGGAGTTGATACGCCATGAAATGCAGCAAATGCCGGCCCTGCCGCTTTCGCTGAATTACCCCTCGCACGGCCCGCTGGCTCTCCGCTGCCGACGTTTCGTCGAACGACCGAACATTCACGAGCAAATCGACGACTGGAGCACAGCGCTCGGCATGAGCCGGCGCACGTTCACGCGCGTTTTTCGGCTCGAGACGGGTCTCAGTTTCCTGGCCTGGCGCCAGCAGGCCTGTCTATTATTTGCCATGCCCCGTCTGGCGGCGGGCGAGCCCGTCACGACGGTTGCGATCGACCTGGGCTACGAAAACCCGGCCGCATTCACGATCATGTTCAAGCGCGCCTTCGGCAGTCCGCCCCTGACCTATCTTGGGATGCGTACCAGCCGCGCGAACTGAAAAAAGGCCAAGAAACCCTGATACTGCGAAGGCCTCTTGCGAGCCTTGAATGATGATCTTGGAAAACGGCCTCGCACCCTCGGCCAATTTCTATGCTGCTTCACAGTGCCAGGGACCGGTGAATGTCGAACACCGCAATTCCTCGGGAGGAAGCCTCCGGTCGCTCCCATATGCCGGGAGCGACCTTTGCCATGTATATTCCGATATCGCCCCGTTGGATCAGGCCAGCATGGGCAGGAGCTGGTCGATCGACTTCTTGGCGTCACCGTAGAACATGCGCGTGTTCTCCTTGAAGAACAGCGGGTTCTCGATGCCCGAATAGCCGGTACCCTGGCCGCGCTTGGAGACGAAGACGGTCTTGGCCTTCCACACTTCGAGCACCGGCATGCCGGCGATCGGACTGCCCGGATCCTCCTGGGCTGCCGGATTGACGATGTCGTTGGAGCCGATGACGATGACCACGTCGGTGGAGGGGAAGTCCTCGTTGATCTCGTCCATCTCCAGCACGATATCGTAGGGCACCTTGGCCTCGGCGAGCAGCACGTTCATGTGGCCAGGTAGCCGGCCCGCCACCGGATGGATGGCAAAGCGCACGTTCTTGCCGGCGGCGCGCAGCTTGCGCGTCAGCTCGCTGACCGACTGCTGGGCCTGGCTGACCGCCATGCCGTAGCCGGGCACGATGATAACGCTTTCGGCATCGTTGAGCGCTGACGCCACGCCGTCGGCATCGATGGCGACCTGCTCGCCCTCGATCTGCATGGTCGATTGCTGTTGGCCGCCGAAGCCGCCGAGAATGACCGACACGAAGGAGCGGTTCATCGCCTTGCACATGATGTAGGACAGGATCGCGCCCGACGAGCCCACCAGCGCGCCGGTGACGATCAGGAGGTCGTTGCCCAGCGTGAAGCCGATCGCCGCCGCCGCCCAGCCCGAATAGGAGTTGAGCATCGACACCACCACCGGCATGTCAGCCCCGCCGATGCCCATGATCAGGTGCCAGCCGATGAAACCGGCAGCGAGCGTAATCAACAAAAGCGCCCACAGCCCGGCGCCCATGCAATAGGCGATGCCCAGAACCAGGCAGAGCAGCGCTGCCCCGGCATTGAGGGCATGGCCGCCAGGATATTTCTGGGCCTTGCCGTCGATCTTGCCGGCCAGCTTGCCGAAGGCCACGATCGAGCCGGTGAAGGTGACCGCGCCGATGAAGATGCCGAGGAAGACCTCGACCTTCAGCATGGCGATCTCGGCCGAGGTCTTGTGCGCCAGCACCGCCGCAAAGCCCGTGAAGGTCTCTGCCGTACCGGAGGCATGAGCCGCGACCACATCCTGCAGCGTGATCTCGGCATTGATGCCGATGAACACCGCGGCAAGGCCCACGAAGGAGTGCAAGGCAGCCACCAGCTGCGGCATTTCCGTCATCTGCACGCGATTGGCGACATACCAGCCGGCCAGCGCGCCGAAGGCGATCATCACCACCGTCAGATAGAAATGGCCCGAGCCGGCGCCAAATAGGGTGGCGAGCACCGCCAGCGCCATGCCGATGATGCCGTACCAGACGGCGCGCTTGGCGCTCTCCTGCCCCGACAGGCCGCCGAGCGACAGGATGAAGAGAATGGCGGCAACAACATAGATCGCCGTGGTCAATCCGTATTCCATGGCGATCCCCTTACGACTTCTGGAACATGGCGAGCATGCGCCGGGTGACGAGGAAGCCGCCTACGACGTTGATCGAGGCGATCAGTACCGAAATCGCCGAGAGAAGGATCACCCACCACGATCCGAACCCTATTTGCAGCAGTGCGCCCAGGATGACGATGCCGGAGATCGCGTTGGTGACCGCCATCAGGGGCGTGTGCAGCGAGTGACTGACATTCCAGATCACCTGGAAGCCGATGAAGCAGGCCAGCACGAAGACGATGAAATGGCCGAGGAAGCTGGGCGGCGCATAGAGGCCGACGATCAGCATCAGCACGGCGCCGATGCCGAGCAGGGTGAACTGCGAGCGGGTCTGTGCCCTGAAATCGGCGCGTTCCTTGGCCCGCTTTTCCTCCAAGGTCAGCTCCTTGGCCTTCTCCTTCGGCTTTTGCGCGGCAATGGCCGCGATCTTAGGCGGCGGCGGCGGGAAGGTGATGGCACCATCCCGCGTGACGGTCGCGCCGCGGATCACGTCATCCTCCATATTGTGGTTGATGATGCCGTCCTTGGCAGGTGTCAGGTCGGCGATGAAGTGGCGGACATTGTTGGCGTAGAGCTCGGAAGCCTGCGCGCCCATGCGGCTGGGGAAGTCGGTATAGCCGACGATGGTGACGCCATTCTCGCTGACGATCTTCTCGTTCGGCACGGTCAGGTCGCAATTGCCGCCGCGTTCGGCGGCAAGGTCCACCACGACCGAGCCGTTCTTCATCGCCGCCACCATGTCGGCGGTCCACAGCTTCGGAGCGTCGCGGCCGGGGATCAGGGCCGTGGTGATGACGACATCGACCTCGGGCGCCTGTGCGCGAAACAGCTCGAGTTGTTTGGCCCGGAATTCGGGCGATGAGGGCGCGGCATAGCCACCCGTCGAAGCGCCATCCTGCTGGTCGGAGAAATCGAGGAAGAGGAACTCGCCACCCATCGACTCGATCTGCTCGGCGACTTCAGGCCGAACGTCGAAGGCGCGCACGATCGCCCCGAGCCCGCGGGCTGCGCCGATCGCGGCAAGGCCTGCGACGCCGGCGCCGATCACCAGTACCTTAGCCGGCGGCACCTTGCCGGCGGCAGTGACCTGCCCGGTGAAGAAGCGCCCGAAATTGTTGGCAGCCTCGATTACCGCCCGATAGCCGGCGATATTGGCCATCGAGGACAAGGCGTCCATCTTCTGGGCGCGCGAGATGCGGGGTACCATGTCCATGGCCACCGCGGTGACGCCCTTGTCCTTCGCGTGCTGGAGCAGTTCCTGGTTCTGGCCTGGGTAGAAGAAGGAGATCAGCGTCTGGTCGCTCTTCATGCGCTCCAGTTCCGCATCGCTGGGCTGGCGTACCTTGGCCACCACGTCGACGGCCTCGACGAGATCGGCGGCAGAATTGGCCACCACGACGCCCGCCTTCACATAGTCGGCATCGCCAAAACCGGAAGCAGTTCCAGCGCCGGCCTCGACAAAGACTTCATGGCCCAGCTTGGCAAGGTGCGCCGCGGACGACGGGGTCACCGCAACCCGCGTCTCACCCGCCCATATTTCTTTCAGTGCGCCTATCTTCATTCCACTCCCCTGCGCCAGCACTCCCACCGGCATCCTTCGATGTTCAGTTTTGATGGATCGCCAATATTTAGCTTCGGCTTATGTCGTGGGGTCAAGTCCATGTCGACGACCCATACACACTTTGACCTTATACCAAGCCCCGGAGATGCTGGCGCAACGGGGGTTTGAACACCTGACGATCTCAGACACCAAATCGACGATTTGGCAAAAATCGTTGGACGGAACCAGGAGTTATTGAAAATGCCTCTTGCTATAAGAGTCTTTTAGAGCACCACCCTCGACAACCGATAGGAGCCGTCGAGAAGGCCGCAAAATTATCGGGATAGGCCTGCATCAGCTCGGCCCTCGGCTTGGCAACGTCCAAGATTGGCGGACTTGGTGGCAATTACGGCGATCGCCTCGCCGCCGGCCAAGCACATCGGCGAGAATCCGCACCCACAGCGCGTTGCGGGCTCCATCCCCGATCACCGCCACTTCGCCAGGAGCGATGCCGGCTTCGGCAAGGCAGGCCGCGATAGGGAGGGAGAGCCTGCTCGCTCCCAGCCAGCATGATCTCGTATGCGTCGACGACGATGATGCGGTCGTTTCTGGTTTTCATTGTTGAGATCACGCAATGAAGCCGTTTCGTGGGCTCTCTCGAAAAAAAGGGCCACGCGCCCAAGGACAGGGCAGATTCTTGGGCGGGGCCCTATCGACCTCACGAGTGAGTATCGATTTCTATGTCCGGGCGTCGCCGGAAGATCGCAGGCGGTCGAGAGCGACGGTTCCGATAATGATCAAGCCCTTAATGATGAACTGGCAGATGTCGGAGACACCGATCAGAATCAGGCCGTTGGAGAGCACGGCGATGATCAGGGCGCCGACCGCATTTCAAGGAAGGCTTGCCTCTGGCCTGTGTTCATCCTGCCCCCAACTCAATGCCGTGATCTCAGCAGTTGCACCAATGTTGCAGCAGCGCCCTGCTCTGCCAGAGCCCCTAGGGATTTGAGATAGGCCGCAACGAAGGCCGAGCTTCGGCGAAGACCCAGGCTGGCAAAAGCCTCGATGTCGAGCACGGCCAGGGGATCGCCACCCTTCAGCCTCTGCCAATCGGCTGTGCCGATGCGCGGTTCGAAAATCTCGAAGGCAACGCCCTGATCATCCACGCCGCCTAGATAGCGGGCAAAGCAGGCAAGCAGGAAGGCCTCGCGGTCGAGCTCGCCACCGCCGGCAAGCAACTGGCCGATCGTCTTGCCGTGGAAGACCACGATTTTGGAGGCGCCGTCGCCGGCTACCCTGAGGAGCTGGTCCTTGATCGCGGGATTGGCGAAACGTTCGATCACCTTGTCGGTGAAGTCTTTCGTCGAATAGCCGGCGGGCGGTTCGACCAGGCGCCGGACGTCTCGCTCCCAGAAGGCGTGGAGAAGGCGGGGAATGTCGGGGTAGCGCATGCCTTCGTCGACCAGGCGGGCACCCATCAGCAAGGATGGATAGCACATCAGCATGTGGGCGGCGTTGGAGAGCCTCCCCTTCACCGCGACATAGGCCGGCACCTCATCGCTGAACACCACCCCGGCCAGTTCGAGCTGCGGCCGCCCGGCGCAGAAACGATCCTCCACCACCCAGCTCGTATAGGGTTCACAGGTGGCGGCGACGAAATCGTCGACGCCGATACCGGTGGTGATGCGTCGGCGCTCGTCTTCCGGCACCTGCGGTGCGATGCGGTCGACCATCGAGTTGGGGAAGGCACCATTCGCCTCGATCCAATCGGCAAGACCGGGATCGAGAGCGCGGGCAAAACCGATCACGGCCAGACGCGAGGTGTCGCCATTGCGTGGGAGATTGTCGCAGGACATCACCGTGAAGGGCGGCAGCCCGGCTTGGCGCCGGCGCGCCAGCGCAGCCACGATATAGCCGAACACTGTCCGGGGCGGTCCGCCCGCCAGATCGTGGCGGATGTCGGGGGTATCGAGACGGAAAGCGCCGCTGGCTTCGTCGATATTGTAGCCGCCTTCGGTGATGGTGAGCGAGACGATGCGGGTCGCGGAATCAGCGAGGCGGGCGAGCACAGCTTCCGGATCCGCCGGAGCATGCAGATAGTCGATCATCGCCCCGACGACCTGCGTTTGCTTCGGCATCGACGAGGTGAGTTGCGTCACCGTGTAGAGATTGTTCTGCCGGCGATAGGCATCGGCCTTGGTGCGGGCAGCGGCACCATCCGTCAGGCCTACGCCGCAGATCGCCCAATCCTCATGTCCGGGATGATGAAGGCAGGCATCGATGGCGATTGCCTGGTGCACCCGATGGAAATTGCCGACCCCGAAATGCACGATCCCGGCCCGCAGCCGGCTCCGGTCGTAGATCGGCCTGGTCACGGTCGGGCCGAATGAGGCAAGTGTCGAAGTATTGAGCGGGAGCATGGGCCTGTACTTTCAGGATTGAAATGGCCTCCTCGGGCAGGAGGAGGCCATCTTGAGCCAGACGATGGTGTCAGTCGTCGTGCTTGGTATTCCATCCCTTGTAGTCGCCGACATTTTCGCGGGTAACCAGGGCGGAGGGAATCAGAATAATGGGCTTCTCGGGCTTCTTGCCGTTGACCAGGTCCATTGCCGTCTGCGCCGAGACTTTGGGAATGGCATAGAAATCCTGGCTGGCCGAGGCCTTGATCATGTCCAGGGCCGGATCCTTCAAGGCGGACTCGATGTCGGGCGAGCCGTCGACGGACGTGATGAAGAACTCGCTGCGACCTGCCTGCTTGGCCGCGAGCGCCGTGCCGATAGCCTGCGGATCGTTGATGGTGAAGATCGCATCGATTTTGGGGAAGCGGGTCAGATAGCCCTGCGCCACCGCCATGCCGCCGTCGCGCGATCCCTTGCCGTCCTGGTCGTCCGACAGGATCTTGATGTCGGGATATTTGGCTAGTACCTGCTTGCAGCCCACCACACGGTCGATCACCGAAGAAACCTGCGGCCCGTTCTGAATGACGACATTGCCGGCACCCTTGAGCTTGTCGGCGATATACTGGCAGGAAACACTGCCAGCCATGATATTGTCGGTCATTACTACGGCATCGGCTCCCTCGGCGGCCGTATCGAAGGCGACGACGGGAATACCGGCCGCCTGCGCCTTCTTGATGGCCGGGGTGATCGCGTTGGGATCGCCGGGATTGAGCAGGATGAAGTCGGCACCGGCAGCGATGAAATTGTCGATCTGGTTGACCTGCTTGCCGAGGTCGTAGTCGTAGCCGACGGTGGTCACTTGTGCTTTGGGATAGGCCTTCTTGATGATCTGGGTCGCCGTGTTGGCGATGATCACGAAGCCGGGATTGCCGAGCGATCCCACCGATATACCCACCGATCTGACGTCCTTGGCCGATGCTGGAGCAACCGCACCCATGGCCAAGGCAACGCCGGTCATTGCAAAGCCGGCGAGATAATTCATGGCTTTCACGTTTTCCTCCCTAATGAGATCGATCTCATTAGAATTTAACATTTAACGTGTACAGATTGTTATCAACTCGACTGCCCTGTCAACCTCTTATGTCGATCTCGAGCGGACCCGTGCGCTGCGCCGATCGCGGCACCGTCTGCGCCGAACCGTGCTACCGAAATGGGCGACGGGTAAAAGCCATGAACAAGGTAGATTCTCAGCTGTTCACGGACTTGATCGGCGACGCGGAGAACAACACTGCAAGAGGCCCGCCGGCGACGGCACGATCGTGTGCTCCAAGTAATCGCTACCTGGAATCCGGCAGGCAAGGTCCCTGTCGTGCTGCCGGACGATGGTTTGCTCTGACAGAACCGGCTGAGGTGATCGGTTGACGCGCAGCGCTCGAGCAAAACTATTTCAACTCAGAGGAGCGGGCCATCGCAGCCAATCCGATGACGGCAACGGCGGAGAAAGCGGCGGGAAAGAAGAACACATTCGGCAGTCCGACCAAGGCGACTCCAAGCCCGCCGGTCGCGCCTCCAAGAGCTGTGCTGAGTGCCGCCGAACTCATGAAGATGGCTGATGCTGTGGCGACCGCTTGTGGGAGGAGCCGTTGGGCAACGATGATGCCAAGTGCCGCGAACACGCCCCACACGCCGCCCATGAGAATCTGGCCAGCAAACATTCCGGCTGCCGTGCTCCAGACAGCAAAGCAGATATTGGCCGCAACGCCAAGTGCTGCGGCCAGTGACATCAGCCAGAGAAATCCGATCCTGCGGCCAAGAACGACGCTGAAGGGCATGATCAGCAGTTCCACGAAAGGCTGAATACCGATGACAGCGCCGCGGGTTCCGGCATCCAGCCTGAGTGTTTCTTCCATATAGAGCGGCAGGAAACCGTATTTGATTGATTCCCCACCGTAGACGAGAATGAAAAAGCCGGTGAAGACCAGCAAAGGCAGCATTGACCGCCACGATGCGACTTGACCGCTCCCGGCGGGCAGTGCTGGCGTGCTTTGCCTTGGCGGCACTGAAACGTTCAAGGTACCCAGCGGTACGATCTGCAACAGGAAACACAGTGCCGTTGCCCACAACATGGTGCGGTAACCCGCTTCGGCAGCAAGCCATGTCCCGGCCACCGGTCCCAGAACCCAGCCTGCAGTAAGGGCCATGCGGACGATGGCGACAACGCTCTCATTGGCTCGCCCTCCTCCCCGGCCCAAATCATCATGAAGGGCCGCGAACACCTGTGAAGCGGCTGCCACGGAGAACGCCAGGAAGAAAGCGCTCATCACGAACGGCATCCACGCCGCAGTTGAGATTGCGATGCCGGCCCAGCCTAGGAAGCCCAGGATTGCGCAGATCCGGAACAGACCGAGGCGGTTGCCGGTTCGGTCGGAGTAGCTACCGACGACATAACCGGCAATGGGTGCCACCAGACTGGTCAGATAGAACAGACCAGCGACCGGCAGGGAGATGCGCAATTCCTTCACCAGGAACAGCACGATCTGGGGAGCCGCCGCCGACGTTGCGAGGCCGGAAAGGAACATCGCCATGGTCGCGCCACGGTAAAGCGGCGAAGACAAAACCTGTTTGATGGCCGACGGGCCTTCGGACTGGTCGAAAACACGCGCTTCCATGCCTTAGGCCTTTGCAGTAACCGGTTACTATATGCATATTCTGTCCAAGCGATGCGGTCAATCATCGCGACGACAAGACGAGGAGCCTCAGATTGGGCGGCAATACCACCGGCACGAAGAACATCCGAGATGTCGCCAGAGCGGCCGGCGTTTCAGTCGCCACGGCATCACGCGTTCTGGCTTCGACAAATTACCCGGTCGCCGCGGCAACGCGCGAAAAAGTTCAGGAGACGGCACGGGCGCTTGGTTTTGTGCCTAACGCACTGGCCCGCAGCCTCGCTCGGGCGCGAAGCGACAGCATCGGGGTGGTCGCACCATTGTTGGTGAATCCCTATTACGCGGCCATGGTCGAGGGCATTGATGCAATGGCACGTGAACATGGGCTTTGCATGCTGCTCAGTCTCACCAACAGCGATGAGGAAAGACGCGAGACGGTGATCGACGAACTGCTTGCTCGCCAGGTCGATGGCATCATCGTGTGTGCGGGCGCCGCAGACCACATGCCCGGCCGTACGCCTGAAGCCGCCGGCGTCCCCTTCGTGCTGATCGGTCAGCAGGCCAATACAGGATTTCCGATCATCACCGTCGATAACCGCCGCGCCGGCTACGAAGCAACCGAGTATCTTTGGAGCCTGGGACATCGCCGGTTCGCCTATCTGACGGGTCATGCAGGCTGGCACGACTTCAAGGACAGGGAAGCGGGCATGCTGGAGTTTCTGCGCAGCAGGGCCGAACATCATCAGGCCCGGGTCTTTGAGGACCTCCTCGATGAAGCCGATAGCTATCGCTGTGTTCGTGAAGCCTATGCAGCCGGATTGAACGCCACCGCCCTCCTTGCCTCCACGGACCGCCATGCTCTCGGTGCCTTGGCGGCGCTCGCCGATTGCGGCCTTGGCGTTCCCGGCGACATATCCGTCATGGGCTTTGACGATTACGTCACCAGCAAGTTCGTGCGCCCATCGCTGACGACCATGCGCATGCCGGCCGGCGACATGGGCCGAGCCAGTGTTTCCAAGCTGCAACATATGTTTTCCAGCAAGGAGAAAGCAGAAGATGCACGGTTTTCAGCCACTCTCATCGAGCGAGGATCGGCAGGGGCGGCGAAATCCTGATGCATTGACGAGATTATCGGACATCGTGGAGGAGTGGCAAACGGCAGTGCCATACTGAACCGCCTCTACACCGCCGATCTGGTTGCCATCGCCCCTGCGCCCGCTGTTTCTGGACGGGACGGCGATGCGCACCCATCTCGGTCCACGGCATATTCTTCAAACTCGATCTCGTGTCTTTTCAAAGTCCCGCCAGGGAAAAGATCACCACAAGGCTCATCAAGACCCAACCCAAATGCCTGCCTCGGCTGGCTATGGCGTTGCCGACAGCCGCGTAGCCATAGACGATCACCGCGGCTCCAATGATCCATCGGCGGGCATTCTCCGAACCTAATGCAGGGGCCGCAATCAGTAGCGCCCCAATTGCAATCCAGTCAATCGTGCTTGCCTGCCAGACCATCCTGAGCAGCGCGCGCACCCTCTTTGTCTCGATGATCGCTTTGGGAAACAGCTGCCATTCGCCAATGACCCCGTGCATCATCGCAAACATGATGGCCAACGCTCCCGCGGCCTGCAAAGCCAGATCTCTCATCGGGCACCCCCGTCGGGTCGATATGTCGACACCGTTTACGACGGCTCTCCTCGAGCATCATCGGTTTGGAGCCCAAGCCAGGCGATGCGCATGACGACGTCGACGAGTTCTGCACGCGCGACATCGGGATGGTCGAACCACCACAAGCCGAGCGCGTGGAGACCATGCTTGAGAAACTCCGTCGCAGCCTGCACGCGGGGCGAAGCATCGCCCCGCATAAATGTGGCAAGCAGAACTACCAGTCTCGCGGAAGCCCCGACCTGCACCGCACGTGACAGTTCAGCCGCCACTAAATTGTCGGTCGGCGTCGACAGCAAAACCCGCGCAGCCACCGGCTGCTGCTCGATAAACAGAAAGAAAGCATCGATGGCACGACGGAACTTCGGTTCCGGCTCCACCAGATGCAGCCCACCCTCGACGCGCTGACCTATATGGAGCGTCGCGTCACCACGTCGAGGGACGTGGAGGGGGTCGTCCTGCGCTATGGCGCTTTCTACGGTCCCGAGAGCGGCGTATTCGATCCGAGCCTGATCGAGCAGATCCGCAAGCGCCGCATGCCGATCATCGGCAACGGCATGGCATGGCATGGTGGTCATTCCTGCATATCGACGACGCGGCAGAAGCCACAGCTCTGGCGGTCGACCGCGGCTTGCCTGGCATCTACAACGTCGTCGACGATGAGCCAGCACCGGTCCGCGAGTGGCTTCCGGCGTTGGCAGAATTGCTTGGCGCCAAGCCACCAATGCACATCCCGGCATGGATCGCCCAGTTCGTTGTCGGCGACCACCTGGTCAAGATGATGACTGAAATCCGGGCCGGCTCGAACAGGAAAGCAAAGACCGAAATCGGATGGATCCCGCGATACCCCTCGTGGCGCCAAGGCTTCGCCCAGGTACGCGCGGCCCCTGGCTGATCCGGCAGCCGCGAGCATCGGGCTAAATGGTCGATCTGACAGAACCGTCAAAACCTATGATGCGCCGCTCCAGCACAAACACCATTGGAATACGGATTGGAATATCGGCGCCACCGACAAAAGCCGCACCGGCGAAGCGCTTCCCAGCAAGTGGAAGCCTTCCATTTTGAACCTTTCCGCGTTTGTGGCTCGGCTCGCGCCTACGATGCCGATCTGCTTTCTAACTCATTGATATACCGAGTATGGCTGGGGTCCCGCTACAATGCCGACCCACATTTAGAAGCGACCAGGGGGCATCTACGGCGGGTCTGACGCGATCAGCGTGGTGGGAACCGGGTACCGGGTTTTCGCGCGGTGAAAGCTCAACTTCGCTGCGATCCTACAGATAAAGACCGTCGTCACATGCGAGTGTGGCAACCTCGAACTGGAACCTTGCGAGTGCCATACTGTTCTCACCCTATGAGGATTGGTAGGGGAACGGCGATGACCACGGTTCGATTTCTTCGCGAAGACGAAAGCCCTCCGACGGAAAGCCATTGGGTCCTGATTGAATTGACCGGCCCCGTTTGGGTTGTAAACAGCGCCACATACTCGGAGGATGTTGTTCCCTCCGACCCCATTGGGCCGTTTCATACCCGCGGCGATGCAGTCAAAGCCGCAACGAATTTGGCCCAAGAAGTAGGCATCGACGTCGTTTATGTGCGCGGGCCTCAGTTGGAATTGCCCTCGATGAATGAGCACGCGGCAAACAAGAGCAATTAGAATTACTTAGACAAAATAAATATTTATTCATATTAAATCCGACAAATAAGGCTTAAGATGTAAACTTGATGATTGGATTGGATAATATGAAAAATAAAAATGATAAGTCTGCACAAAAAAATCAACCGAAGAACAGCGATTTTGCTGTCGCTTCAAGTTCTTATTACAAGAAGCGCTCCAACGTTTCGCAAGAAATACAAAGGCATGACAGCGAAGGCGACCGTGAAGAGACCGCCGGCGGTACAAATACCGACGGGACACCGCCTACGCGAACCAGGCTCCAAAAGACATCCCCCGGATCTCGACGGGTCCAGCGAGCCCGTCTAATTCGCTCGTCCCCATAAGGTGCAATGCTGTTGGAGCGCAGCAGCGGGCAGCGGACGGAAAACAGAGATTTCAGAGTGAGAAACCAAGACCGAGGCAACACCTGTTTGCTTATGAGGGAATGCTGTCTGCAGAGCTTCAAGGTCCTCCTTGTTTAGCGTACCCTTCACGCCTTGTTATGTTGCTCGTCAGGGGCCACATTCATAATCCGAGGGGGCAGATGAAACCAATCCTCATGACACTCACAAAGACAGGCCGCGACGCAACACCGGTTACTGTGAACGTATCCCAGATTTTGAAAATCGAACCTCTCAAGGAGGGGTCGATGATATATCTGGGTGATCAAACGACAGTATCCGTAGCCATAGGGCATGAAGAACTCATTCAAAGGCTACGGGAAGCCATCGCCCATGCGCCGTAGCGAACTGGCAAGATCCCAGCGTTGATCGGCTAGAAACGAAAAGGAGCTTCCCTGGCTCGAAAGCCGTAGAGACGAGTAATATCGAGTCTCAAACACACTGACCTATCGAAGACTTAGCTTTCCTGGGAGCGCGGACGTCCCTGCAACACTCAAGAGAGTGTCGGACGATCCGCTCTTCGATCCGCGATTGCCGTGTTTCCAAGAGCGGACGAGAACGTCCGCGCTCCCAGGAAGAGTCAAGCTCAACGCGACCTGGGATAAGTTCTGGTCGGCGTGCAAGACGAATGTGATTTTGAAAGATCCTGTCAATAGACTGCAGGGGGGTCCGTGGCTGGATGATGACCTTGGTCCCTTTGCTTGGATGTCACCCCAGCCAGCGTTCGCACCATTGTCCAAATGAAAGTGAGACAATCACATTGTCATGATGACAGGTACTGAG
This sequence comes from Labrys sp. KB_33_2, assembly GCF_052114505.1. Classification (NCBI taxonomy): domain Bacteria; kingdom Pseudomonadati; phylum Pseudomonadota; class Alphaproteobacteria; order Hyphomicrobiales; family Xanthobacteraceae; genus Labrys; species Labrys sp. KB_33_2. The sequence continues at coordinate 17,301 of NZ_JBFREW010000002.1, read as the reverse complement.
GAAGCCAGCGGCGCGGCGGGGAACGGCTGCGACGTGGAGCTCTCACCCGGGCCCTCTCATTTTGCCTGAAGCTGACCCAACTCATTGCCGGCTACCGCAAAACAGGAGAACTGAGATGGAAGAACGACGTGAGCTTTACAGAAGCCCTGGCGATGATGTCTGGTACCTCGGTCGCGATCCTTCGGACGGGATGGCCATCATCATTCATCAAGCGAATGGTCCTTCCGGCTCCGCCATTTCCTTTATCGCCTTGCGCGACTTCCTCAGAGCTGGCGCAGACGGTCCAGAGCATAGGGCTTTGCTGCGACTCATAGCGACACTTGTGCAAACGCCTCCCTTTGCCGATCGGGGGAATGCGGAACGGTAGGCAGGGGCCTTTCCGCTCACCGGTAACAGACACACTGAAAGGAAAGAACGATGTCCCAAAACCTCTCCGGCCCGGTGGAGCGCATTTGCCGCTTGATGTGCCGCATGGAGGGACATGAGGAATTGGTAGGGTTTGAGGGCGAGCCCATGTGGGAGTCCTTCCGGGAGGACGTGACGCAGATACTTGCTGAGCTTCGCGACGGGGACACATTGCCGAGTGGATTATCCGTCGTTAAGATCGACAAGTGAACATCTCGTATTTTCTGGAATACGAGATGTTAATTCCGGGAATTTCTGGGATCTTTCCGAAGAAAGTTCTAAAAATATTTATCTGACTTGCCATAATCATATTTAAAGTTTATGGTAATTTTCATCGATCTTGTTGCCGATCTTTTTCTGCGCTATTAGCGCCGACGATTTTCCTCTCCAAAAATCGATCAAAACTTACTCGCCGGGGCTTTGCACGGTGGGTTATTTATTATGAACGATTGAAAGGAAATCGTTATGAATACCGGAACCGTAAAGTTCTTCAACACGACCAAGGGCTTTGGCTTCATCCAGCTCGATGCTGGAGGCTCCGATGTGTTCGTTCACATTTCGGCCGTCGAACGGGCGGGAATGCACACCATCGTAGAGGGTCAGAAGCTCTCGTTTGATGTCGTGACGGATCGGCGCAATGGAAAAAGTGCAGCTGAGAACCTTCAGGCTGCGTGAGAATATGGCGCGTCTGGTCTTTGACCACGGATGTACTGGCACTGGCCATTGATGCGCGATGAGAAGGCCGGGTTCGCCCGGCCTTTTTGTTATGGTAATTTACGAGAAGATTGCCGAAATGACGACATTGGATTTCACGACGCCCGCAGCGGTATATGTGCAGATACCCGGGGCCTTTCGTTCAATGCGAGGCAGGGCACCCCAGAAATATCGTCGGTTCGAAAGCCTCGCACTTGCCGTTCAGTTCGCGGTCGAGAAGTCGCTGGCAGAACTGCGAACGCTCATGATCGAAACCGATGATGGCGATTACACCGGCGCCGAGATCCAGTCTCTCTACGACCATAATAATTATCCGCTGCGCAAAGCGGCCGACTGAGACGTTTCCGAACAACAGCTGTTCGAGGAACCTTCCAGATCGGCAGGCCTGTTACAGCGCCCTCCTCCGCCTTGTCCTTCTCCATCCTGCTCCGCAGGCCTCTATGGGTTTTCAGCGGAAAGTCTTTCAGCAACAGTGCGTTCATAGTGGCCTCGAAGCCGGCCTGCACTGCCGGTCTGGCTTTCGGCCGAGCACGTCGATGAACTCGATTGGCCGTGGCTTGGCCGGCACCTGTTCGAAGAGATCGCGCACGTTGCGGCAATGCCGACGAACACTTCCACAAACTCAGAATCGGAGAGGCAGACGAACGGTCATGCCCCATGAATAACCTTTCCACCGAGACTGATCCGCAAATCGTGCATTCCTCCGTCCAGGGGGACACGGGCGTAGCCTTTGACGCATCCGAGAGGTGCCCCGTCGAGGACAGCCGCAACAACAACATTGCAACCCGTATCGGATGGGCTTTCGACACGGATGGTGTACTGGGTGGCGGCAATCTTGACCGTGGCTTCGAAGCCCGGCCAGGCAGCGGGGATGCAGGGATCGATAACAAGGTAGGCACCCTCGCGGCGAATGCCCAGGATGCTTTCCACGCCCGCGCGATACATCCATGCGGCTGAGCCCGTATACCACGTCCACCCCCCTCGTCCCACATGGGGCGGAACGGAATAGACGTCGGCGGCGATGACATAAGGCTCGACCTTGTAGCGCTCGACCTCCTCAGGCGTTCGGGCGTGGTTGATCGGATTGAGGAGCGAAAACAGATCGGCAGCCGCTGTGCCGTGCCCTTGCTTTGCAAAGGCCATGATAGCCCACATGGCGGCATGGCTGTATTGTCCGCCGTTCTCGCGTAAGCCCGGCGGATAGCCCTTTATGTAGCCGGGATCGCGGGAGGTCGTGTCGAAAGGCGGTGTGAAGAGCAGCGCCAGACCATCCTCCCGGCGGATCAGGTGTTTATTGAGGGCGGCCATCGCCTGCACGGCGCGCGCGGGGTCTGCAGCACCCGACAGCACCGCCCAGGACTGGGCGATGGAATCGATCCGGCATTCCTCGCTCTCCTTCGAGCCGAGCCACGTTCCATCATCGAACGTCGCCCGGCGATACCATTCGCCATCCCAGGCGTCGCGCTCGATCGCGGCTTGGACGGAGGCGGCATGCGCCCGCCAACGTGCGGCACGGGCCGGATCGCGACTGTCGGCAAAAGGAGCAAAAAGCGCGATCGCACGCACCAGCAGCCAGCCGAGCCACACGCTCTCGCCCCGGCCGCCTTCGCCGATCCGGTTCATGCCATCGTTCCAGTCGCCGGTTCCCATCAGCGGCAGGCCGTGCTCGCCCGTAAGTTCGAGGCACTGGTCAAGGCCCCGAGCGCAATGCTCGAACAGCGTCTCCTGCTCGTCGGCGATCGAGGGCTGGAAGAAGGCGTCATGCTCGCCCTCGCCGAGCGGCGGCCCCTCCAGGAATGGCACTGTCTCTTCCAGCACTGCAGCGTCGCCGGAAGCAGCGACATAGGTCGCGGTGGCGAAGGCAAGCCACACACGGTCGTCGGAAATGCGCGTGCGCACGCCCTGGCCCGAATGCGGTAGCCACCAATGCTGCACGTCACCCTCGACGAACTGCCGAGAGGCCGCGCGTAGGAGATGGCGGCGGGTCTCTTCGGGAGCCGCAAAGGATAGCGCCATGCCGTCCTGGAGCTGGTCGCGGAAGCCGTAAGCGCCGCTCGCCTGATAGAAAGCCGAGCGGGCTGTGATACGGCATGCGAGCGCCTGGTAGAGCAGCCAGCCGTTCAGCATCAGGTCCATGGTGCGATCCGGCGTCCTGACCTGGATCGAGCCGAGCAGGGTCTGCCAATGTTCGGTCACCGATGCCAGTACCGCGTCGAGATCGGCGTTGCGATAGCGCATGATCAGTTCGCGCGTGTCTTCCACCGAACTGCACTGGCCGATCAGCCACACGATCTCCACTGTCTCGCCCACGCCGAGCTCGATGCTCGTGGCGAGCGCCGCGCAGGGGTCCAGGCCGGCTCCCGCCGCACCCGACAGCGCGTACTCGTCCATGAGTGCGGCCGGCGTGCCAGGCTCCCCGCCACGCCCGAGAAACTCACTACGATCCGTTGTCCACGATGTCTGACGCCCGCCGAGATCGGCGAAGGCGATGCGGCCCGGAAAGGCTGTGTTCCAGGGGTTGCGGGCGAAGATGGCGCCGGTGACCGCATCGATCTCCGTCACGACGAACGGCGCGGAAGCGCCGCGCGATATGCCCAGCACCCATTCCGCATAGGCCGTGATCGACAATCGGCGCGACCGCTCGCAATTGTTGCGCAATGTCAGGCGGGAGATCTTGACCGGGTCGGAAAGCGGCACGAATTGCAGCAGCGCGAGGGCGATCCCGTTCGTCTCATGTTCAAAGCGGCTGTAGCCGAAGCCATGGCCAGCGACATAGGTACCACCGTCACGGATGGGCTGCGCCGTCGGGCTCCAGAGATCGCCGGTGACTTCATCGCGCACATAGATCGCTTCGCCTGAGGGGTCTGCAACCGGATCGTTCGACCATCGCGTCAACTGGTTCTCGCGGCTGTTCTCCGCCCAGCTATAGCCCGCTCCGTCCACCGAGACCTGGAAGCCGAAGCTGGCGTTGGCGATCACATTGATCCAGGGCGCGGGCGTGGTGCGGCCGCCATGGAGGATGGTCACATATTCCTGCCCGTCCCTGTCGAAGCCGCCGAGGCCGTTGAAGAATTCGAGTTCGGGTGCTGCTGGCTGTGACAATCCGAGGGGTATAGTCGCCTTTGTCCGCCGGCCATGGGACGGCACGGCTGCTTGGGGCCAAAAGCGCCCGACCTGATCGGCAATTGGCCCGCGACGGGCGTGGAGTACAACTCGGGCCGCCGCATGCAGCAGGGACCGGGCCTCGGCACTCATGAGATCGGTCCGCAGCACATGAACCGAGCCATTCGCGTGGGCATCGCCCAGCCTTGGCCGGGACTGGCTGCTGCGCACGGCCATTTCAATCGCGATGTGTAGATCCTGCATGTACGAGGCGGCATGCTCGTTGACGATGACAAGATCGACGGCGAGGCGCTTCATGCGCCAATACTCATGGGCACGGAGCAACTGTCCGACCTGGGTGATGTCCGCGATATCGTCGATGCGCAGCACGACGATCGGTAGGTCGCCGGAGATTCCAAGCGGCCACAGTCCAGACTGGGGTCCAGCCCCGCGCAGGATCGCTTCCGACGATGCCCGAAAACGCGGATCGGCGTAGAGGATCGGCGCAGCGAGGCGCTGAAAATCGGCCGCCTCCGTCGCCGCGACGCCGAGATGGCGAAGCTGAACCTGTGCCTGGGTCCACGCCAGTGTTTTTGCACGATCGAACGAGCTGCGATCGTGATGCAGGTCGACGATGTCCAGAAGCTCGGGCCGCGACGATGCAACCACGGTCCAGAAAGCGACCCGCACCACCTTGCCGGGCGGAACGATCACGCGCTGCCTGAGCGAGAAGATCGGATCGAGAACCGTGCCGACCGTGTTCGAGAGCGGCCGATCCTCCTTGAGAGCCGCCGCGTCGGCGATCGTGCGGCCGCGGCCGAGGAAGCGGGCCCGATCGGTCTCATATTGCGGATCGGCAGCAATCTCACCCTCGACCACCGTGAGATGGGCCGCCCAGAGCCGTGGCTCGTCAGGGGACCTCGGCCGGCGCGTCGCCACGAGTGCGCCAAACTCGGCAAGATGCTCGGTCTGAACGAACATCTTGGAAAAGGCCGGGTGAGCGTTGTCGGCGGCGGGCGTCGCCAGCACCATTTCCGCGTAGGAGGTAAGCTCGATCTCACGCGGGCGGCGACCATTGTTGGTCAGGCCTATGCGACGGACTTCGCCATCGTCCTCGGAAGAGACCAGGACGTCCATCGTCGTGGTCAGACTGCCGTCGCGATGGATGAAGTGGGCGTAGTCCTCGCCGAAGATGACTTCTCCGTGTCCGGAACCGTCCCCTATCGGCTGTGCGCCCCCGGTCCAGACCTTTCCGGTCTGGACGTCTTTGAGGAAAATGAACGCCCCCCAGTCGTCGCGGGTCGCATCCTCTCGCCATCGCGTCACGGCCATGTCGCGCCAGCGGCTGTAGCCGGCGCCGGTGGTGGTCAGCATCACCGCATAGCGACCGTTCGAGAGCAGATGCGTCATCGGCGGGCCTGCAGCCGAGGCGGCAAGCCGCCGCGCCGAGGCAACTTCGTCGATGGCTGCGACAAGCGGCGCATTCACCTCCTCAGCCCGGGCTTGCGCTATGGCGATCTCGTCCGGGATACGTTCCTGCAACAGGAGTTCGCTGGCCTTTATCATCGGTTCGCGATGGAACCGGGCGCGCATCCGTCCCTCCTGGAGGGTGTTGGCGATGGCGACGATCGTCATGCCTTGATGGTGGGCCATGAAAGCGCGCACGATGGCGACTTTCTCTTCCGCCGGCAGACGGGAGCGGGTGAAGTCGAGCGCTTCATAGAAGCCGTGGCGGCCACGGGCGCCCATCGCAGCGAGCCGGCTATAGTTCGCGCGCGCCGCCTGGGGGTCGATCATGGTCGCCAGTCCCGTCGCGTAGGGCGCGATCACGGCCTGTCCCGCGAGGCCGCGCTTGAGACCCAGGCCCGGCACGCCGAAGTTTGAATACTGGTAGGTGAACTCGAAGTCGCGGGCGTTGTAGGCCGATTCCGATATGCCCCACGGGATGCCGAGGGAGCGCGCATACGCCTGCTGGTACCCTACCACCAGGCGGCTCGTCTGCTCGAGCAGGCTGCCGGCCGGCGCACGCACCACCAGCGACGGCATTAAATATTCGAACATTGATCCGGACCAGGAGATCAATGCCGAACCGCTTCCCACCGGAGTCGCGGTTCGGCCCAGCCGGAACCAGTGCCGTGTGGGAACATCACCCTTGGCGATCGCGAACAGGCTGGCAAGCCGCGCCTCCGAGGCGAGCAGGTCGTAACAACTTGGGTCGAGGCCATTGTCGGCAAGCGAATAGCCGATCGACAGCAGTTTCCGGTCGGGATCGAGAAGGAACGCGAAATCCATCGCGAGCGCCATTTCACGCGCCGTGTCGGCGATCGCTTGCAGGCGCTCCTCGAGGAGGTTCGGCACATCGGCAATCCCGGGACGATCACGGCTCCACTCGATCACGCCTTGCCTCATCGCCTCGATCCAGAACAACAGGTCTGGCGGGCCGCCTTCTCCATTGTCCTTCATCAAAGACATAGCCGTGCGGGCCGAATCGGTGGCCTTTTCGACCAGCCTGTTGAGCGGCGCAGCGATGGACTCGATCGCCCTCGGACTGTTGAGCAGGGCCTCGATCTCATCGAGAATGACGGTGAGTGGTTGCCCGGGCCCTCCTCCTCCGGCGGGCAGGGCGTCGGCCGCCTCGCGCGCCAGGGTGAAGGCGTCCAGCATGCCGGCCCTCACATCCGGCGCCTGTGCGGCGCCCACCCATTCCTCGCAGGCGTTGGCAAGCGCGATCAGGTGACCCGCGAGGTTTCCGCTATCGACCGACGAGACATAGGCCGGCTCGAGAATGCGCAGATTCTGCGTATCATACCAGTTGAAGAAGTGCCCCTTGAACAAGGCGAGCTCGCGCATGGTGTCGAGTGTGGCTTCCAATCGCTCGACGGTTTGCGTAAGCCCGGCCCAGCCGAAATCGCGGGCGGCAACCGCGGAAAGCAGATAGAGCCCGATATTGGTGGGTGACGTACGCCGCGCGAGCACCGGCTTCGGCTCTTCCTGAAAATTATCGGGCGGCAGCATATTGTCGGACGGTGTGACGAAGGTCTCGAAATAGCGCCAGGTGCGACGCGCAGTGAGGCGCAGATCGGCCGCCTCCGCCTGCGACATGGTAAGCCGGCGCGAGATCGGCGGCGCGCGGCTGATGCGGAACGCAAGTGCCGGCGCTCCGGCCCAGAGCAATGCGAAAGGCAGGACGAGCAACCAGGAGGCCGGAGCGAGCGTGACGGCGAGTGCCGCCAGAACCAGGCCAAGCGCCACACCGCCCGCCATCCGGCGATAGAAGCCACCCACGCTCAGGCGCGGTGCTGCAGCCGATCTTGCCGCCGTCGTCCACTCCAGAAGATGCTTATGCGTGACGAACAGCCTCGCAAGGGTTCTTGCGATCGCGTCTCCCGTCCGCCAAGCCTGATCGGGCAGGAAGGCGATCGAAAAGAACGCCTGGGCAGCCGCGAGGCGCAGGCCACGATCGAGCATGCCGAGATGATTGCGCAAATGCAGTCCCGAGCGGCGCGGCCATATGGAGAAAGCGCCCGGCAGGAAGGCCGGGATCGCAACGGCCGCGAACACGACCGCAAGTCCGACCGCTGCCGCAGGGATTGGGAACAGCCACGACAGAGCAAAGGCCATCAGCGTGAAGGGCGCCAGCAGCGACCGCCTCAGATTGTCCAGCATCTTCCAGCGCCCCAGGGGCGGCATCGCCCGGTCCCCGGTCGAGGAGCCGAACACCCAGGGCAGAAGCTGCCAGTCGCCCCGGATCCATCGGTGCTGGCGTCTTGCGGCGACGTCGTATCGCGGCGGGACCTCCTCGACGACCTCGATGTCGGAGGCAAGGCCGGCGCGAGCGAAAACGCCCTCAAAGAGATCATGGCTCAGCAGCGTGCTGTCCGGCACGCGTCCGGCGAGAGCGGCCTCGAAAGCATCGACGTCGTAAATACCCTTGCCGGTATAGGTGCCCTCGCCGAACAGATCCTGGTAGACGTCCGAGATCGCCGCCGCGTACGGATCGATGCCGGCCGGGCCCGACGACACCCTTTGATAGATGGAGCCCTCATGGTCGAGCGGCAATGCCGGCGTGACACGCGGCTGGAGTATCGCGTAGCCGCTCGCGACTCGTCGTTCGCCGTCGTCGAATCTGGGTCTGTTGAGGGGATGGGCGATCTTGCCGACCAAACGGCGCGCGGCATCGCGCGGCAATCTGGTATCGGCATCGAGGGTAATGACGAAGCGTACGCCGTCCGGCACCTGGGGGGGGCGCCCTTCCACGGCCACGAAGCTGGTGTCGGAGGCCCCGCGAAGCAGCCTGTTGAGCTCGTGCAATTTGCCTCGCTTGCGCTCCCATCCCATCCATGTGCTCTCGCCTTCGTTGAAGAGGCGGCGACGATGGAGAAGAAGGAACCGGTCGCCTCCCGGTCCCGGGCCATAGCGTCGATTGAGTTGCGCGATCGCCTGCGCCGTCACCGCGATGAGTCCCGCATCGCTCTCGACGGTCTGCCGATCCGCGTCGAGGCCGTCCGTGAGGAGGGCGAAAGTCAGGTCCCCGCTCGAGCCCGCCAGATGATGCACTTCCAGCCGCTCGACTTGTTCGAGGAGATCGGCCTCGCTGGTCAGCAGCGTCGGCACGGCGACGAGTGTTCGCAGCGATTGCGGCACGCCATCGGCGAGTTCGAGGCCCGGCAACGCTGTCGCGCCGAAGCACCAGGCAACCACTCGGTTGACCATCGCGATCGCGGCCTCCGTCGCCGGCACGAACCCCACCAAGACGAACAGGGCAAGCCAGCCGGCATCAAGGCCGTAGAGGCCAAGCGCCCATGACGCCAGGGCGAGCAGCACGGCGGTAACGGAAAAAATGGCACCCGCATATCCGCTGATGCCCAGGCGCAGGCCGAAGCGGGTTATCCGCGTTCGTGGAGGCGGCTTGAAGTCGATCGCCCGTTCCAGCGCGCGCCGGCCGTCCCCGATCAGATGGTAGCCGGGATCAGCGAGGCGCCAGCGTTCCTCGGGCTCGACCACGCCCGCGGCTGCCCGGCGCGCTGTCTCCAGCACCTGCCCGGTGATCTCGAGTTCCGTCAATGTCGAGCCGCGAGCGAGTTCCTCGATCGCGCTCCGGTAGAGATTGCGCGTCGGGAAGTCCATCGCGGCGAAATCGCTTCCCGAGCCAAGACGCTCGTCGACGAGACTCACGGTCTCGAACAGGTCCGCCCAATCGATGTCGGAGATCAGCCTCATGCTGGTGATGACATTGCGCACGGTGACGTTGGATGCTCCCAGCCTTTGCTGGGCATGCTGCACCACGTCCTCGATCGAGGTGCCCTGCAGGCGGAGCCGCTCCGTGAACCATCCAAGCGCGGGGGTCGTCCTGGGATCCTGATCCCGCAACCGCTTGGCGAGTTGCGCGGCAAAGATGTCCGACAGGGGCACGAAGGGGCCCATCAGGACATCGAGCTCAGAAGCCGCCTGCCCTATTGCAGGAAGCTTTTCGACCAGGGCGTCGGCATCCGCCCGCTCCTCGCGTCCGGCAATGATCTGGTCGGCGAGCCGGCGCAGATTCTCTACGAGGACAATGCGCAGCGTGATCGCGACGGCCCACAATTCACCGATCGTCAACGGCTGGACCTGCTGGTAGGCGCGGATGAACCGGCGCAGTAGCTCGGGATCGAAATAGCTGTCGGTATGCGCTATGAAGGCCCAGGCTAGCCCGAACACCCGCGGATAGCCCGCGAAAGGCCCGCTCGCCAGCTTCGGCAGTTGCCGATAATAGCCAGGCGGCAGGTCATCCCGGATCTCGCGGATCTGCTCCTCGACCAGATGATAATTGTCGAGAAGCCATTCCGCCGCGGGAACAATACCAAGGCCGCTCTCCACGTCCGCGGCGCTTGCCCGGTACGCCTTGAGCAGTGCAGTGGCATTGTCGTTCAATCGTGTCTGTAGAGGCAGAACGGCGGGCGGGCGCCTCGTGACCGTTTGCGCAGCAGCGAGGCTTTGCGCATGCTGCTCGAGCCGCTCGACGCCGAACAGCTCCTCGCGCACCGGTGCGATGGCGCTCCATGGGTGTGGTGGCGCGCGAAGCCCGAACATCCGATGCAACAAAGCGTTCATTCCCTATCCAGTCGCGCTGTCAGCGCCGGCTTCAGCGCATATGAATGGCGAGCTCCATGGCAGCACGCGTATGCACCTCCCAAATCGGTCTCATCCAAAATGACATGCCAGCAAACGCCCGCTAGTCCATCCGTGGCTAGCGCCTGCTATTGTTTCCGTTCAGATTAGACGATCAATCGCGAATATTTTCGGGACTTTATATCAACGTATTAACAGCATTTTTGAAAAAATGTTCGATTCTGAATTGAATCGAACGGCGAACTAGCGATAAATTATAAAAATAGAACTACAAAAATATCGCAATATTGAGGTTTTATGATCGAATTGTGGATCAAATTCACATCGAGACTCGCAATTAATTTTTCCGATCCGATGCCCGTGTCCTGAATTTTTCTCTTCGGGCTACCCGAACGAAGAATTATTTGCTCAGCAATGCTCGCAACGCGATCCCTTGTGGGCTCTCACCATCGCGCAGAATGAAATCGTCAACATCGATCTCGACTGCTTTCCCGCCCGAAGACCGGTTCGGTTCATGCCTGACCAAAGATCGGCCGGATTCGATGTCGTGGACCAGAACCCAACGATCCCCGTTTGAACTGCTGTAGATCGGCTTCACATCTGTAACCATCATGGATTTCCTTCGTCGTTTTAGATTTCGATAGGGGGTTCCACGTCACCGGAGAACCTTGCGGTGCAGACGGATTATTCACGTACCGGCGCAAGCCGATAGCCGAGCAGGCCGTGCATGCGCCGGACGAGGTCACCCGCGGGATATGGCTTCGGCAGAAAATCCGTATCGATCTCGCCCGACTCCGCTTGGGCATCCGGCCAGGCGGACCGGACCAGGATCTTCATCGACGGATGGTGATTTACCGCGTAGCGAACAAGAGCCAGCCCACCGGGAGCATGCTCCGCGTCAATGTCACCAATCATCGCATCGAAGTCGCTGCGACTCCGCAAAATGCTCATAGCCTCGCTGGCACTTTCACTTTCGACAATATCGTAGCCTTCATCCAGCAGTTCGTTGGCACTGCTCACACGCGAAGCGAGTTCGTGCTCCACGAGTAGAACCAAGGGAGATGAGGCCAATTGCAAAGGCCTGTCCGAATGCCGGCGGCGATGATTCACCGCGGCGATGGTGGTGCTGGTGGGCATATCAAAGCCTGTCGATACGAGGGCCGGGATGGGCCTGTTGCGTGGCGACGGCAGGTAATTTGCCCTGGCTGGTCCCCGCTGCAAAAACCGGTGGCGCAGCACGTGAAGCCCGATTGACCTCACATATGGTGGCACCTCTGGCCACGGAGGTCAGAAAATGCAGTAGTGAAACCTTACACGGATCCACCTCAATATCAAGGTATTTTTCATGAATTTAAAATAAACAAAATAATATATCCTCCTCCCCTTTTAATTTTTGTAATCATAACTACCTAAGTGAAAACGTAAATTGCCTATTTCAAATGTCAATTGGCATGATTTTTGCGTTCATTTACGAATATAATTGTGAAATATGATGTAACATAACTAACGAAACCATCGCACCATTTTGGATTTCAAAGATCGCAGGGCTTTGTGTTTCTGCACAAGAAATTCAAAATGCGGCTGACAAAGGGCGACAGGAATGGCCAAGGGACAAAAACGCGGCAATCGGGAAACTCGCAAGCCAAAGGCTGCCAAGCCGGCAGCCCCCGCTGCCGCAACTTCATTACTGACGCGAGGAACGCTGACGCCGGTCAGCACTATTCTTCCAAAAAAGAAGTAATAGCATAGCCTAGCGTCGTTCTGTGGTGGGCGTCAATGCATCCCGGTATTCTCGACATTCTACCACAGAGTTCGAGACACCAAAATGGCGGGCTGGTTGATCCACCCGCGCTGAGGGCTGTCTTCAGGTCGGATCGGCTCCCATCACGAGACCTTCGATATCGTGCTTCTGGCTGATCGGCACCAACTCATCCACGACCCGGCAGACGAGATGTTTTCTCGCAATGTCCGGCAACGCGTCATACCAGTCGCGGGTGACCATCATGTCATGCAGTTCGGCATGTCCGGCCCCTGGTGCATCGACGCCGAGGACCATGACGGGCCGCGCGATAGGCGATTGGTGCTCTGTTCCTCGGTGGACCGTCAGGGCAGACCGACAGGAGACATCGCCACGCTGAGGATATTTGCGGGTCGCACGCTCCTGGAAACGGCTCCAGAGCGACTTGTCCGGAAACATCTCGTGCTTCCATTCGCGGCCGTCGTCATATTGCGTTCCGGGCGCCACTTCGAAAGGCCCCATATCCTCGGTGACGTCGACGCCGGTGAGGTTGAAGGCGAGCGAGGTGATTTTTCGATCGCGATAGGTGTCGACAGGCGAGGGAAAGTCACGGTGCCAGGGCTGGTACTTTGCACCTTGGAACGGCACGTCGAAGCCGACTTCCACGATCTGGTAATCAGGCCCCAGGACATGGGTGCAGACATCCACCACCCATGGGTGGACGATGAGGTCCACAAAACCGCCAAACGCCTGCGGGTGTATCTCGACATACCAGCGGCGCGGACCGCGACCGACGGCGCCGCCGGGCCTTTGAATGGCTGACCAGAACGCCGTCATCATGTCTTCCCGCATGTGGTCAGCCCATACGGGGCTGAAGGCCCCTTTCAGTCCGATAATGCCGTCCTCGGCAAGTTGCGCCACCTGAGAGGCGATGTCGTATTTGTACGAGGGCTGCGCGGTCATGGAGCCATCTCCTCCCAATTTTTCCAACACTACCGCTACTAATAATTATTAGTCAATGGTCGAACTTTATTAGTTCATGTACGATCGAGGTCCGAACGGGGGACACGTGAATAGCCGGAAGACCACCAAGCGCGTGACGATGATGGACGTGGCGAAGGCGGCCGGTTGCTCGCAGGCGACGGTATCCGTCGTTCTGAACAGCGTCACGGACATCAAGATCTCTCCCGAACTGCGGGAGCGGGTGTTGAATGTTGCCAGCTCCCTTGGCTACGGAATGGGAAGTCCGATCCGGCGGGCGGGTCTCGAAGACCTGCGAGGCGGTTGCATCGGCTTCATTGTGGACCAGTTGGCGACAACGCCGGAAGCGGTCAACGCCATTGAGGGCGCCCGGCACGCGTCCTGGGAAAACGACGTGACCATTCTCGTGGCGCAAACCCAAGGCCGGGCGGAGCACGAGCGCAAAGCGCTGGCTCGGCTTCTGCAGGCCGGCGCGCAAGGCATTGTTTATATGTCGATCTTCACACGTCGGGTCTCCTTGGATCACGCCTTTGACACTCTTCCCGTCCCCCTGGTCTTGCTCAATTGCTATACCGACGATGACCGCTTTCCAGCGGTGGTCCCCGATGAGATGACGGGCGGGCGAATGGCGACCAGCTCACTGATCAAGAAAGGGCACAGGCGCATCGGCACAATCGTTGGAGAGAGTTTCATGGAGGCCGCTCAGGATCGGCTCGCCGGCTATAGAGGGGCGCTGGCGGAGGCTGGCCTTCCTTACGACGGCCGGCTGGTCGTCGAGGGGAGCTGGACACCGACATCCGGCTTCGAGGCGACGCAGAAACTCCTGTCGATCGAGGAGCCACCGACTGCCATTTTCTGCCAGAACGACAAAATGGCCATGGGCTGCTTTACTGCGATCGGCGAGGCCGGATTGCGTATTCCGGATGATCTTTCCGTCGTCGGATATGACGATGACGAGCTGTCACGCCACCTGCGGCCCCAACTGACCACGCTTGAGCTTCCACATCGTCCGATGGGCGCCTGGGCCATCGGGCAACTCGCAAACAAGACCACATCGTCGCCTCACCGCATTCACAAGGTCGGATGCACTCTGATCGAGCGGGCGTCATCAGGCAGACCAGCAGTTCGCAAGCCATGACATCGCGCCCGGTCGGCCCAGGCGAGACTGGGGCATGTCGGTCTGCATCATGCCGTGGACTTCATCGGTTGATCCACGACATATCCATTGCCTCAGGGAAGCTACGCCCGCATCCTGAGACGTTCGGCGACTTTCAGATCGGGCCCAATCCGACCATCCGCGGGCTCTCATCGAACCCAAGAGCCCCCTACTCTGCCTGTTCAGGCTCAGACAACAGCCGCAGAGCACGCGCGAGGTCAATTTATACCGTGATGCCTACATCAACGCATCAAGCCCGCTGCCCGAAGCGCATCTTCGATGATCGTGCGTACACCCCGCCGGTCTGTCTCCAATCGAGGTGTGGATAGACCACCGTCCGACGGGGCTGGAAGCCTCGCCATCTTCTTTTCCGCGGCCGGCGACGGCATGCTCGGTGATGGCACTTCTGTTGCAGCCACGATGGGCTTCGATGGTGTCGAATCGCTTATCTGCATCGCGTCGATGCCCCAGAAACGCGCGATCTCGCGCGTGGACGAGATGCCAATATCGAGCATGTAGGGTCCGGGAGTGCCCAAGCCATCTCCGACGGGTGTTCCGTGCCCCATTCCCGCGATCATCCTGATCTCGACGACCGCCTCACCGGAAGCATCGCACCAGACCTGTCTTGCATGGGCACCGGTGGTTTCCGAACGTGCCGGGGTATTTTTCAACCTGTGCACGTCCTGCCATTGAAGGGCGATTGCTTCCGCGTTGGAAGGGGCAACCGTGTAGTCGGCCGTGCCTTGCCAGATCGATATCTTCGGCCACGGTCCACGGTGGTCCGAAGCACGATGGAGGAGCCGCTGCAGATCTTGCGCCGACGGGCCGCCGTGGCCGCGCATGCGATCGAACGCCTCCGGGACCGTCGCCGCGCTGCCATACGGCAACCCTGCGATGATTGCCCCGCCGGCAAAGACCTCCGGATACGTCGCCAGCATGGTCCCCGCCATTGCGCCGCCGGCTGAAAGCCCGGTGACGAAGATGCGCTGTCGATCGATCCCGTGCGTAAGGACCATCGCCTCGATCATCTGCCAAATCGAGAGCGCTTCACCGGAGTTACGCCTGGTGTCTCCAGGCTCAAACCAGTTGAAACAAAGGTTCGGATTGTTGGTACGCTGTTGCTCGGGAAAAAGCAGGGCAAAGCCGGCGTCGTCGGCAAGCCGAGACCATCCGGAATGATGGTCGTATGCGGAGGCATTTTGGGTGCAGCCATGGAGCACGACGACAAGCGGCGCATTCTCTGGCAAGTCGATCGGAAGGTAGAATTTGCCCTTCAGCGCCCCCGGATTGGAGCCAAAGTCCGTCAGAACCTTGAGGCGGTCTTGCTTTCCATGGTCCAGGGCTTGAACGGAGCGTTGCATGTGCAACGCGCTTAGGCGCGCGATCGTATCGGAGATTTTTCGCAATGTGGCTGTCTCTGTTTTGACGCCCGGAATTGAACGGCAACGGGAACAACGCATCTGCAGCAATATCGTTGCTGCACTGCACAAAAAAACTGGATTGGAAATCGTCCATGAACACCAGACGAGAGCTGCCTTTGCCAGCCGGGACGGCAATATGCCGACATCGACCTCCATCGACTCGTTCTTGCCATGTTCCTAGCTTGATTAATCCGATATCACTTTCCTAGGTCATTCGAGCAAATATGACGCACCGGCAGCAATAACGGCGTACTGGAAATAATTCCGGCATTATTCACACAGAGCCATAACAACTCCAGCGCATGAATTGTTCGGGTTCGACAGCAGGAGATGGACCATGGACACGTTATCCGTCGCGATGTGGGCTACGAATCTTGAAGTATCGGCTGTTAGCCTGGAGGCCTGGGTCGGGTTCGTTGAAGCGAAGATGATGGAATTCTCGTCGTCCACACCGCAAATCCTCGCTCTGCCTGAATTCGCCTGTATGCAGTGGCTCAGTTTCTCTCCGCCCGGGCTTACGGTGCCAGATCAGTTGCCCTGGCTCGCCGCGCAAGCCGTGGAAGCGCTTGTCATGTTGCGCCCACTTGCAGCGCGCTACAATGTGGCCCTGCTGCCGGGTACAATGCCGCACGCACTCATCGACGAGAAAGGCAGTACGCGCTACGCGAACCGAGCCTGGCTTTTCCTTCCGGACGGGCGCGAGGTTAGCCAGGACAAGCTCTGCCTTACGCCGAGCGAGATGGACCCGCAGGGCTGGCTGCTGTCGCCTGGAACCGACGTCGAGATTATCGAGTGGGCGGGCTTGCGCATTGCGATACTGATCTGCCTCGATGTGGAATTCACGTCGCTGTGGGCCCGCCTCGGCAAACTCGACCTCGATCTGATTCTCATTCCAGCCAAGACGGGACTGATCTCGGGCTATTACCGCGTGTTCAGCTGTGCCTATGCGCGAGCGACCGAACTTCAGACTGTCGTTTGTGTCGTCGGCGCCGTCGGCACGCCAGGCAGCAACCCGGCAACCGACGTCGTCATGGGCGGCGCTTGCGCTTACGTGCCGTGCGACGGGGCACTCGGCTACACCGGCATTGCAGCGGCGCTCGGGCCGCATGCGGCCGCATCCGGCTTGAGCCCCATCCTCATCGCGCATGATTTGCCGGTCGGCTACTGCCGCAAGATGCGCCACGGGGCTGCCGAGGCAGAGGTGTGGCCCAGTTCATGGTCGGCCGACCATGTTATTATCAACGATCCGGCGGCGTCGTAGCTTTCCGATTCGAAGCGGCCGTCATCATTTGGCTCTGATCAACGAGTCCTGGGCCTTGCCGCTTCTCCCTCTCTCTCAGCTCCTTCCATCAACGGCTTCTGCTATTGGTTGCAGGGCACGGAACCCCTGATTTGAATCTGCGATTGTAAGTGCTTGATTTTATTGATGCGCAATTTTTCGAGCGAAACGAGGTCGCTAAAACATTGTTTAAGCCATTGCCGGACCGGCCCATCGAGCAGGCGATAGCCGAGTCGGGCTGAAAGCCCGTCAGTTCGGCACGCCCGCCTTCGGATCCGGCGGGAAATAGGCGCTCTTCTGCGCACCATGCAGCAGGTCGATCGCCTTGTTGAGCTGGGTATCGTCCTTCTCGTTGGCGGGCACATAGGCCGAGGAGCCGCCTTCCTCCGACTTGTTG